>NZ_CP067977.1:2112500-2412500 GCF_016656965.1 Brevundimonas vitisensis
CATGCGCCATCGGCGCGCATGAACCGGCATTCGAAGCCGTAGGGCAGGCGTTCCTCGCGCGGGGCCTGTGCCACGCCGACAGCGGCGACGTCGTCGGGATGAATGGCCTGCTTCCAGACATGGCCGAGGATGTTTTCGGCCGCCTGGCCATAAAAGACTTCCAGGGCCTTGTTGACGAACTCGACCTCACCGGCCGCATTGGTCAGCCAGACGGGCGAGGGGGCGGTGTCGGCCATCAGCCGGAACCGTGCTTCGCTCTCGCGGACTGCGGCCTCGGCGTGGCGCTGTTCGGTGACGTCGGTATTGGCCCCGACCATGCCCAGAAAGGCCCCGTCAGGTCCCAGTCGGGGTTGAGCCTCGGTCGCCAGAATCCGCCATTCGCCATCGTGCCGACGATAGCGGCCCTCGATGACCAGGGGCGTGCGTTTCGTCAGGGCGTTCATGCTGGCCTTGAACACCCGGTCGCGATCTTCGGGGTGGATGGCATCCAGCCAGGGCTTCAGGTTCAGCACATTGAGGGGCCTGTTGCCCCAGAACTGCCGGAAGGCCGCGTTCAGATAGACCCGGCCCTTGGCGTCGGCGGTCCACAACATGACCGGGGCCGCATCGCTGATGTCCCGGAACCGCGTCTCGCTTTCGTCGATGCGATGCTCCGACCGCTGCAAGTCCAGCAGGCGCGCTTCGGCCAGTCTGAGCGAGCTTCTGAGCGAGCCGGCAACCAAGGTCATCAGGACGGCGACCGCCGCGAACACGATCCCGCCTGTGGTGAGCCCGATCTGATCGAGACTTGCACCGGAGGCTTGAGCGACGATCATTCCGTTGCCGAGGATGCCGATGACCGTTACGGCCAGGCCTCCGCGACGGCCAACCCAAAGCGCAGCAAGCACCACCGAAGGGATGAGGATCACATAAGCGGGCAGACTGCCCATGACGGGACCGAGCGCGAGCCGGGTGGCCAATCCGCCAAGGGCGCAACCGAAGATGATCGCAAGGGTCCGCCAGAGGCCCGGCGGAGGCGACAGCGCAATGCTTCTGAAGAAGGCGTCAGCGCCCATGCAATCCCCGTCCAGCGTCATCGCCGACCAGCGCCTTGCTTGATGTCACGATCGGCGTCTTGTCAAACGTGGCCATATGCGACGATACGCCCTTGGCTGAGGGGCGGCGGCTTCCTAACTCCCGGATGCGGCGACATCGCCGCCGCCATTCCTGCCTGAAGAGAGACCTTTCATGACCGCCAGCATCGATACCGGCTTGACACAGGGCGAACGCAGCGGCGTGGCTCAGCAGCTGACCAAGGTGCTGGCCGACAGCTATGCCGTCTATCTGAAGACCCACGGCTATCACTGGAACGTGCGCGGGCCGGAGTTCTTCAGCTATCACAATCTTCTGGAGCTTCAGTACCGCGAGATCTGGGCGGCGCTGGACGATATCGCCGAACGCATTCGTGCGCTCGGTGAGCTGGTGCCTCAAGGCGGCTCGGCCTTTGCCAATCTGACGTCCATCAAGGACGGCGATCCTGAAAAGGACGCTCCGGAGATGCTGAAGGAGCTGATGCGCGACCACGAGACCGTCATCGCCACCGCCCGCGCGGCGCTGGATGAGGCGGATGAAGCCGGTGACGAGGCCAGCGTCGATCTGATGACCCAGCGCCTGGCCGCCCATGAAAAGGCAGCCTGGATGCTTCGCTCCAGCCTGGGATCGCGCTGATCCGGAGAGAGAACGGCGTCATTCGCCTGAATGTCGCCGCCAACCTCGTGCAAGAAGACTGATACGAGGTGCGCGAGCACCGTCATCCGGACACCAGATGCGCGTCATCGACTGGACAGTCATGAAGGCTCAGGCCCGGCGGTTCGCCGCCGGTGTCCCCGCCGCCATGGCCGCTTTCGGTGTCGCGCTGGCCGCCAGTTCAACGCCGCGTCCGGACGTCGACCGGCGCGCAGAAGTGCTGGCGCGGACGACCCAGGGCGATTTGGGACCGGGCGGGCTGCGGGCCCTGACCGCGCGTTATGATCCGGCACTGCTGTCGCTCGCCGGACGGTTCGATCCCGGTTCTGTGCGTCCGAGCCTTCTGGGCCTGACTCCGGGCTGGGAAAGTCTGTCTCTGGCCGGAAAGCCCACACTGGATGGCGCGCCCCAGGGGCTGGATGCCCAGCGCATCAATGCCGCCATGCCGGTGGACAGCGGGGTTCTGCGCCCTGCCAAGCCCTTTGTCTTCCGCCCGCGCACGGCCGACGACCGTCGTCGCGCCCTGCGCTGCCTGACCCAGGCCATCTATTACGAGGCGGCGCTGGAGCCGACCGAGGGTCAGGAGGCGGTTGCTCAGGTCGTGCTGAACAGGGTGCGCGACCCCAACTATCCGGACACCATCTGCGGGGTGGTGTTCCAGGGGGCGGAGCGCGTGACCGGCTGCCAGTTCAGCTTCACCTGCGACGGATCCCTGGCGCAGGGTCCGGTCGCCTGGGCCTGGGACCGCGCGCGGATCGTGGCCGAGCGGGCCCTGGCCGGCCATGTGGCGGTGCGTGTGGGAACCGCGACCCATTACCACGCCGATTATGTTCACCCCTGGTGGGCCCCCACGCTGAACAAGATCACCCAGATCGGGGCGCACATCTTCTATCGCTGGAAGGGTGTCTACGGAGAGACGGCCGCCTTCCGCCAGGCCTATTCGGGTCGCGAGCCCGTGATCGACGAGGCCAGGTTCGCCCGGCCACGGATCGTGACGGCGGCGTCCGCAGCCCCGGACGAGGCCGATGCGGCCCTGGCTCAGGCCGCAGCCAATGGCGGCAGTGCGGTGCGTACCGTCGAGATCGATGGCCGCACCCGCGTGGTAGGGGTGACCAGCCTGGGCGGCCGGCGCCAGCCCACACCCGAGGAAGTTGCCGAGATCAACCGCAATCTGGCCGCCTATGAGGCCCCCCGGCCGGTGGTCTCACCGTCCGCCCCGCCCCCCGGGGTGACGACAATGGACGTCGAGGAAGTGGGTCGTCCCGGCGGCTGACGCGGTAACGGCAAGGGGCGTTGCAACGGCTGTGGTTCGGATGCATTTCATGTCGTCCACCGCGCCCCAAGGCGCCCCACCCAGGCTTGAGCGTGTCTGCTGAAAGTCCCCCATTCGATGAACAGGCACGGCTTGCCGCGCTCTATGATTTCGACATTCTGGATTCCGGGCGGGAACGCGCCTTTGACGATCTGGCGGCTTTGATCGCCAGCATCTGCGATGCGCCGATTGCGGTCATCAATCTGATCGCTGCGGACCGACAGTGGTTCAAGGCAGAGGTGGGCCTGGGTGTCGATGAGACTCCGTTGGAGACCTCCTTCTGTCGGCATGCCTTGTTGCAGAACGATCACCTGATCGTTCGCGACACGACCGAGGACCCTCGGTTCAACTGCAACCCCCTGGTCCTCGCCGATGGCGGCATCCGTTTCTATGCCGGGGTCCTGTTGAAGACGGATGAGGGGCTGCCCCTGGGGACGCTGTGTGTGCTGGACACGCGCCCGAGGCCGGACGGACTGACGCCTCTGCAGATGCAGGCGCTGGAAACCCTGTCGCGGCAGACCATGGACCTGATGAAGCTGCGCCGGGCCGTGAAGGCAGAGCGCCGATCAGCCGAGGTGCTGGCAGCCACGGCCAGCAAACTGTCCGACAGCGAGGCCCGGTTCCGTGTGATCGCCGACTCCATGCCCCAGATGGTGTGGTCGACGCTGCCCGACGGGTTCCACGACTATTACAATGCCCGCTGGTACGAGTTTACCGGGACGCCTGTTGGCAGCACGGACGGCGAGGGCTGGGCCGGCATGTTCCATCCGGAGGACCAGGCGCGTGCCTGGGCTCGCTGGACTCATTCGCTCAAGACCGGTGAGCTTTATGAGATCGAATATCGTCTGCGTCGCCACGACGGCATCTATCGCTGGACTCTGGGCCGCGCCGCTCCGATCCGCGATGAAGATGGCCGCATTATCCGCTGGTTCGGCACCTGCACGGACATCGACGATCTGAAGAAGATTGACGAGGCCAAGGAGCTATTGAGCCAGGAACTGAGCCATCGGATCAAGAACATCTTCGCCGTCATCTCGGCCCTTGTGGCTTTGTCGGCGCGGCAGTTTCCCGAGGCCAAGGGCTTTGCCAAGTCACTACGCACCCGGATTAACGCTCTGGCACAGGCGCACGAATTCGTGCGTCCCCATTCGGAAGTGTCAAAGCCGCACATCGGCAACACCACCCTGCACGATTTTCTGGCCGCCTTGTTCAAGGCCTATGCCGGGTCGGACGGTGCGCCGCGGGTCGTGATCAGCGGAGACAACGCCGTATTCGACGATCAGGCCGCTACGTCGGTGGCTCTGCTGTTCCACGAGATGGCCACCAACGCGTCCAAGTACGGGGCGCTGTCGAACGATCAGGGCTACATCACGCTGGACACCCGGGCCGAGGGCGACCGATTCATCCTGGTGTGGACCGAACACGATGGACCGCCCATCCATGAGCCGCCCACGCGCGCCGGCTTCGGGTCGTCACTGGCCACGCTTTCGGTCGAAGGACAATTGGGCGGACGCCTGGAACGACAATGGCTTGAGGGCGGTTTGCGTGTCGTGGCCGATCTGCCGGCCACCGCTTTGTCCCGCCGCCGGGCGGCACAGAATGTCGCATAGGCGGGATGGCCTGAAACCTGCAACGCCATCGCACGTTGGGTTGGGCCGTTCCTGAATGGAGCGGCGTTCGACGAGAGGACAAGACTGAGACGGTTATGACTGCGCGTATCCTGATCATTGAGGACGAGGCTCTGGTGGCCATGGAACTCCGCTTCGTGCTGGAGGACCTGGGGCATGAGGTCATCGGCACAGCAGCGGACGCTGCGACCGCACGCAACCTCGTGGCCGAGAATGAGGTGGATCTGGCCCTGGTCGACATTCACCTGTCCGATGGTCCGACCGGCATCGGGTTGGGGCGCGAACTGGGTCAGGATCGCGGCGTCAGCGTTCTGTTCATGACCGCCAATCCGGGGATGGTCCGGGACGGCGTAGCCGGAACGATCGGTGTCCTGTCCAAGCCGACCGACGAACGCGCGGTGCAGACGGCCGTCGACTATGCCCTCAGGCGTCGCCAGGGCCGTCCGGTCGAATTTGCACCGCCCGAGCTACAGCTGTTCGGCTGAAGGCAACCTACCAGGCGCCGATCTTTTCAGCCTCGTGGTGACTGATGGGCTGTCCCTGGGCCGCATGATCCTTTTCGGCCAGGAAGCGCACCGCCTCCAGGGCTGCCATACAGCCCATCCCCGCTGCGGTGACCGCCTGGCGATAGACGTCGTCGGTCACGTCGCCGGCGGCGTAGACGCCTTCGATCTCGGTCTGGGTCGTGCCGGGCTTGACCACCAGATAGCCTCCGGCCTTGGTTGCCAGCTGGTCCTTGAACAGTTCTGACGAGGGCGCATGGCCAATCGCGATGAAGACCCCGTCGGCCGCGACTTCGCGGGTCGAACCGTCCTGAACGTGTTTCAGCCGGGCACCCGTGACGTTCGAGCCACCGTTCTCGGTCACGCCCAGGATCTCATCGACGACGTGGTTCCACACGACCTCCACCTTGGGATGGGCGAACAGCCGGTCCTGAAGGATCTTCTCGGCGCGGAACTCGTCCTTGCGGTGGACCACTGTAACCTTCGAGGCGAAGTTGGTCAGGAACAGCGCTTCCTCGACGGCGGTGTTACCACCCCCGACCACGATGACCTCCTTGCCGCGATAGAAGAAGCCGTCACAGGTGGCACAGGCACTGACGCCGAAGCCCTGATATTTGGCCTCGCTTTCCAGACCCAGCCACTTGGCCTGGGCCCCGGTGGAAATGATGACCGTCTCGGCCAGCATCTCGGCCCCCGAGTCCAGCTTCAGGTGGAACGGCCGGCGGGACAGGTCAGCCGAGACGACGATGTCGTGAATGATCTCGGTCCCGACGTGCTCGGCCTGTTTCTGCATCTGCTCCATCAGCCAGGGCCCCTGGATGACGTCGGCGAAGCCGGGATAGTTCTCCACGTCGGTGGTGATGGTCAGCTGCCCGCCCGGCTGCAATCCGGCGATGATGACAGGCTTCAGCAGGGCGCGCGCGGCATAGATGGCGGCGGTCCAGCCGGCGGGACCCGAGCCGATGATGGCGACGCGGACGGTACGGATGTCGGAGGAGGGCGTGGTCATGCCCCTATTTAGGCGCTGATTCCGCTGTGCGCGATGCTAGGATTGCGGACATTCACAGACGAAACGGACGATTTGGTCATGCAGCAGCGCAGTTTCATCGGAGTCGGCCTGGCGGTCGGCGTCGCGATCGGGGCGGGACTGGGCCTGGCGATGGGGAATCTGCCGATCGGCCTGGCCATCGGACTGGCGGTCGGCGTTCTGGTCGGGGTGTTGGCGGACATGGGTGACAAGCGACGGTCGTCGCGGCGCAGCGAGGGGGGCGACGGTGCCTATGTCTCTGACGCCGGTGCTCATGGCGGGGACCGCGGCAAGAGCATCGCCGATCAGGACGGCAGCGATGGTGGGGCCGACGGAGGCGGTGACGGCGGTGGCGGCGGCGACTAGGCCCGCGGGCTGACGAACCGCTCGACGATCGCCCTGGCTGCACGGTCGGTTTCAGCCAGCGGCTCGTAGGTCCAGGGAGTCAATGAGCCGTCGAAAGGCCGCGCCGCGCCGCGATCGCGCAGGTCAGCATGCAGCCGCGCGAACTTGCCCGCCGACTTGCGGGCCACCATGGGCAGAATGTGGACAGGCTTTCCGGTCGAGGCGGCCTCGGCGGCCATATTCGCGCTGTCCTCGGTCACCAGGATGTGGTCGGCGGTGCCCAGGAAGGCGAAATAGGGATTGGGGCCGGTCTCATCCCAGATCACCGCTTTCAGCCCGCTCAGCCGTTCCGTCATGGCGGCACGTGCCTCCGGCGGTGTTCGACGTGAAAACGTCAGCATCAGCGAGCCCCCGGCGGTGTCGACCGCGGCCGCGATCAGTTCCGCCAGCGATCGGGCGTGGTCAACTGTCAGGTCGTGACTGCGAGACCGACCGCCGATCAGGACCGCCACCCGCGGATGGGGCAGGGCATCGATCGCTCCGGCGAAGGGAGGCATGGCTTCGGCCAGCCGCTCGGGCGTGATCCGGTGGGGAGAGCCGGTGATGGGCAGGACGTTTTTGCCCTGCACGCCGTCGTGGCGGGGGGCGACCACCATGTCGAAATCGGCGGTGCGCCAGCGGGGGTCCTGGGTCTGGATCACCCGTGTCCGGCCCCCTGAGAGGACCTTGGCCCACAGGCCCAAAGGCAGGGTCGCGCGCCCCGTGCCGATCCACAGGTCAGGCCAGGGCGTGTCCTCAGCAGGGAAAGGGCTGTCCGCCGCCGGGTCCAGCATGGCGCGGGTCTTCAACGCCGACGGCAGCCGGTCAAACAGGGGCCGCCAGCGCACGCGCCTCACCTCGATACGGGCGGGCACCAGACGCGCCACGGCCTCGGCCAGACCGAGGGCCTGATTTTCCATGCCGATGCGGCCGTCGGAGACGACCTGAATCAGGAGCGGGGGCTTATCGGCCCCTATTTCCACTCGACCTTGAGGATTTCATAGGCCTTGACGCCGCCGGGGGTGTTCACCTCGACCACATCGCCGACCTCCTTGGAAATCAGAGCCCGGGCGATCGGCGACGCGACTGAGATTTTGCCCTGTTTCACATCGGCTTCGTGCTCGCCGACGATCTGATAGCAGCCCTCTTCCTCGGTATCCTCGTCCACCATCGTGACCGTGGCCCCGAACTTGACGCGGTCGCCCGACAATTTGGAGACGTCGATGACCTGGGCGCGCGAAATCTTGTCCTCGATTTCGGCGATCTGGCCCTCGATCCAACCCTGGCGTTCCTTGGCCGCGTGATACTCGGCGTTTTCGCTGAGGTCGCCATGGGCGCGCGCTTCAGAGATAGCCGCGATCACCGCCGGCCTTTCGACCGACTTGAGTTGCTTCAACTGATCGTCGAGGGCGCGATAGCCCCCGGCCGTCATCGGCACTTTTTCCATGTATCGTGAATTTCTTATGCCGCCCGAAGGGAAGGACCTGAACGCTGTACGATGGTCGCTGGGCGTGGGCGACCGGGCGGAGAGGCTAGGCCATCAGGCCGTCGAACTCAAGCGGGGTGTCGCCGCTGACGGCGGTGAACCTGTTTGACCAGGCTCCAGGCCAGCCAGGCTACGGCTGCCAACCCCGCAAGCATGAAGGCGCCGGACACAAGGGCGATCCCCGCCACGACGAAAGCCAGGACGAAGGCGATGATGGCCGCAATGGCGGCGGTGATCTGGAGGGTTCTCAGGCGCATAGGCGGTTAACGCCGACAATCGCCGGAGGTTGCGATCACGCGTAGGCGTAGGGTCCGCCGCGTTCCAGGGCGCGCTGATAGGCGGGGCGGGCATGGATGGCCGCGAGGAAAGCCTCGATCCGGGGCCGCCCGTCATAGGGGGCCCGGCTGCGTCCGGCCTCCAGCGGAAAGCTCATCATGATGTCGGCAGCTGAGAACTGGTCGCCCGCGAACCAGGCGGATTTGCTCAGTTCAGCCTCCCAATAGGCGACGTGGGCGGCGATCTGAGGGTCGATGAAGCCCTCCTGCGCCTTGTTCGACACGGCATTGACGATCGGCTTGACCAGGCCGGGGGCCCGTTTCGGAAGCTGACCGAACACCAGCTTCAGCAGCAGAGGCGTCATGGCCGAGCCCTCGGCGTAATGCAGCCAATAGGTATAGCGACGGGCCTCAGCCGTGCCCGGCGTGGGACGAAGCCGCCCCTCACCATGCGTGTCCAGCAGATATTCGACGATGGCCCCTGTTTCGGCCACGCGCACCTCACCGTCATCGACGACGGGGGACTTCCCGAGGGGGTGGATGGCCCGAAGCTCGGCCGGTGCGAGCATGGTCTTGGCGTCCCGCTCATAGCGTTTCACCTGATAGTCCAGTCCCAACTCCTCAAGCAGCCACAGCACGCGCTGGGAACGGGAGTTGTTCAGATGGTGGACAGTGATCATGGCGCGGCCTCTTCATCGGGCCGATCGACCCGGATGTGTCGAAGCCACGCCTAGCCTGACCCGGCCAAGCCGTCCACACGCACTTCAGACCCGGCGACCGCTCCACCGTTTGGCCGGACCGCCCTTCGGCGCCGATTTGCCCCGAACCGGACGTTTGGACGCCTGCCGCTGCTGCCACAGTTGCAGGGCCAGGGTGGCCAGGGCCAGCTTTCCCGCATGACGGCCCGCCATCCGGCGTCCGCCCCGGCTCAGAAGCAGGCCGCCGAGAACGGTGGCGATCTTGGGAATGGGCATGTCTGATCTCCTTTTGAGCGAACCAAACGCCAGGGATGCGATCCGGTTTCGGGCGTGCGGCGATTGAACCGCCGCGCAGATTGGCTCAATCCAGGGGCATGACCCGAACCGAACCCTCGCTGACCTCGCTCGCCCACGGTGGAGGCTGCGGCTGCAAATTGTCGCCGGGCGTGCTGCGCGACATCCTGAAGGATATGCCCCAGGGTGCGATGTTCGCCGACCTGATGGTGGGGAACGAGACCAGCGACGATGCCGCCGTCTGGCGTCTGAACGACACCCAGGCCCTGGTGGCCACGACCGACTTCTTCATGCCGGTGGTCGATGATCCGTTCCACTTCGGCCAGATCGCGGCGACCAACGCCCTGTCCGACGTCTATGCCATGGGTGGCACGCCGATCCTGGCCCTGGCCCTGGTCGGCATGCCGATCAACGTCCTGTCGTCCGAGACGATCGGCCGGATCCTGCAGGGTGGGGCCTCGGTCTGCGCTGCCGCCGGCATTCCGGTGGCGGGCGGGCACTCGATCGATAGCGTCGAGCCGATTTATGGACTGGTGGCTCTGGGGCTGGTCCACCCGGATCATATTCTGACGAACGCCGGGGCCCGTCCGGGCGACCGGCTGGTGCTGACCAAGCCGCTGGGTGTCGGCATTCTGAGCGCCGCGCTCAAACAGGGACGTCTGGACGAGGCGGGCTATGCCACCCTGGTCGCCTCCACGACCCGGCTGAACCGGTTCGGAGCGCGACTGGCCGGGCGGGGCGGGGTCCACGCCGTCACCGACGTGACCGGCTTCGGCCTTCTGGGGCATGCGCTGGAGATGGCCAGGGGAGCGGGCGTGACGGTAGAGTTGAGTGCCGATCCGCCTGTGTTGCCGGGCGTGCGGGCGCTGTTGGAGGCGGGGCTTCGCACCGGGGCGTCGGGCCGCCACTGGGCCGCCTATGGCCAGGATGTGCTGGGCTTGGACGAAGGCGAGCTCCGGACCCTGATGACCGATCCCCAGACCTCAGGCGGGCTTCTGATCGCGGTGGCAGAGGGCGAACTGGCCGAGCTTCAGGCGGCTGCCCGGGCCGAAGGCGTCGACGCGGTCGTCGTCGGCCGTGTGGTGGAGGGACCGGCCCAGGTCCGCGTCCGTCCCTCGTGATCCGGCGCACGACCGATCTGCGTCCGGCGGCCCGCGCCGCCTTTGACGCCATCATCGATGTGCGCAGCCCGTCCGAGTACGCCCTCGATCACATCCCGGGCGCGATCAACCTGCCGGTCCTGAATGACGAGCAGCGCGCCCTGGTCGGTACGGAATATGTCCAGGGCTCCAAGTTTCTGGCCCGGCGCATGGGGGCGGCCCTGGTGGCGCGAAACATCGCCGGACATCTGGAGGGCGCGCTGAAGGAGCGGGACGGATCGTTCCGCCCCCTGGTCTATTGCTGGCGCGGCGGCCAGCGGTCCGGGGCCATGGTCACGGTCATGGATCAGGTCGGCTGGCCAGTGACGGTGCTGGAGGGCGGCTATCAGACCTGGAGGCGCAGGGTGTCGAACGCCCTTTACGACACGCCTCTGCCGCTGCAGCTGGTGCTGCTGTCGGGGCCGACGGGTTGCGGTAAGACGGCGATCCTGAACCGGCTGGCCGACCATGGCGTGCAGTCGCTGGACCTGGAGGGCCTGGCCGGGCATCGCGGCTCCCTGTTCGGGGCGATGCCTCAGGGACAGCCTTCGCAACGCGGTTTCGAGACGGCCCTGCTGGCAGCGATCGAGGCGCTCGATCCGACCCGCCCGGTGGTGGTGGAGGCTGAATCCAGCCGGATCGGGGTGCGCGCGCTGCCGCCCCGGTTTTGGACCGCCATGGGGACCGCGCCCGTGATCGAGATGACCGCCCCCCTTTCTGATCGGGCTCGCCATATCGTTCAGACCTATGTCGAGATTGCCGCCGACCCCGATCGCCTCGATCAGGCCCTGACGCGCCTGCCTCGGCATCATGCCAAGACGACGATCGCGCGTTGGCGTGACCTGGCTTCGGCCGGTGAGATCGAGACCCTGGCGACCCAGTTGATGCAGGACCATTACGACCCCGCCTATCGCCGGTCGAAGGGTGACCGGGCGGTGCTGGCCACGCTGAATCTGTCCGGACTGTCCCCGGACGACCTGTCCGACGCCGCCGCACACATCGCGCGGGTGTTGCCGTCCACCGCCGCAGTTTAGACAAGACCCATGCGCCAGATGACCCGAACCTTCGTCATGATTGCCGCCTTGCTGCTGGGCGGCGGTACCGCCCATGCCCAGGATGCCGCCTCACGGGCCCTGCCGGTCCATGTCGGCGGGCGGGTGATCGTGGATCCGGACGGGGGACTCACCTTCGGCTGGCCCGGCATCTATTTCGAGGCGCGGTTCAGCGGCACGGCGGTGAGGGTGCGGTTCGAGGCCCCGACCGAACACATGCGCCTGCTGATCGACGGACAGGAGCGCGCGGCCTTTCGCCGGCCGGGCCTGGTCGATCTGACGCTGGACGGCCTGGCGCCTGGCGATCACGTCGTGCGGCTGGAGAAACAGACCGAGAGCCAGACCGGTGGCGGCCGTTTCATCGCCTTCGAGGCGGTGGGCGACACGGTGGCCCTGACCTTCATGCCCCGACCGCGCCAGATCGAGTTCATCGGCGATTCCTACACCGTCGGCTATGGCAATACATCGGGACGACGCGAGTGTTCAGCCGCGGAAGTCCACGCCTTCACCGACACCCAGCAGGCGTTCGGTCCCCGCGTTGCCCGCCATTTCGACGCCGACTACCGGACCCATGCCTATTCCGGCTTCGGCATCGTGCGGAACTATGCCGGTACCTCTCCGGACCTCAGCCTGCCGACCCTCTATGGCCGGATGAAGCCGGACGATGCGGAGCGGATGGTGGAGGGTCCTGGCGACTGGCGGCCCCAGGTCATCGTCATCAACCTGGGCACCAACGACTTCTCAACGCCGGTCGGGGCGGGCGAGCGGTGGGCCGACGAGGCCGGTCTGAGGGCCGAATACCGCCAGCGTTACATCGGTTTCGTACGCGATCTGGCGCGTGAGCAACCCCAGGCGCGCTTCATCCTGATGGGATCGGACGCCTTCTTCGGCGACGTTCAGGCGGTGGCCGCCGCCGTCAATGCCGACCAGCCCGATCGGGCCGTCCCCCTGGCCTTTGGCGGCCTGGAACTGGGCGGCTGCGACTGGCATCCCTCGATCGACGACGACGCCCGGATCGCCGAGCTGATCCAAGCCACGATCGAGACCATGGGCGTCTGGAGCAACGAGCTCACGGCGCCCTGATCAGCGCGGCACTGTCAGTCGAAAAGATCTGTCGCGATGTCGGTGATTAGAATGTTGGTCGTCACCCAGCCAGATGAACGACGATAAAGGCTCATCAAGACCATGATCGGCCCGTTCTCGGTATTGATCTGAAAGATGACTCTGCAGAACGTCGGTGTGATGCAGTCAGTTCTGGCCAGTGTCCATCCCGTGATCGGTCCGTAGGTCTGGAGGATGAAGGTGCTCTGGGAGATCAGAGTCTGAAGCTCCAGCGTCTTTCCCTCCGCCAATGTGCCGGCAAAGAGGTCGGTATAGGCACGGCTGACCTCGCCTGCCTGAAGGGCAGTGAAGAAGCGGTCGGTCAACGGGCGTGTTTCCGCGATGGCCTGAGCTGACATCGGCGGGGTAGGATCGTCTTGGGCTAGAGCCGGTGATGCCAAGGAAATCAGCGCAACGACGACAGCAATGAGCCTAAACATGACCTTCTCCCTCTCCGTTCGGCCTTAGGCATAATCCTGCAACGGCCGGACATCCAGGGCGTCCGCCTGGATGGCACCGATCGCCTGAGAGGCGGCCAAGGCACCGGCCGAGGTGGTGTAATACGGGATCTTCATCATCAGAGCGGTGCGACGCAGGCTAAAACTGTCCTGCAGCGACTGCTTGCCCTCGGTGGTGTTGAAGACCAGCTGGACCTCGCCGTTCTTCATGGCGTCGACGATGTTGGGACGTCCCTCCAGCACCTTCTTCACATGGCCGACCGGCAGGCCCTGTTCGACCAGATAGGCGTGCGTCCCGCCGGTGGCGATCACCGAGAAGCCCTGTTTCAGCAACAGGGCGACAGCCTCGACGATGAAGGGCTTGTCGTCATCCTTGACCGAGACGAAGGCGCATCCGGCGGTCGGCAGGGTGGTGCCGCCACCGATCTGGGACTTGGCAAAGGCGCGGGCGAAGGCCGGGGCCATGTCCGCCTCGTCCTCGCGCTTCCAGTCCAGGCCCATGACCTCGCCGGTCGAGCGCATCTCCGGGCCCAGGATGGTGTCGACGCCGGCGAACCGGGCGAAGGGGAAGACCGCTTCCTTGACCGCGATATGGTCATAGGGCCGGTCGGCCAGGGCAAAGGATTTCAGCGGCACCCCCGCCATGACCTTGGCGGCGATGGCGGCGATCGGCTGGCCGATGGTCTTGGCCACGAAGGGGGCCGTGCGGCTGGCGCGCGGGTTCACCTCCAGCACGAAGATGCGCGGATTCTCGCTGTGGGGCTCTTCGATGGCGAACTGGACGTTCATCAGGCCCCGCACCTTCAGCGCCCGGGCCATGGCCTCGGTCTGGCGCTTCAGCTCGGCCACGATCCCGGCTGACAGGGAGTGGGGCGGCATGGAACAGGCGCTGTCGCCCGAGTGGACCCCGGCTTCTTCGATATGTTCCAGCACCCCGGCCACGAACACCGTCTCGTCGTCGCACAGGGCATCGACGTCGACCTCGGTCGCGCGGTTCAGATAATGGTCGATCAGGACCGGATCCTCGCCCGAGACCCTCATGGCCTCGCCGACATAGCGGTCCAGCTGGTCGCGGTCGTGGACGATCATCATGCCGCGGCCGCCCAGCACATAGGAGGGGCGCAGCACGACGGGATAGCCGACCTCGTCCGCCTTGTCGGCGGCTTCCTGGGCCGACCGGGCCAGGCCGTTGGGCGGCTGCATCAGGCCGATGTCGTTCAGCATGACCTGGAACCGCTCGCGATCCTCGGCCAGATCGATGGAGTCCAGCGACGTGCCCAGGATCGGAATGCCGTCCTCGTGCAGGGCATGGGCCAGTTTCAGCGGGGTCTGGCCGCCGAACTGCACCACCACACCGATCAAGTCGCCCTTCGACCGCTCGACCTCGATCAGCTCCAGCACGTCTTCGGCTGTCAGGGGCTCGAAATACAGCCGGTCGGAGGTGTCATAGTCGGTGGAGACGGTCTCTGGGTTGCAGTTGACCATGATGCTTTCGACGCCGATGTCGGCGAAGGCAAAGGCGGCGTGACAGCAGCAGTAATCGAACTCGATCCCCTGGCCGATCCGGTTGGGACCGCCGCCCAGGATGATGGCCTTTCGCGCGCCGGACGGCTCGGACTCGCACTCCGGAACCTGGCCCAGGGCGCCGGTCTCATAGGTCGAATACATATAGGCGGTGGCGGATGCGAACTCGGCCGCACAGGTGTCGATGCGCTTGAAGACCGGGCGGACACCCAGGCTGCGGCGCTGGCACCGGACCTCGCGCTCGGTCGTGCTGGTCAGGTGGGCCAGGCGGGCGTCAGAGAAGCCCATGGCTTTCAGGCGGCGGAAGTCGGCGGGCTTGGTCGGCAGACCCTTGACCCGGACATGCCCCTCTTCGCGCACGATGTCGGCGATCTGGCGCAGGAACCAGGGCTCATAGGAACAGGCGGCCTGGACCTCTTCGACCGTCAGCCCGTGACGGAAGGCCTGGGCGATCACGAGGATACGGTCGGGCGTCGGCTGGCCCAGCGCCCGCACCACGGCGGCCCGCGCTCCGGCTTCGTCATCGACATCGGTCGTGCCCTCGATCTCGACGTCGTCGAAGCCGCTCAGGCCGGTCTCCAGCCCGCGCAGGGCCTTCTGCATCGATTCCTGGAAGGTCCGCCCGATCGCCATGACCTCGCCCACCGACTTCATCGAGGTCGACAGGCTGGCCTCGGCACCCGGATATTTCTCGAAGGCAAAGCGGGGGATCTTGGTGACGACATAGTCGATGCTGGGCTCGAACGAGGCCGGCGTGACCATGGTGATGTCGTTGGTCAGTTCGTCCAGGGTGTAGCCGACCGCCAGGCGGGCCGCGACCTTGGCGATGGGAAAGCCGGTGGCCTTGGAGGCGAGGGCCGAGGACCGCGACACGCGCGGGTTCATCTCGATCACCACCATCCGGCCGTCGGCGGGGTTGATGGCCCACTGGACGTTCGATCCGCCCGTCTCGACGCCGATTTCGCGCAGCACATTGATCGAGCCGGTCCGCATCCGCTGATACTCTTTGTCGGTCAGCGTCAGGGCGGGGGCGACGGTAATGCTGTCACCGGTGTGGACGCCCATCGGGTCCACATTCTCAATGGAGCAAATGATGATGCAGTTGTCCGCCTTGTCGCGGACGACCTCCATCTCATACTCCTTCCAGCCCAGAACGGATTCCTCGATCAGCACCTCGGTGGTGGGGCTGAGGTCCAGGCCTCGCAGGACGATTTCCTCGAACTCCTCGCGGTTGTAGGCGATGCCGCCTCCGGTGCCCGCCAGGGTGAAGCTGGGGCGGATGATGGCGGGCAGGCCGACGAACTCCAGCCCTTCCAGCGCCTCCTCCATCGAGTGGGCTGCCTTGGAGCGCGGGCTTTCCAGCCCCAGCTTGTCCATGGCGTCGCGGAATTTCTGGCGGTCTTCGGCCTTGTCGATGACCTCGGCCTTGGCCCCGATCATCTCCACGCCGTATTTCGCCAGCACGCCCGAGGCATCCAGCGCCAGGGCCGTGTTCAGCGCGGTCTGTCCGCCCATGGTGGGCAGAAGGGCGTCGGGGCGCTCCTTCTCGATGATCTTCTCGACCATATCGGGCGTGATCGGCTCGATATAGGTGGCGTCGGCCAGCTCCGGGTCGGTCATGATCGTGGCCGGGTTGGAGTTGACCAGGATGACCCGATACCCCTCGGCCTTCAGCGCCTTGCAGGCCTGGACCCCCGAATAGTCGAACTCGCACGCCTGGCCGATGACGATGGGCCCGGCCCCGATGATCAGGATCGACTGGATGTCCGTACGTTTGGGCATCTCAGCCTCCTCTAATTGGTCACGACCGCGCACTCCCAGCCGTCATAGTCCAGCTGAAAGGCCGCGGCCCAGGATTGCATCATGGCGCTGACGGGGGCGAAGGACGCCGCATCGACGGGAATGGTGGTCTCAAGCACGGTCGCGTCATCGGCACCGCGCGTGATGAAGCCGGCGCGGCGCGCAACCTCGTTCAGGTCGTCGTGATCGCCGTCACCGTGGAAATAGAACAGGGTATGGCGCGGCGTGACGCCGGAATCGCCATGGGCCGCCAGGGACGCGCGAATGGCTGCGTCGCGCTCTTCGTGCGGGACCTCGCTCTCGTCCACCGTGATCGGCTCCTGGCGCGCGCGACCGAGCTGCGACAATGCGCCGCGCCAGCCGTTCGGGTTGTCGGTTAAGCGGCTCGTTTAGAGCGCCGCGTGGTTGCGATCAATGCGTTTCTTGGGGCCCGATGCCGGCCGCTCAAAGCGGCGAATTCCATGCCGCAATGCAACAACACCGCTGCTGAAAAGCGTCGAATCTGTGACGAAAAAGCGTCTGAAGGGTTGGTTTTGCCCAATCCATCGGCCATGGTCAGCTTCTATGTATCGGTCGGCGGCTCTCTCACGCCGACTTCAAGGAGGGTCCTTCATGTCTGCACGTCGTCTTCGCGGCTCATCAAGTCTGGCGGGTGGCACGCTCGCCGCTGTGCTTCTGCTCGTTCCCGGTCTGGCCGTTGCGCAGGCTCAATCTTCGCAGGATCCCGAGGACGATGAGGCGACTGAAGTCGAGGAACTGGTCGTTACCGGCTCCCGCATTCCGCAGAACGAGTTCACAAGTCCGTCGCCGATCCAGGTCCTGACGACCGACCGCGCCCAGCAGCGCGGGATCAGCGACACGGCCCAACTGCTGCAAAGCTCCACCCTGGCGGCGGGTTCGCCCCAGGTGAACGCCGCCATCTCGACGGCCTTTGTGACCGACGGCGGACCGGGCGCTTCGACCATCTCCCTGCGCGGTCTGGGAGCTAACCGGACTCTGGTTCTGCTGAACGGCCGTCGCGCCGGACCGGCCGGGACCCGCGGCGGCGTGTCCGCCTTCGACCTGAACGTCATCCCTCAATCGTCCATCGACCGCATTGATGTGCTGAAGGATGGCGCCTCGTCCATCTACGGTTCGGACGCCGTCGCCGGGGTCGTCAACCTGATCACCCAGCGTTCGCGCGACGGGGCCGAGTTCTCGACCTATGCCAGCGTCCCCTTTGAACAGGGCGGCGAGCAGTACAACATCTCGGGCACCTTCGGAAAAAGCTTCGACCGCGGTTATCTGAACGTCTCGGCCGACTATTACCGTCAGGAAGCCCTTCGTGCCGGCGACCGCGAGGACCTGATCTGTACCAACCAGTTCGTGTTCGAGCCCGGCACCCGCACCCGCGCCGACCGCATCGATCCGCGCACCGGACAGCCGCAGTGTACCGACCTCAGCTGGGGCCAGATCTACGTCTATGGACCCGATTTCTCGGGCCGGGCCGGTCGCTTCCAGTTCGACTATGACGGCAACCTGGGCAATTTCATTCCCACGCGTCCGACCAATCCGGCGGTCAGCGCCCAATATCCGAATGCCCCGGCCGGCTTCTATCTGGTCAACTACGACATCCCTTCGCGCGCGGTGACGAACAACCTGAGCGAATATGCCTATGACGCGACCATCATTCCGGAGATCGAACGCTACACGGTCTTCGTGGACGGTGCCTATGAACTGGGCGGTGGTGTCGAAGCCTATGCCGAACTGCTGCTGAACCGCCGCGAGAGCCGGACCGACAGCTATCGCCAGTTCTGGAACTACACCTACACCAACGACTTCCTGGACTTCTATTATGGCCCGGGTGCCGGCGGCGATCCTCTGACCGGCTTCAGCGGCCTGAACCTGCTCAGCGCCACGCCGATCACCGACCACTTCGATTCCGAACAGATCGTTGACTACGCTCGCGTCGTCCTGGGTCTGCGCGGCGACATCGGGGGCGGCTTCCTGGACGGTTGGTCCTGGGACATCTACGGCCAGTACAGCCGCTCGGACGGCGACTACAGCCAGGACGTCATCCTTCAGGATGCGGTTGACTCGACCAGCTTCAAGACGTCGTCCTGCGTCGGCACCAACCTGCCGGTCAGCGGTCGTCCCTGTATCGATGTCGACTTCACGGACCCGGACTTCCTGGCCGGCCGCCTGACTCAGGCCGAGCGCGACTTCCTGTTCGACAACGAGACGGGCAACACCCTCTACGAACAGACCTATGTCGAAGGCTCGCTCGCGGGCAATCTCTTCGAGCTGCCGGCGGGGCCGCTCGGCCTGGCCGTCGGTTTCCACCTGCGCAAGGATGAGATCAACGACACGCCCGGCGAGATCACCCTGGCGAACAACAGCTGGGGTCTGTCCGGTGCGGGCATCACTGCCGGCGACGAGGAGACGAAGGAAGTCTTCGCCGAAGCCGCCATTCCGCTGCTGGTTAATGCGCCCTTCGCCCGCAGCCTCGATCTGTCGCTGTCGGGTCGCTACACCGACACCAAGACCTCGGGCGATGCCTCGACCTACAAGATCGGCCTCAACTGGGCGATCAATGATGCGGTCCGCTTCCGGGCGACCCACGGAACGTCCTTCCGTGCCCCGGCTCTGTTCGAGCTTTATCTCGCCGACCAGACCAGCTTCATCGCCCAGCGCAGCATCGACCCGTGTCTGAACCTCGCGACGCGCGTGGCTGACGGCCAGATCTCCGTCACCGATCCGATCTACGTCAACTGCACCAATCCGGCCGGACCGGGCGGCGGTGTGTCGCCGACGTTCACGGGCGGTGTCGTCACGGCCACGGTTGTGACCGGTGGCGGCCTGGGCGTCCTCGAACCCGAAACCTCCAAGTCCACGGTGATCGGCGTCGTTCTCACTCCGCCGGACAGCAACCTGAGCCTGGCGATCGACTACTTCGACATCGAGATCAACGACGAGGTCGCGGTTCTGGGTGCGGCGGGCATTCTGCAGGCCTGCTACCTGTCCGAGAACTTCCCCGCCGATCCGATCTGCAACCAGTTCGACCGGAACCCCACGTCCCGGTCGATCGACGAGGTGCGCGATTCCTACATCAACATCTCTCAGCAGAATAACCGTGGCCTGGACTTCACCGCGCGCTGGTTCGGTGATTACGGCTGGGGAACCCTGACCCTGGACAGCCAGACCACCTGGACGCTGGAAGACGTGACGGCGACCTTCGCCGACTTCACGACCGACCCGCGCGGGAACATCGGCAACCCTGAACTGGTCGGCAACATCAACGCGACCGTTTCGCGCGGACCGTGGACGGCCTTCTGGGGCTTCGACTGGATCGGCAAACAGGACAACACCGCCGACATCATCCGTCTGGGCGGCACGCCGACCCAGCTGATCGACGGACGCCTGACCGAACAGAAGGCCTCGGCCGAGTTCACCGGCTTCCACAGCGTGTCCCTGGCCTATGAGTTCGAAGGCTGGACCCTGTCGGGTGGTGTCGCCAACCTGTTCGACGAGCGGGCCCCCGCTGCCTCTTCGGCACGGGCCTCGGTGCAAGGGAACTCGGTGTTCGCTTCGCAGTACACCGAAGCCTACTACGGACGCCGCGGCTTCGTGCGGTTCAGCAAGTCGTTCTGATTTCGATCGGATCGATCTGACAGTGAAGGAGGGCGGCGGCGCGATCCGCCGCCCTTTTTCTTTTGACCTGAGCGCTGGTCTCAACGAGACGAGCAGCCAAACCAGACACTGAGGCACGCATGGCGATCATTCGCGGAATAAAGGACACCTTGAACGCGCAGGTCGCTCGCTTCGAACAGGTGCCGCTGTCACAGCCGGTGATGCTGAACAGCATTCCCAAGGGCGGTACCCACCTGATCCGCAACATCGTGCGGATGTTCGTGCCGGTGGAGCAGCATCACGACCGCGACTTCGTCCAGATCCCCAACATGCACCAGCATCTGGACGCGTTCGACCCGAATGCCCCCAAGCTCTCCAGCGCCCATCTCCTGTTCAGCGATCAGTCCGCAGCCAATATCCGGTATGCCCGCCACATCCTGCTGATCCGGGACCCGTATGACTGGGTGCTGGCCCGGGCGCGCTTCTTCGTCTCGGACGCTTTCGAGCAGGAGAATATCAAACACCTGAAGACGGGGCTGTTTTCCGCCGACCAGATCATCAACATGATGATCTTCGGCATCCATCAGAAATCGCCATCGCTGATCGACATCTACACCCACAATGCTGTCGCATGGCTGGGCACAGCGGTGACGGTGATCCGCTATGAAGACATCATCGCGGCGCTCAGGGACCTGGAGACCTCTCAGGCCGAAGCCTTCTTCGCCGATCTTCTCGGAGCCGCCGGGATCGCCATGCCCGCCGACTGGCGCGAACGGGTGCGGATCGGGTCAGACCCGCGTCTCAGCCGTACGGCGCGCGAGAACCTCAAGCTGCCCGATGGCCTGACCTTTCCGAAAAGCCTGTCCGACACCCAGAAAGCCCTGGTCGACTTTCAGGCCCCAGGCCTGCGACGCGCGCTCGGCTATACCTGATCGGCCCGGGCCGCGATCCAGGCGGGAAGGTCGGCGATGGTGTCGAGTGCGCCGTAGCGGGGGTGGCCTTCGGGGGCGTCGGCCAGTTCGTGGGCCCAGGTGACGACATAGGGGATGTGCACGGCAAAGGCCCCCGCTTCGATGGCAGGCAGGACGTCCGACTTCATCGAATTGCCGGCCATCAGGGCCTCGGCCGGGCCGGTGCCGTGGCGGTCGAACACCCGGCGATAGGTGCCGGTGTCCTTTTCCGACACGATCTCGACCGCTGCGAACAGCTCGCCCAGGCCCGAGGCGGCCAGCTTGCGCTCCTGGTCCAGCAGGTCCCCCTTGGTGATCAGCACCAGCCGATAGCGCTCGGCCAGGGCGGCCAGGGTCTCGTCCACCCCCGGCAGGGTCTCGACCGGGTGGGCCAGCATTTCGCGCCCCGCCGCCAGGATTTCGCGCACGACCTCGGGCGGAGCACCGCCCTCGCACAGCTCCATCGCCGTCTCGATCATCGACAGGGTGAAGCCCTTCACCCCATAGCCATAGAGCCGCAGGTTCCGCCGCTCGACCTCGGCCAGCCGCGTCTCGATGGTCTCGCGGTCGCCATGGTCATCCAAGAGATCGACGAACCGCGCATGGGTCAGGCGGAAGATCGTCTCATTGTGCCAAAGGGTGTCATCGGCATCGAGGCCGACGGTGGTGATGGTCATGGTCTGGGCTCCAGGCGAGGCCCCCGCTCTGGCCCGAGGCGGTCGCAGGTGCAAGGGCGGGGTGTCAACGCGACGCGTTGCGGTGCGCGGCGACCAGGGGCCTAGATAACCGCCAAGGCATCATCTCGCGCCGGAGCGACAAGGGATCAGCATGACGGACGAAGCAGCGGTCGTGATCGGTGCGACGGGGGGTGTGGGGGCGGCCGTGGTCGAACAGCTGCGCGCCTCTGGCCGCTATGGCGTGGTCCATGCCCTGTCGCGCTCCGGAACCGGGCTGGACCTGGAGGATGAAGCGACCATTGCTGCGGCGGCAACGACCATAGGGCAGGGCCCCGCTCCCACCCTGGTCTTCGTGGCCACGGGCGTTCTTCACAACGGCCCATCGCCCGAGCGGACCTATCGGTCCCTTTCGGCCGCGCATCTGCTGCGGGACTATCGCGTCAACGCCATAGGCCCGGCTCTGGTCGCCAAGCATTTCCTGCCGCTGCTGCCACGGGACCGGCGGGCGGTCTTTGTGGCCTTGTCGGCGCGGGTGGGGTCGATCGGCGACAACCGTCTGGGCGGCTGGCATGCCTATAGGGCGTCCAAGGCGGCGCTGAACATGATCCTGACGAATCTGTCGATCGAGATGGCGCGCAGTCACCCTCAGGCGGTGATTGCGGGGCTGCATCCGGGCACGGTCGATACCGCCCTTAGTCGGCCGTTCCAGAAAGGGGTCTCGCCGGAGCGGCTGTTCACGCCAGACCGATCCGCACACGCGTTGCTGACGGTGCTGGATGGCCTGACGCCGGCCGACAGCGGTGGGGTGTTTGCCTGGGACGGGGTGCGCATCCCGGCCTGAAGCCCTTCTCGCTGCCTGTTCACCGTCTCGATTCACCGCCTTCCTTGGCGATTTGTCAGTAAAGCCGGCGCAGGCTGACGGCCGGTTTCCTTGCGCGCTGCAGGAGGTGGTCATGGCCTACCCAGGCGGCCCTGCGCCGCACTTGCCGGACTCCGGGCTCCAGCCCGCATCGACGACAGGCGACGGCCCGCCCTATGCTGCAGCCTATGAAAGCCTGACCTTTCCCTATCTGACGCGCGGTCGGCGTGAACTCAGCGTGACCCTGGCGGCGCAGCCGGTGTTCGACCTGATCGCCCAGCGCGCGGTCAGCCGCCGGGTCCGCCGGATCATTCGCCACAAGGGGGGTGAACGCGCCCTGCTGGGCCGCCGCACGCTGGAGCCCGTCGACCTGCGCCGCATCGACCTTCTGACCCTGGGCCATGGCCTGGACCTGTTGCGGCTGAACAGCGAGGACAGCGGCGTCCTGCCCGCCTTCTGGCGGACGGCGGCGACCAGCCACGGCCGGTTTGCCCTGCTGTATGCGGGGCTCCAGCACCAGAGCGCCCCGGCCATGCTGCTGCTGGAAATCATGGGCGGGCCAGAGGTCGCGGGCGTCGAGGCCCTGGCCGAGGCGATCGGCCATCTGCAGACCGAGCGTCTCAACGTCATCCTGCATGTCGCGCCCGATGCCGATCTGATCGCGGGCATGGACGGAACCGGGGCGCACTGCCTGGCGATCGACTTCGCCGGGGTGGACCAGACTGGCGCGAGGGGCTGGGAAGAGGCGACCCGCCTGATCGCGGCGGCCCGCCAGGCGGCGACCCAGGTCCTGATCCTGAATCTGCGTCCCGAAAGCGGCCCTGCCGCCGCTGCCGCCGGGGCCACACATGCCGTCTTTGCGCCGATGGAATCGCTGACGGTCTGACTCTGCGGTTGACGCCCCGGCCTGCGTTGGGCCTTTGATCGCCGCCATGGCCCGATCCCGGGCCGTTCAGTCGGGCGCAGGCATGAGCGACAATCCCCTGGTGGCCAACACCCTGTCGGTCAACGAATTGTCGGATCGGCACAAGCTGGGCTGGGGTCTGGCGGCCTTGGTCGTGGCCGGGAACATGATCGGCTCGGGGCTATATCTGCTGCCGGTCAGCCTGGCCCCCATCGGCGCGTCCTCGGTGATCGGCTGGATCGTGGCGGCGATCGGTGCGGCGACCCTGGCCCTGGTGTTCGGCGCGCTCGGTCGCCTGCGACCCGAGGCCGATGGCCTTGCCGGGTTCGCCGAGGCGGGTCTGGGCCGGTTCGCCGGCTTCCAGGTCTCGCTGGCCTTTTGGATCGCCTGTCTGGTCGGCAATGTGGCCGTGGCCGTGGCGGCGACCGGCTATCTCGGTTTCTTCTGGCCTGTGCTGAAGGATCCGGTGGCGGCGACCCTGTGCAATCTCGGTCTGATCTGGGCCGCCACCCTGGCCTATATCGTAGGGGCGCGTACCGCCTCCTGGCTGGCGGCCACGGCCCTGGTGGTCGGCCTGATCCCGATCGTCATCGCCGTGGTGGCCGGGGCTGTGGCCTTCGATCCTGACCTGTTCGCCGCCTCCTGGAATCCGGCGGGTGGGTCGCTGGTCCAGTCGGTGCCCGCCTCCCTGGCCGTGATCTTCTGGGCCTATCTGGGGCTGGAGAGTGCGGCGGCCCTGTCGCACCGGGTGCGGCACCCGGCCCGCGACGTCGGGCGTGCCTCCATGGTGGGAGTGGCCCTGGCCACGGCCGTCTATATCGCCGCGACCGTCGCCGTGTTCGGCGTGGTGCCCCTGGCCCAGCTTTCCAACTCGACCAGTCCCTATGCCGATCTGGCCGGACAGGTGTTCGGTGCCTCCATCGCCGGTTTCGTTGCCCTGTGCGCCATCGCCAAGACCTTTGGCACCATCGGGGGCTGGACCATGATGGGCGGCGAGACGGCGCGCGCCGCCGCCCGCAAGGGCTATATGCCCGCCGGCTTTGGCCAGGGGGACCGCACCCCTATCGCCAATCCCCTGCTGGGGGCCGCCCTGATGAGCGTGGTGGTGGTCCTGTCGGGCCAGCCGACCCTGGGCGGCCAGTTCGGCATGCTGGTGGGGGTGACCTCGGTGCTGGCCCTGCTCATCTATGCCGTCTGTTCCATCGCCCTGTGGCGCCTGGCCCGGCGGTCGCAGGCCCGGATCATCGCCGTCGCCGGACTGGCCTTCGCCCTGGCCGCCGTCGCTTTTGCTGCGCCCGGCTACATCCTGCCGTCGGCGGGCTTCTTCGTGCTGACGACCACGATCTGGTTCTGGCGGGTGCGTCGGTCACTGCCGCCGGTTGACCGGGGCGCTGCGGCCCCTTAGCAACGCCGCGCCCCATTCCCGGTGTCTGCTGATCGGGATTCGGTGCTAAGGAGCCTGTCATGACCGCTCAGCATCCCCATGCCCCCCTGATCGAAGGCTGCACCGGCGTGCTGGCCCTGGCCGACGGCACCATCCTGCAAGGCATCGGCGTCGGGGCGACCGGCACGGCCCTGGGCGAGGTGGTCTTCAACACGGCCATGACGGGTTATCAGGAAATCCTGACCGACCCGTCCTACATGAGCCAGATCCTGGCCTTCACCTTTCCCCACGTCGGCAACACCGGCACCAATATCGACGACATCGAGCAGATGGGCGGGGGGTCTGATACCTCCGCGCGCGGTGCGATCTTTCGCGACCTGCCGACCGATCCGGCCAATTGGCGCAGCGACGCCACCCTGGATGCCTGGATGAAGCGCCGCGGTGTCGTGGGCCTGTCCGGCATCGACACGCGCGCCCTGACCCGCATCATCCGCGAGCGTGGTGCCCCCCATGCCGTGATCGCCCATGACCCCGAGGGCCGGTTCGACCTGGAGGCCCTGGTGGCTCAGGCCAAGGCCTGGACGGGCCTGGTCGGGCTGGACCTGGCCAAGGCGGCCTCCACCCTGCAGTCGTTCCAGTGGGACGAGGGGCTGTGGGACTGGCCCGCCGGCCATCCGCGCGTCGACGGGGCAGGCAAGTCGGTCGTGGTCATCGACTATGGAGTGAAGCGCAACATCCTGCGGGCCCTGGCCTCCAGCGGCGTCGCCATCACCGTGGTGCCGGCCACGACCTCGGCCGAGGACATCCTGGCCCGCAACCCGGACGGGGTGGTCCTGTCCAACGGACCGGGCGATCCGGCGGCGACCGGCGAATATGCGGTGCCCGAAATCAAGAAGCTGGTGGAGTCGGGCAAGCCGATCTTCGGCATCTGCCTGGGGCATCAGATGCTGGCCCTGGCCCTGGGTGCCCGGACCGTCAAGATGGAGCAGGGGCACCACGGGGCCAACCATCCGGTCAAGGACCTGACGACGGGCAAGGTCGAGATCGTGTCCATGAACCACGGCTTCACCGTCGATCGCGACAGCCTGCCCGATGCCGTGATGGAAACCCACGTCAGCCTGTTCGACGGCACCAACTGCGGCATCGCGCTCAAGGACCGGCCGGTCTTCAGCGTCCAGTACCACCCCGAGGCCTCGCCGGGCCCCACCGACAGCCTGTATCTGTTCCAGCGCTTCCGCGACGCAATGGGCGTGTAATCGTCTCGGGTGCCACGGCACCCTCTGACCCGCTGCAAGGAGATGGCCGTGCGTATTCACTCACGCGTGCTGGCGGGCCTGACCCTGTCTTTTCTCTTGTCCGCCTGTGTCAGCGGCACCCGATCGGACTTTGCGGTCGAGGATCGCGGCGGGGCCGTGCCCATGGGTGTGACCGGGACGGACGATCGGCCCCTGCGTTTCTATCTGGACGATGAAAGTCGGGTCGCCTTCTTCGAGAAAGAGGTGCGGGAGGGCCTGCCGGTCGGACCGGACGGCCATCTGGATTTCGTCGCCCTTTCAGGCGGCGGATCGAACGGAGCCTTTACCGCAGGCCTGATGGTCGGCTGGACCGCATCGGGCACCCGCCCGGACATGGAGATCGTGACCGGGGTCTCGACCGGGGCTCTGGCGGCACCCTTCGTCTTTCTGGGTCCCGACTGGGATGATGAGCTGACCGAGGCCTATACCGGCGGGGCGGCCAGCCGCCTGCTGCAACGCCAGGGTCTGGGTACCTTCTTCGGGTCCGGAATCTATCGCGGTGAGCCGCTGCGGGCCCTGGTCGAACGCTATGTCACCGAGGAGATGCTGGTGGCGGTCGCGGCAGAGGCCAGGAAGGGGCGGGTGCTGCTGGTGGCGACCACCGATCTGGATTCCCAGCGAGGGGTCAGTTGGGACATGGGGGCCATCGCCATACGTGGCGGCCCGGACGCCCTGGCTCTATTCCGCAATGTTCTGGTCGCTTCGGCCAGTATTCCCGGCGCCTTTCCGCCGGTCCTGATCCCGTCGGAGAGCGGGGGGCTGCGGTTCGAGGAAATGCACGTCGACGGCGGGGTGGCGACCCCCTTCCTGGCTCTGCCCGATACCTTCTGGTCGTATCAGGATGATGCCGGCCGGCTGCGCGGGGCGCGGCTGCATGTGGTCGTCAACGGCCGGATCGCGCCCAGCTTCGACATCACCCGGGACAGCCTGCAAGGGGTGTTGGGGCGCAGCGTGGACACCATGCTGCGTACCTCGCTGGTCTCGACCCTGGCAGGGAACCGCGCCTTCGCTGACCGTAACGGTCTGGTCTTCCGCTTCGCGGCCCTGCCGGACGACAGCACCGCCGATCCGCTGGACTTCGATGTCGAGGCGATGCGCGCGGTGTTCGAGGTGGGCCGGACCGGCGCGTTGGACGGCTCGATCTGGCGCTAATCCCGGTGATAGGGCGATCCGGCCAGGATGGTCACCGCCCGGTACAGCTGTTCGGCCAGCATGGCGCGGGCCAGGGCGTGGGGCCAGGTCTGGGGGCCGAAGGCCAGGGTTGATCCGGCAGCTGACAGGACGCTGGGGTCCAGCCCGTCCGCTCCGCCGATGGCGAACACCAGCCGCCTTTCGCCGCGATCCCTAAGCGCGGCAAGATGATCGGCAAAGGCGCGCGACGAATAGGTCCGGCCGCGTTCGTCGCAGGCGATCAGATGGGCCCCCTCCGCCGCCTTCAGGATCAGCTCGGCCTCGGGGGCCTTGCCGGTCTTGCGCGGTTCCAGATCGACCAGGTCCAGCGGACCCAGCCCCAGGGCCCGCCCGGCCAGGGTTGCGCGATTGGCATAGTCGGCGGCCAGGGTCGCTTCGGGTCCGCGTCCCGGTCGGCCAATAGCGGCGATGGCCAGCTTCATCGGGCCGGGTTCAGGCTCAGGGGATCAGACGCGCGCGGTGCGGTGCGCGCTGTCGACCGACCAGATCTTTTCGATGTTGTAGAAGGTCCGAACCTCGGGCCGGAACAGGTGGACGATCACGTCCCCCGCGTCGATCAGAACCCAGTCGCAGTGCGGCAGGCCCTCGACCTTGGCCTTGCCCAGGCCATGGTCCTTCAGCGTGCGCAGCAGGTGATCGGCCAGGGCGCCGACATGGCGGTGCGACCGGCCGGACGCCACGATCATGGCATCGGCCATGGGCGACTTTCCGCGCAGGTCGATCAGGACGATGTCCTGGGCCTTGTCGTCGTCCAGCTTGGCCAGCAGGGCCTCTTCCAGCGCGGTGCCGCCGACGGGCAGGGCTTCGCGCGGGCCGTCGAAGCCGGGACCATCATGGCCGGCCTCTGCGAAATCGGGGGCTAGGTCCGACCCGTCTTCGTCGTGAATGGGCGCAATCGCATCCATTTCATGGGCCGTGTTCGATACGGCTTCATTCTGCGCATCGTGCGCGGGCGAGGGGGTCAGTGGAAGGCTCCGGGACGGTGACTAAAGCAGACACCTAGCACAGATGGCGGGAAACGTCACGCACCTGCGCGGCCTGCCCGGATCGCCGTCGAAGACTTGGCGTTCAGCGGCGCGGTCAGATAGGTCCAGGCCGGGGCCGGCATGGAGGGCAGCATGCGCGCCCGCTCCTGTGGCACGCGAAACGAAGCAAAGCGGGCGGCGGCAGGCGAGGTGCGGCTTTCCAGCAGCGAGCCGGGCCGTGCGATGACCGCCACAGGCACGGCCCGCATGATGTCGGTCCATCCGCGCCAGCGATGGAAACCGGCCATATTGTCCGATCCCATCAGCCAGACGAACCGCACGCCGGGGTGCCGCGTCTGCAAGGCGCGCAGGGTATCGACCGTCCAGGTCGTGCCGACCCGCGTCTCGAAATCCGACACCACCATCTCGGGCCCCGTCGCCAGGGCGCGGGCCCCGGCCATACGCTCGGCCAGGGGGGCGGTATGAGCGCTGTCCTTCAGCGGATTCTGCGGCGAGACCAGCCAGACCACCCGGTCCAGACCCAGCCGGTTCAGGGCCGTCTCGGCCAGGTGCAGATGGCCGTCATGCGCCGGATTGAACGACCCCCCGAACAGGCCGACCTTCATGCCTGCGGCCACGCCGAGGCCGTCGCGCAGGCCACCCGCGCGCGGACCCTGGGCTTTCGGAGCGGGACCGGCGTGGAACAGCGGCAAGAGGGGCTCTGGACGAAACGGGAGTTATGCTCACTTGCGCCCTAACACGCCGGATCGGCCCTGTCGCGCTTTACGGTGCCCAGGCTCCGGCGGGGGCGACGGCATCGCCATCGGCATCGACCTCGCCGCGCGTCTTCCTGACTTCGGCCCAGGCGGCACGGAGCAGTTCGGGCACGCCCTCGCCCGACACGCCGGAGACCAGCATGGGCCGGCGACCGGCCACGGCCTCCAGTTCCGCCGCCTTCTCCTCGCGCGCCTCGGGCGTCAGGGCGTCGACCTTGTTCAGGGCGAGAATCTCGACCTTGTCGGCCAAGCCCTCTCCGTAGGCTTCCAACTCGGCCCGAATGACGTGATAGGCCTCCGCCACGTCTTCCTGGGTTCCGTCGATCAGATGGATCAGTGAGGCCGACCGTTCGACATGGCCCAGGAATCGCGTCCCCAGGCCCGCGCCTTCGGACGCCCCGGCGATCAGCCCGGGAATGTCGGCGATGACGAACCGCTCGGTCGGGCTCAGGTCCACCATGCCCAGATTGGGCACCAGGGTGGTGAAAGGATAGTCGGCGATCTTGGGCCGGGCCGCGCTGGCCGCCGCCAGGAAGGTCGACTTGCCCGCATTGGGCAGACCCGCCAGGCCGATGTCGGCGATCAGCTTCAGCCGCAGCCAGACCCATTTCTCCTGGCCCTCCTGGCCCGGGTTGGCGTGGCGGGGGGCTTGGTTGATCGGCCCCTTAAAGTGGACATTGCCCCAGCCGCCGTTGCCGCCGGTCAGCAGCTTCACCCGCTGGCCCGCCGTATCCATGTCCAGCAGGACCGTTTCCTTGTCCTCGTCCAGGACCTGGGTACCGACCGGCACGCGCAGGACGACGTCCTCACCCTTGCCGCCATGCATCTGGCGGCCCTGTCCATGGGCCCCGGTCGCAGCCTTGAAATGCTGCTGATAGCGGAAGTCGATCAGAGTGTTCAGGCCCTCGGCCGCCTCGATCCAGACATCGCCGCCCCGCCCGCCGTCGCCGCCGTCCGGTCCGCCGTTCGGAATGAATTTCTCTCGCCGGAACGAGACGGAGCCGGCCCCCCCGTTGCCGGAGCGGATATAGATTTTGGCCTGGTCGAGGAACTTCATCGGGGGGATTTCTAAGTCAGGGGCGCGATCGCTCGCAGCTTGATCGGGGCTTATGCCGCAAGACGACGGCGAATTACAGGCAGGCGCTTAAGCCGATCGAAACGCGCGGCCCCTAGCTTGGCCGCAAACATTCACGGAGAGATCAGAATGATCTCGCTGACGGCCCCTGCCGCCTCGCCCTATCCGGCGCTCCGGACCCTGCGCGATCCGGTCCCGTCCCCGACGGCGCGGGACGAGACGCCGCGCGTCGCCCTGCCCAGCCTGTCCGAAATGCGCGACGCCCAGAAGGCGCAGAAGAAGGCGATGGCGGCGAAAAAGGTGCAGGCCGTGCGCGAACGCATGGACGCGCTGAAGCTGCTTGTTCGGATCGACCAGAAGTCCGCGCTGAAGATGACGGCAGAGCTGGCCAAGGAACTGAAATCGGCGGTGACCGACTATGTCGAGGCGGGCGGCAAGAACGTCACCGATGGCGACATGGCCATGATCCGCAAACAGGCGTCAGAGGCCCGTGACGCCGCCGACACCGCGGCCGATGGCGTGCCGGCCGCACCGGTGGAGGCAGATGGGGCACCGGCTGCCGCCGTCGATGCCGACGCCCGGCGCGCCCAACAGGCCTATGCCGTCGCCGCCGAGTTCGCCCAGGGCCAGGACCACCGCGCCGACCGCCTGGAGGCGGTCGAGAGCGCGGCCGTGGCGGATCGGGGGTTCTTTGAGCAGGTCAAGCTGGCGCTCGGCGAGCTGAAGAAAGCCCGCGAGGACATCAAGGCCGACTGGGCCCACACCCGCAAGCCGGGCCAGAAGGACTGGGACGCCTCGGATCAGGCCATGGCCGAGCTCGAACAGGCGCTCGATTTCGCCCCCACAGGGGCACCGGAGCCGCTCTCCAGCGGGGCGTCCGTGAAAGCCTGAACCTAGGAACGATCGACAGTCGCCCGCTCTCTCCGTCATTCCGGGGCTTGGCGCTGCCAAGAACCCGGAACCCAGGGCCTCAGTCCGGGTCGGCGAGTTGACGCCGGAGACTGCTCTCCTGGGTTCCGGGTTCGCTCTGCGAGCGCCCCGGAATGACGGTGACCTGGCAGCGGGAAAGGATCAGCCCTTGGCCCAGACGCCGAACGGGTCGCTCCAGTCCAGACCCAGGGCCTGGGCCACCGCCGGATAGGTGATCTCGCCGCGCAGGACGTTCAGGCCGCGCGCCAGGTGCGGATCGGCCTTCAGCGCGTCCAGGCCCTTGTTCGCCAGAGCCAGGCCGAAGGGCAGGGTGGCGTTGTTCAGGGCTTCGGAACTGGTGCGCGGTGCGGCGCCCGGCATGTTGGCGACGCAATAGTGGACGACGCCATCGACGGTATAGGTCGGGTCCTCGTGGGTCGTGGCGTGGCTGGTCTCGAAACAGCCGCCCTGGTCGATGGCGACGTCGACCAGGACCGAGCCCGGCTTCATCAGCTTCAGATGCGCCTTCTTGACCAGCTTGGGCGCCTCGGCTCCCGGCACCAGGACGGCGCCGATCACTACATCCGCCTTCACGATCTCTTCCTCGATCGCGCCGATGGAGGAATAGCGGGTGATGACCCGCCCGCCCGTCACCTCGTCGATATAGGCCATGCGCGGGATCGACCGCTCCAGAACCACAACCTCGGCCCCCAGACCCATGGCCATGCGGGCGGCGTTAAGGCCGACGACACCGCCGCCCAGCACCAGCACCCGCGCCGGGGCCACGCCCGGAACGCCGCAGAACAGCAGGCCCATGCCGCCATTGTGCTTCAGCAGGGTCTCGGCGGCGGAAAAGACGGCGATCCGGCCGGCGACTTCCGACATCGGCGCCAAGAGGGGCAGTCCGCCCCGCGCGTCGGTGACGGTCTCATAGGCGATGGCCGCGCATTTCGACGCGATCAGGCCGCGCGTCTGTTCGGGGTCGGGGGCCAGATGCAGATAGGTATAGAGGATCTGGTCCTCGCGAAGCATTTCCCACTCGACCTTCTGGGGCTCCTTCACCTTCACGATCATGTCGTTGTCGGCAAAGATCGTGGCGGCATCGGCGACGATGGCCGCACCGGCACGGACATAGTCGTCGTCGGTGAAGCCAGCGCCCAGGCCGGCTCCGGTCTGGATCGCAACCGTGTGACCATGGGCGACGTACTCGCGCACGGCCGTGGGGGTCAGGCCGACCCGGTGTTCGTTCTTCTTGATTTCCTTGGGCACACCGACGCGCATTTCACTCTCTCCCTGTGAGGCGCTCCACCAGACTGGATGGACGCCGTTTGACGGCAATCTAGCGCCGCCCGAAACGCAGCATCCTGTTCATTTCGACGACTGAACGGCGTAAAGTCGCGGAAACCCGCATGGATTGCCCAAATGAAGACCGTTTCTGCCGTTGCCCTGGATGTCACCGACAGAAAGATGTTGCGCGCGCTTCAGGGTGATGGGCGCATGACCAATACCGAACTGGCGCGGTCGGTGAACCTGTCGGAAAGCGCCTGCCTGCGCCGGCTTCGTGCGCTGGAAGCGGCCGGGGTCATCAGCCGCTATGCCGCCATCATCAACGAACGGGCTGTGGGCCTGCCCATCAGCGTCTTCGTCACCGTCACCCTGTCGTCCCAGGCCGAAAGCGCCCTGACGGCATTCGAGACGGCCATCGCCACCGTGCCCGAGGTGGTGGAATGCTATCTGATGACCGGGGGCTCGGACTATCTGCTGCGGCTGGTCCTGCGCGACGTCGACGACCTGGAAAGAGTGCATTCACGAGAGTTGACCCGCATTCCCGGCGTGACCCGCGTTTCCTCCAGCGTGGCCATGCGTACGGTCGTCAAGCGCGGTGCCCTGCCGGTTTGACTTCGGACTTGCATCGCCTCTCTCGCCTGCCCAAGTCGAAGTCCGGACAGGCGGGGATGGGCTCAATGGATCGTGAGACTTGGGGCTGGGGACTGGTTGCCGTGGCCTGTTCGCTGGTGCTGGCGATCAAGGGGCTGGGACTGTTACCCCTGGGCCTGTTCGCCCTGGCCGTCGTCTGCGCCGCCCATCGTCCAAGCCGCAATCTGGTGACCGGGCCCCTGACCCGCTTCGTCGAGGGAAGGCCCCATCGCTGGCTGCTGATCGGACTGGGTGCCGCCCTGCTGTGGCAGCTGGTGGGCGTGGAGCTGGCGCTGCTGCTGGCCGGTGATGTCCTGGCCTATGTCGAGCTGATGGCTGCGGTCGGCCTGATCTCGGCCAATGCCCGGCTGGCTCCGGTCAAGGCGGCGGTCCTAGCCCGCGTCCAGCGCGTTCAAGCGGGTGTCGGTGCCGTCGCAAATCGGTTCGCCCGCTCGGTTCGCGCCCCGCGCCGGGCGCGGCCCCGTCGACCTAAGTGTGATGCCGGCGCTCCGGGCTGGGCTTACGCCTGACGCGCTGAGCCACGGCCACGATCAGCCAGACCGCTCCGATCGCCGCGAGAAGCTCGCCGAGGCCCTGGACCAGGCCGTAGCTGTAGAAGCCTTCGATCCCCGCCAGGACCTGCGCCAGGGCGATCATCGCCGCACCCTTGGCCAGCAGGACCAGGGGCCAGACGAAAGGGCCGGATTTCATCTCAGGGCCAGGGTCACGGCCTTGACGTCCACATATTCGTCGATGCCGTGGATCGAGCCTTCGCGGCCATAGCCCGACTGTTTGACACCGCCGAACGGCGCCACGGCCGTGGAGATCAGGCCGGTGTTGACGCCGCACATCCCCGCCTCGATCCGCCGTCCGATCCGCATGGCCCGGTCCAGGTCGCGGGTGAACAGATAGGATGCCAGGCCGAAGTCGCTGTCATTGGCCTTGCCCACCACTTCGTCCTCGGTCTCGAAGGCGAACACGGGGATCAGGGGCCCGAACGTTTCCTCGCGTCGGAACAGGGCATCATCGCCGCCGAGCGTCACGGTCGGCTGGAAGAACCGCCCGCCCAGGGCGTGCCGCGCCCCGCCGGTCAGCACCCGTCCGCCCGAGGCCGTGACCTGTTTCAGGTGATCCTCGACCTTGTCGACCGCCTTGTCCTCGATCAGGGGGCCGACCTTGACCCCGTCCTCGAAGGCGGGACCCACGGGGATCTTGGCCACTTCCGCGGCCAGCTTTTCGGCATAGGCCTCCGCCACCGAGGCCTCGACATAGACGCGGTTGGGACAGACGCAGGTCTGGCCGGAATTCCGGAACTTGCCCTTGATCGTCTCGGCCACGGCCAGGTCGATGTCGGCATCGGCGAACACGATCAGCGGGGCCGCCCCGCCCAACTCCATCGACACCCGCTTCAAGGTGGGCGCGCATTGCTCGGCCAGCTTGCGCCCCACCGGCGTCGATCCGGTGAAGGACAGTTTGCGGATCAGGGGCGAGGCCGTCAGCACCCCGCCGATCGTGGCGGCATCCCCGGTGACGACGCTCAGCGCCCCCTTGGGCAGCCCGGCCTCATGGGCCAGTTCGGCCAGGGCAATGGCGGTGAAGGGCGTCTGGCTGGCCGGCTTGACCACCGCCGTACAGCCTGCGGCAAAGGCCGGGCCCAGCTTCCGCGTCAGCATGGCGGCGGGGAAATTCCACGGTGTGATCAGAGCGCATGGCCCGACCGCCTGCCGGAACGTCAGGATGACATGGCCCAGCGGGCTGTCCTGGCTCTCGCCGATCAGCCGCTCGGCCTCGCCTGCGAACCACTTCAGAAAGCCGTTGGCATAGGTCACCTCGCCCTTGGCCTCCTCGAACGGCTTGCCGTTCTCCAGCGCCATCAGCGCCCCCAGGCCGTCCAGATGGTCGTCGATCAGCCCGGCCCAGGCCCGCAGGAAGGCCGCCCGCTTGTGCGGGTCTGATGTCGACCAATCGGCAAACGCGTCATGCGCTGCCTGGACAGCGCGCCCGGTCTCTGCGGTGCCCAGATCGGGGATGTGGCCCAGCACCTCGCCCGTCGCCGGGTCATCGACCGCGATGCCCGTGCCGTTTGCTGCGATGGCCTCCCCTGCGATCAGGGCGTGCTGGCGCAACAGTTTCAGACCGGCTTGGCGGGCGGCGGTGTTCATCGGACGATCTCCAGACCTCAGCGGATGAAATGGGGCACGAAGCGAGAGGTGTTCCGCGTTATGCGCCCCTTGTCCTCGCGTAACGCCAGACCCGCCGGTTCGTCCCCGACGATCCACGAACCGACGATCACATGCTGGCCATCGAACCGCGGCGGGGCATGCAGGGCCTGAAGGATGGCCGTGCCGTCATAGCCTGCGTCGATACCCTCCTCGCGCGCCTCGCCCTCGACGATGGCGATATTGGCCCCCTCGCGCGAGAACAGCGGCTTTCGCACATGATCGGGGCCCAGCCGCGACGCCGCCGGGTCGTTTTCGAAATAGGCTTCCAGCAGATTGGGATGGCCCGGGTGCCGCTCCCACAACAGGGGCAGGATCCCCTTGTTCGACAGGATGGCCTTCCATGCCGGTTCCAGAACCGTCACTCCGGCCCCCGGCAGAGGCTCGGCATAGTCGTCGCGCAGCATCTGCTCCCAGGGATAGAGTTTGAACATGGCCTGGATCAGCCAGTTCTCGTCGTCGACGAACTGGCCGTCCGCGTTCAAGCCGATCTGGTCGATGGCGATGAATTTCGGGTCCAGCCCCGCCTGCCGCGCCAGGTCTTCCAGGAACCGCACGGTCTGGCGGTCCTCGACGAAGTCCGCGTCCGAGCTGAAATGAACGAAGCCACCGTCCGGGAAGATGGCCCGGAACCGGTCGATCAGCTTTTCATGCAGGCTGTTGAACTGGTCCGCATCGGCCGGCAGCGTCCCGTCCGCGATCCGGTCCTCCAGCCACAGCCACTGGAACACCGCCGTCTCGAACACACTGGTCGGGGTATCGGCATTGTATTCGTAAAGCTTGGCCGGGGACTGGCCGTCGTAGGCGAAGTCGAACCGGCCATAAAGCGACGGCTCGGCCCGCTTCCAGCTGTCGGCGACATAGTCGCGAGAGGCCTCAGGGATTTCCAGCAGGCTCATCAGCCGCTCGGATTTCACTGCCTCGTCGACCAGGTCCAGACACAGGCCATGCAGTTCGGCCGTCGGGGCCTCGATCCCGTCCTCGATCTGTTCGAGGCTGAACTCATAGGCCGCACTCTCGTCCCAATATCGCTCGCCGGAATCGTGATGCCAGGTGAACCCCACCGCATCGGCCCGCGCCTGCCAGTCGGGCCGGGGGTCCAGGGTCAGACGCTTCATGGGTTACTCCGTCTCCTCCCCATCAAGGATGGGGAGGGGGACCACGAAGTGGTGGAGGGGCTCTTTCCGCCACACGATCGCGTCCGGTTAAACACCCCCTCCGTCACGGCGCTAAGACGCGCCGCGCCACCTCCCCATCGCTTCGCGACAGGGAGGAGACAGTTCAGCCCCGGTCCTTGTCCACCGGCACGCTGGTGCCGATCATCGGCGTGACCACTGTCACCGGACGGGCCGAAAGCCGGGCCAGGACGTCGTCGGCCGAAGAGTGGCCGGGCAGAATGCCTGCTTCACGCAATTTGGCGTCCAGATCGGCGCCGGTGCGCTTGTCTTCCAGTTCCTGGCCAGCCCGCAGCTTTTCTTCGTTGATGGCCTGGCGCTGCTTGATGCGTTGCAGGCTGTCGGCGGCCGATCCGATCCGCGACTGGGCCCCCGCCGATTGCAGGGCGACCGAGGTCTGGGCCCGCTGGACCGAGTCGTTCACCTTCACGATGTCGATCTCGCGCCGCAGGGTCTCGATCTTCTGATCGGTGGTGGCGATGGCCGTGCGCAGGCGGGCTTCAGCCGCCTTCATGTCCTCGATCAGCGGCCCGCGCGTGCCGATCTCGGTTTCCAGCTCGGCGATCCGCTGGGCGACCTCGCGCGCCAGATCCTCGCGACCCTGCGACAGGGCGCTGCGGACCGAGCTTTCGTACTTGGCGATCTGCTCGCCGAAGCTCTTGAGTTCGTTCTCGGCCATCCGGCGACGGGCGACCAGTCCGGCCAGGTCGTCGCGGGCCTTGCCCTGGGCGTTGTCGGCGTCGCGGATCTCCTGGTCCAGGATCTTCAGCGCATTGGCATCGACCACCCCTTGGGCGGCGTCATGGGCGGTGCCGCGGAACAGGGCGGACAGTTTGGCGAGCATGGACATGTCTTCGATTTCCCCGGGTGGATCAGGCGGCCGTGTCGGCGCCGAAGGTTTCACGCAGTTCGGTCGCATCGATGGCGTTCTGGGCCAGGGTGCGCAGTTCGATCAGTATGGTCTGCAGGCTGGTCCGGCACGACAGCTCGCCCATCAGCTCATAGACGTCTTCGCCCCCGACCGAGGTAATGGCGAAGTTCGACAGGGGCACGATCCGCTGGGCCTTCAGAAGGAATTCGTTGAACGCGTGCCGGTCGTTCTGCTCGGCCACGGGCCACAGCAGGACCGAGCAGACGATCTGGTCGCCGCCGACGCTCAGATAGATCGGCAGGTCGCCGAAGTCGTGCATGGTGGCCAGCAGGACCGGATCGGCCCCCTCCACGACCCGCAGGCTCAGCTCGCCGTCGCGGATCAAGGGCGATGCGTCCAGCGCCGCCTTGATGGCGGGCACGGTCCAGGCAGTTTCGATCACGGCATCCATCGGTCAGTCAGCTCCGAAAGCGGGTGTGGCCTTAAAGGTGTGGGGTCCGGTCGTCAGGACAAGCCCCCTCGGTGGCTTCCTGTAGCGTAATCCTCAGCGCGCCAACATCCCGCTCGCGGCCGGGGCCGTTCCGCGATAGGAGAGGATATGTTCAAGCGTCTGTTCGGACAGAAGCCGTCGGAGCCGGTCAGGACCCTGGCCGAAGTCCGCAACATCACGGTCGGTCGGACCGTGGCCCTGGACCCCTTGGCCTGGCGGCGCCTGGGTGCGGATACCCATTTTGCGCTCGATCGCGACGCGCTGGAGATTACGGCCCAGGGCGTGGTGGCCCTGGACGGCGGCACCTTCGTGCATCGCTTCTATACCGACGACCATGTGATGCTTCAGGCCATGAGCGACGACGAGGCCGGGCAGGTCGCCTACGACTTCACCCTGTTCACGCCCTGGTCGTCTGCCTATCCGCCCGACGATCGCGCCCGGCGGCTGTGGCGTGACCGATTGTCCGAGCCGGTCTTCAAGGGCGCACCCGAGGGCCTGCCCGAATATCCCCGCTTCTGGTTCAGCGAAGACGACGCCCGTCAGCCGCCGGTCACCCTGTGGGAAAGCATCTATGACGACCGCACGGCGACCACGCCCTACGCCAAGATCTTCCAGACCTGCATGCTTTATGCCCGCGATCTGCCCGACGGACGCGAACTGATGATTGCCCTGGAGCAGGAGCCCGAAGGGGGCGACGTCAGTCATGAGATCATGATCGGCATCCCCCTGGAAATGGCGGAGTTCCGGGCGTGAACGACCCTCACTCTCTTCGTCACTCCCGATCGCTGCGTGCCAGCGGATAACGGAAGCCAACAGGAGCTAAACCCATGGACTGGTTCGCGTTTCAGACGGGGGCGATCGCCTTCATCATCGCCTTTGCTGCGGCGGTGGTGTTCTTCGTGGCGTTCAAGTACGTCTATCAGTGGGTCACGCCCTATCATGAGCGGGATCTGATCCGTCAGGGCAATACGGCGGCTGCCGTCGCGCTGGGCGGGGCTCTGATCGGCTATGTCCTGCCGCTGGCCTCGGCCTTGTCGCACACCGTCAGCCTTCCGGAATTTGCGGCCTGGGCCCTGCTGGCCGGGGTGATCCAGATCGTCGCCTTCATCGTCGTCAGCCGCTTTGTCTACAAGGCCCTGGCTGCCCGGATCGAGGCTGGCGAGCTGGCGGCGGGGGTCTATCTGGCCTCCATCTCCATCGGCGTCGGTCTGCTCAACGCTGCCTGCATGACGGCCTGAGGCGCATCATGACTGATCAGACTCTGCCCCAAACCACCACCTTCCGCCGCCTGAAGCGCTCGCGCACCCTTCAGGTGACCAGCCTGATGGCCACCACGGCGTTTTCGCTGTCGGCCTGCAACTCGCCCCAAGTCGCCGCGCCGTCCGGCCCTCCGCAGCCGACCCTGGCCTATACCTCACTGGCAGAGTGCAAGGCCGAGGACGTCATCGCCGATGCCGAGTGCGACGCCGCCTATGCCGAGGCCCAGAAACAGGCCGAAGCCACCTCGCCCCGCTATGCCACGCGCGAGGAGTGCGAGGGTCAATGGGGTCCGTCGCAGTGCGAGCCACGCGGCAATGGCTCCTTCTTCGGTCCCCTGGCCACGGGCTTCATCATCGGCCAGCTGCTGAACGGCGGCGGTTATCGCGGCGGTGGCCCGCTGTATCGCGACCGCGACAACCGTTATTCCAACGGTTACGGCGGCGGCTATCTGGCGCGAGACTATCGCACCGGTCGCACCATCACGGACGCCCGTGACCATACCCCGGCGGCCCGCCAGGCCCCTTCGCGGGTGCAGAGCCGCACCACCGTGGTCTCTCGTGGCGGGTTCGGCGGCGGGGGTCGCAGCTACGGCGGCTGATCAGTCGCCGATGGTGTCCAGGTCGCGGCCCCGCGTCTCGGGCAAGCAGATCAGGCTGACGATCACCGCCAGCAGGGTGAAGCCGACCGAATACCAAAGGCCGAAATAGATGTTCCCCGACCAGGCCACCAAGGCGAAGCTGGCTGCGGGCAGCAGACCGCCGATCCAGCCGGTGCCGACGTTGTAGGGCAGGCTCATGGCCGTATATCGCACCCGGGTCGGGAACAGCTCGACCAGGGCTGCGGCCTGAGGTCCATAGAGGGCGCAGGCGGCGATGATGAAGATCATCATGATCCCGAAGACGGCGGGCAAGTTGATCCGCGCCGGATCGGCCCGGTCCGGATAGCCGGCGCTGACCAGGGCCGCCTTGATGCGGCCGTCCACTTCGGCGCGCGCAGCCTTCAGGGCGGCCGGCGTCAGGCCCGCGCCCTCGACCGAGGCCACCTCCACCGCGCCGATGCGAACCACGGCAACCGTGCCCGTCGGAGCCGCCTGGTTGTCGTAGGAGACCCCGGCGTTGGACAGCACATTCTTGGCGATGTCGCAGGAACTGGCGAAGGCGGTCTTGCCCACGGGATCAAACTGGATGGCACAGGTCGCCGGATCGGCCACCACCACCACGGGCGAAGAGGCCTGGGCCTCGGCCAGGGCCGGATTGGCCGCCCGGGTCAGGGCATGAAAACCAGGGAAGAAGGCGATCAGGGCCAGGATCATCCCACCCAGCATGACCGGCTTTCGTCCCACCTTGTCCGATAGCCAGCCGAAAAAGACATAGAGGAAGGCCGAACAGACCGTCACCGCCAGCACCAGCTGATCGACGGTCGACACCTCCACTTTCAGAACCCGCTCCATGAAGAAGCGGGTATAGAAATAGCCGCAGTACCAGACCGCGCCCTGGGCGATCATGATGCCGAACAGGGCGATCAGCACGTATTTGCCGTTCTTCCAGGTGCCAAAGGCCTCGCGGTAAGGGGTCCGGCGTGCCCCGCCCTCCGCCTCCATCCGCTTGTAGGCCGGGCTCTCGTTCAGCTTGAGCCTGATCCACAGCGACACGATCAGCAGGAGCAGCGACAGCAGGAAGGGGATGCGCCAGCCCCACTCGTCGAAGGCCTCGGTTCCGAGAATGGCCCGCGTCGTCAGGATGACGCTGAGCGCGCCGATCAGACCCAGGGCCGCCGTGGTCTGAATCCAGCCGGTCAGCAGGCCGCGCCTGGGCCGCGGGGAATGTTCGGCGACATAGATGGCGGCTCCGCCGTATTCTCCGCCCAGGGCAAAGCCCTGAAGGATGCGCATCAGGATCAGCAGGATCGGAGCGACGATGCCGATCTGGTCATAGTCGGGCAACAGACCGATGGCGACCGTGGCAAATCCCATCAGGCTGATGGTCACCAGAAAGGTGGTCTTGCGTCCCGTCTTGTCGCCGAACCAGCCGAAAACCAGCGCGCCGAGGGGCCGCACCACGAAGCCGACGCCAAAGGTCAACAATGCCAGGATGTAGGAGGCCGCCTCGCCGACATCGGCATAGAAATGCCGGGCGATGACGGTGGTCAGCGAGCCGAAGATGAAGAAGTCATACCATTCGAAGGCCGTGCCCGCTGCGGAGGCTCCGACCACGGTTCGCAATCCGGGCTCGCCCTGTTCGCGATCCCTCGACCCTTCGATATCAGCCATTGGTTTCCCCAACCCTGGTGCTTCTGCTGAGCGCCTGATCGGATGCTAGCTTGGCCATAGACAAACGAAAACCCCGCCAACCTTGCGGTCGACGGGGTTCCGGCTCGCGGCCGAGGTCGGGGAGACCGACCGCGAGTGTGCGTTGATCTCAGATCAGCAGGTGCGGCCTTCGGCGCACTGCTCGACAGCCTGGCCAGCGGCCTGAGCGTCTTCACCCACGCCGGCGACGGTGTTGCAGGCGGCGGTGGTCAGGGCGGCGGCGGTCGCGATCAGAACGAAAATCTTGCGCATGGGAAGGCTCCGGTGAATGAAACAGGTCGGGCGAGAACCTTGGCCGTCGTCCTCGTCTGCCTGATCAACGCGATGCGCGCGGCGCGGTTCCGTATGGAACTACTTCTCCGGGGGGGCGCGTCGCTTCAGGCGTGGCGAAGGTCATCCGCGCGATGGTTCCGCCTCCCGGTGCCGGCGTCAGATCGGCCTCGCCGCGCAACTGTTTGGCAAAGGCCCCCATCAGGGTACGGCCGACGCCGGCGCGGGCTTCCTCATCCATCCCGGGGCCATTGTCCTCGACCTCCAGCACACTGGTCGTCCCATTGACGCGGAAGCGGACCTTGAGGTCGCCCCCTCGCCCGGCAAAAGCGTGTTTCTGGGCATTGGCGACCGCTTCCACCAGCCACAGGGCGAGCGGTGCCAGTTTGTCGGGATCGACCAGCAGGGAATCGGCATCGACCGCACTGGTCACGACCGGCCCCCGCATGGCCTCGCCGGCCACCAGCTGCCCGACCAGTTCGGTCAGGAAGACCTTGGCGTCAGCGTGCCTTATGTCGTCGCTCTGATAGAGGGTGCGATAGATCAGGGCCAGGGCCGCGATCCTCTGGAGCGTATCGCCCAGGGCCGCCTTGGCCGGTGCATCCTTGAGGGCCCGCTGCTGCATGCTGAGCAGGGACGAGATGATCTGAAGGTTGTTTTTCACCCGGTGGTGGATCTCGCGCATCAGCGCGTCTTTTTCCTCCAGCGAGTCGGTCAGTGATCGGTCCCTTGCCGTGATCGCCTCGGCCAGCTCGTCGAGGGTGCGGGCCAGGACCCGGATCTCGGACGGGGCATTGACCGCCTGAACCGGTCGCACCGAAAACCGTCCCCGGGCATAGATGGCGGCGATCCGCTCCAGATAATCCAGCCAGCGGATCACGATCCGCTCCGACACCAGCATCACCGCCGCAAAGGCCAACAGCCAGGCCCCCAGCGGCAGCAGAAGCGTCCCGATCGGGTTCAGGCGGGCCCAGGACAACCAGCCCGGCGCTGGCGCAGACAGCAGGACATAGACATCGCGTCCCGCCAGGGCCGCCCCGGCATAGACGCGCCTGTGACCCGACGCATCCACAGCTTCGAACTGGGCCGAGGAACCGGCCCGCGCGCGCTCGACCCAGCCGGCAACGCTGTCGCCCCGGCTGGCCTGGAACGCCTGGGGGTCTGTGGCGATGAGGATGTTGCCGTCCGCATCGGTCAGGGCCGCCTCGGAGCCCTCCGGCAAGGCCCGGTCGCGCGTGTCAGGTTGAAGGGCACTGAGGGGGATGATCGCCGCCATGGACCCGTCAAAGGCCCCCAGAGGGCGCTCCAGACGGATCGCCGCGATCAGGGCAGGGCCGTCCGTCGCGCCGTCTGGAGCACGGGCGACCGTCATCGGTTCGCCCAGGCGCAGCCGGGTAAACCAGGGGTCGCGCCCGGCCTGGGCCTGCCAGGCGGCGGCCGAGGGCCGGAGGTCAGAGGCACAGGTGGCCGTGCCCGTGGCACTGTAGCGAACCAGGCTGGAATAGCCGTCGAGCCTGTCGACCAGAGCCGTCAGGCGCGGCCCGCAGAAGGGGCCCAGTGTTTCGGGACGCAGCGCCTGCAAAAGCACAGCAGCCCCGTCCAGTCGGCTCTTGGCCGCTGCCGCGCTGCGTTCGGCCGCCAGGGTCAGGTCGGTGCGCCGATCTTCGGCCTGACGCCGGAAGTCGTTCACCGTCTGGACGGCGCTCAGGATCAGTATGGGGGCCAGGGCGACGGCCATGGCCATGCCCATGCGAAAGCGGATGCCCTGGAACCGTGGCGCGGCCAGCCCTCGGCCCAATGACCGTCCCAGACGCACCACCCGCTCAGCCCTGCCGAGTGCCGCTCAGGCGATCTGCATCGGCCAGGATGGAGCGCATGGCGTCGCCGGCCGCCTTGCCGTCGCGGGCGTAGCCACCGCGTTCCAGCGTGGCCAGCAAGGCGCGCCGGGCACGGCTGACGCGGCTCTTTACCGTGCCCACCGCGCACTGACAGATGTCGGCAGCCTCTTCGTAGGCAAAGCCGCCGGCCCCGACCAGGATAAGCGCTTCGCGCTGTTCCTTGGGCAGGGTGTTCAAAGCCATGCGCAGTTCGTCCAGTGCGACGGGGGCCTCGGGATCGTCCACAGCGACCAAGGTCCGCTCGGCGGCTTCCTGATCGAGCTGCGACTGCCGCCACGAACGGCGCTTTTCCGAATAGAACTGGTTGCGCAGGATCATGAAGGTCCAGGCCTTCATGTTCGTGCCCATTTGATAGCTGGCCCGCGCATCCCACGCCTTCATCATGGCGTCCTGGGCCAGATCGTCGGCAGCCGTCGGGTCCCCCGTCAGGGTCCGCGCGAACGCGCGCAGATGCGGGATCAGGGTGATCAGCTGCGCCTTGAAGGCATTGTCGTCCGCAGAGGGCGGCTTGGGGGCCGGTCCGGTCATGCGCCACCCTTGCCGGTGCGGTCATCCGCACGGCGCAGAATATCCAGGAACTCGTCCGGCACCGGCTCGTTAACCACCTCGTCGAACATGTGGCGGAGCTTTACGCCAATGGCCTGTTGGCGCAGGCGCGCCTCTTCAAGGCCAGCTTCGTTATCCGAGGCCGCCGAGTTGCGTCGGGTGGGTTCAGAGTTTTCAATCATCAAGGGATCGATCGCCGCCGCTGGCTGCTGGGTAGGTGGTCGCCGGGAACGTCACCCGCGTGCTGGGGTTCCGTCATGGCTCAGCTTTAATGTGACCAGATTTTCAGACAAGCGGAACCGTTGCGGATTTGATACGTTTGCAGCGCCTACGGCGGCCTCATGGTAGGGGTTGCTTCCTGTCGGGGATTTTTTGAAATGAGCCTACTCGCCCGTCTCGCGCCGCACCTGCCTTATGTGCGCCGTTACGCTCGTGCCCTCACGGGCGATCAGACCACGGGCGACAACTATGTCCGCGTCGCGCTTGAAGCCCTGGCCGCCGGCGAACGTCAGCTGCCCTCGGACATGACGCCGCGTGTGGCCCTGTACCACGTGTTCCATGCCATCTGGTCCTCGACCGGTGCCCGTCTGGAGGATGCCAGCGGCCTGGAAGCGGGAGATGATGCCGCCAGCCGCCTGATGCGGATCTCGCCCCGTTCGCGCCAGGCTTTCCTGCTGACGGCGCTCGAAGGGTTCACGCCATCGGAGGCCGCCCAGATTCTCGGCGCGGACGCCCATGACGTCGAGCGTCTGATCAGCGAAGCCCAGGCCGATATCGACGCCGAACTGGCCACCGATGTCCTGATCATCGAGGACGAAGCCATCATCTCGGCGGACATCGAAAGCCTGGTGCGCGAACTGGGTCACAACGTCACCGCCACCGCCACCACCCACGACGAAGCGGTCGACGCCGTGGCCCGTCACCGTCCGGGTCTGGTTCTGGCCGACATTCAGCTGGCCGACGGTTCCTCGGGCATCGATGCGGTCAAGGACATCCTGAAACGCTTCGACGTTCCGGTCATCTTCATCACGGCCTTCCCCGAGCGTCTGCTGACCGGCGAACGGCCCGAGCCGACGTTCCTGATCACCAAGCCGTTCCAGCCGGAAACGGTCAAGGCGGCGATCAGCCAGGCCTTGTTCTTCCACCCCACGCGCCAGAAGCAGGCCGCCTGAGGTCAGTGCCGGAGGGGAAGGATCTTCCCCTCCGTCCCGCACGCTTTGCCCCTCGTCGCCTCATGGGCTAGGCAGGGATCAAGAAAGTGCGAGGGTTTAGATGCGTGTCTTGATTCTGGGTGGTGACGGATTCTGTGGCTGGCCCACGGCCCTGCACTTGTCGGCGCGGGGCTGGGACGTCACCGTGGTCGACAATCTGTCACGCCGGAACATCGACAACGAACTGGAAGTGCGTTCCCTGACGCCCATCCGCACCATGGGCGAGCGCATCGCCGCCTGGCAGGCCATCAGCGGGCGCAAGATCGACTTCGTCAACATGACGGTGGGCAAGGAGTTCGACCGTCTGGTGGCTCTGATCCGTGATGTCCGCCCCGACAGCGTGGTGCATTTCGCCGAACAGCGCGCGGCCCCCTATTCGATGAAGTCGGCGCGGCACAAACTCTATACCGTCGACAATAATCTGAATGCGACCAACCACCTCCTGGCGGCTATCGTCGAGAGCGGCCAGGACGTGCATCTGGCGCACCTCGGCACCATGGGGGTCTATGGCTATGCGACAGCGGGTCTTCGCATCCCGGAGGGCTATCTGAAGGTCACGGTGGAAACGGACCACGGGCCGACCGAACAGGAAATCCTGTTCCCGCCCAATCCGGGGTCCATCTATCACATGACCAAGACCCAGGACGCCCTGCTGTTCCAGTTCTATGCCCGCAATGACAATCTGCGGATCACCGACCTGCACCAGGGGATCGTCTGGGGCACCCAGACCGAGGAGACCCGCCAGGACGAGCGGCTGATCAACCGGTTCGACTATGACGGCGACTATGGCACGGTCCTGAACCGCTTCCTGATGCAGGCGGCGGTCGGCCATCCCCTGACGGTGCACGGCTCTGGCGGCCAGACCCGCGCCTTCATCCATATTCAGGACACGGTCCGCTGCGTCGAGCTGGCGCTGAAGAACCCGCCCAAGGCCGGCGAGCGGGTCAAGATCCTGAACCAGATGACCGAAAGCCACCGGGTCCGCGACCTGGCCGCCATGATCGCTAACCTGACCGGGGCCGAGGTCGCCCAGGTGCCCAATCCCCGTCAGGAAGCCGACGAGAACGATCTGGTCGTGGCCAATGACCAGTTCCGCGACCTCGGCCTGAAGCCGATCACCCTGCGGCAGGGTCTGATGGACGAGGTGACGGACATCGCCCGCCGCTATGCCGACCGGGTCGACATGACCAAGATCCCCTGCGTTTCCAGCTGGAACAGCCGCCGAGCCGAAGCGCTCACGGCCGACGCTCCTGCCGCTTCGGCGGCCCGGCCTGAACCTGCGGCGGTGCGCGCCTGACCGCGTCACTGCTGATCTTTGGCGGCGGATATCTGGGCCAGGCCGCCGGACGCGCCGTCATCGCGGCGGGCGGCCGAGCCATGGCGACGTCTCGCGATCCCCAGCGGCGTGCATCCCTGATCCAGGCGGGGATGGAGGCGATCGACCCGGCGGACCAGGAGGCCCTGTCGAACGCCGTCGCCACCTGCGGCCGTATTCTGATTACAGCCCCGCCCGAGGGGCCCGGCTGTCCGGGCGCGCGGGCTCTGATCCCGGCGATTGCCGCGACCGGCACCTATCCCGATTGGGTCGGCTATGTCTCTTCGACAGCCGTCTATGGCGATCGTGACGGCGGCTGGGCGTTCGAAGGCGATGCCCTGAATGCCGCCAGCCTGGAAGGTGCGCGCCGGGTCCGGGCCGAGCGCGACTGGCTGGACGCAGGCCAGGGCATGGGGCTGACGGTGCAGATTTTCCGACTGCCCGCCATCTATGGACCGGGCCGCTCGATCGTCGACCGGCTGAGCGCGGGCACGGCGCGTATCGTGGTCAAGCCGGGCCAGATCTTCAACCGGGTCCATGTCCAGGACGCTGTAGACGGCCTGTTCGCTTCGATGGCCCGGCCGCGACCGGGCGCGGCCTATAATCTTTGCGACGACGAGCCTGCCCCTTCCGACGTGGTCACCGCCTGGGCCGCGGCACGTCTGGGGCTTGAGACCCCGCCCCAGGTGGACTGGACCGATCCGTCGGTCTCGGAATCGATGCGGCGCTTCTACCGTGATTCAAAACGCGTCTCGAATGCCTTGGCCAAGGCCGAACTGGGCTGGCGACCGCGCCACCCGACCTGGCGGGAGGGGCTCGAGGCGATTATCGCAGAGGCCGAGCAGCAGGCGGCCGGTCAGGCATAGGGATCAGCGCCCGTAGCGCGCGCGATCGCAGCCCGCAGCTCGGGCAGGCCGCCCCCCTTTTCGGCCGAGGTCACGGCCACCTCTGGAAACGCAGCCGGGCGCTTGGAGATGGCCTTCAGGGTTGCTGCGGCGACGGCCTCAGCCTCGCCGGCCTTCAGCTTGTCGGCCTTGGTCAGCACGATCTGATAGCTGACGGCGGCCTTATCCAGAGCGTCCAGCGCCTCGGTATCGACCGCCTTCAGGCCATGGCGGCTGTCGATCAGCAGATAGACCCGCTTCAGCGTCACCCGACCGCGCAGATAGTCGCGGCCCAGGTCCTGGAATTTCTTGACCGTCGTGCGCGAGGCCTTGGCCCAGCCATAGCCCGGCAGGTCGACCAGCCGCATTCGCCCGTCCAGGTCGAAGAAGTTGACCTCTCGCGTCCGGCCCGGCTCGTTGGAGGCCCGCGCCAGCTTGTGCATTCCGACCAGGCCGTTGATCAGGCTGGACTTGCCGACGTTGGACCGGCCGGCAAAAGCGACTTCCGGCAGGTCCGGATCGGGCAGTTGCTCGATCTTGGCGCAGCCCATGACGAAGGTCGCAGGCCGCGAGAACAGGACCCGTGCAGCCTCGATCTCTTCGTCGGTGAAGTCGGTCAAGTGGCTGTCTTCTTGATGTATTTGTCGATGAACTGGTCGATCGGGTTCTCGGCCTTGAAGCGGTGCATGATCACATACTGCTGCAGGATCGACAGGATGTTGTTCCACGACCAATAGACCAGCAGGCCTGCCGCAAAGGGCGCCATGATGAAGGTGAACACCAGCGGCATGAAGGCGAAGATCTTGCGCTGGACCGGATCGGGCGCGGGCGGGTTCATCGCCTGCTGCAGCCACATGGTGGCACCGTAGAAGATGGCCAGGACGCTGAGCGCCAGGGTAAAGCCGCCGCCACCGTGGATCGAGATCAGCCCACCGATCAGCGGCACGGTGGACGGATCCCACGGGATCAGGCCGAACAGGGTCCAGATGTTGGACGGATCGCGCACGCTGAGGTCCTGGATCCAGCCGAAGAAGGGCGCGTGGCGCATCTCGATGGTGACGAACAGCACCTTGTACAGGGCATAGAAGACCGGGATCTGGATGATGATCGGGATACATCCGGCCAGAGGGTTGATCTTCTCGCGCTGATACAGGGCCATCAGCTCCTGCTGCTGTTTAGGCGCGTCGTCGGCGTATTTCTTCTTCAGTTCCTCCATCTTGGGCTGGAGGTTCCGCATCTTGGACAGGCTCTCATAGGCCTTGTTGGCCAGGGGGAACATGATGACCTTGACCACGACGGTCAGGGCCAGGATGGCCAGGCCGAAGTTGCCGAACACGCCGAAGAAGAAGTCCACGACCAGGAAGATCGGCCGCGTCAGGAAGAACAGGAAACCCCAGTCGATCGCATAGATGAAGCGCGGCAGGTCCAGCGACTTTTCGTAATCGGCCAGAACCTCGTTGCGCTTGGCTCCGGCGAACAGGCGCTGGGTCTCCACGATCTGGGCCCCCGGCGCGACGGTGCGGACCGAGCCCTGCAGATTGGCTTCGTGGACGTTCAGCCCGTTGACGTCGCGAACGCGGAACTCGGCACCCACCGTCTCGGCCTGGTCCGGGATCAGCGCGGCCATCCAGTATTTGTCGGTGATGCCCAACCAGCCGCCGGTCGTCTCATGCTGGACGCGGCCCTTCTTGACCCAGTCGTTGTACTTGACCTGTTCGGTCGAGAAGCCAGAGCCCTTGGAGAAGGTGCCAATGGCGCCTTCGTGCAGGATCGGCTGCTTGCCCAGGTCCGAAGGGATGCCCTGACGCTCGACCCGGCCATAGGGGCGCAGGGTGATCGCCTGGGTGCCCAGGTTGGCGACCGTATCGGTGACGGTGAAGACATAGCGGTCGTCGACCGCGACAACTCGCGTGAAGCGCAGGCCCTGTCCATTGTCCCAGGTCAGGGTGACCGGCGTGGTCGGCGTCAGCACCGAACCGGCCGTCAACTGCCAGGGCGTATTCGGCCCGGGGACGCCGCCGGCGACATTGGCTCCGATCCAGCCGAACTGGGCGAAATAGGCATGGTTCATGCCCTGGGGTCGGAACAGTTCAACCGGGGGCGAGCCCTCGGCCAGAGTCTGATCGTATTCGGTCAGGAACAGGTCGTCGATCCGGCTGCCGACCAGCGACAGCGATCCGCGCAGGGTCGGCGTCTGGATCGGCACGCGCTTGGCGGTGCCCAGGGCCTGGCGACGATCGGTGATGAAGACGGTGGGCGCGCCCGAGGCATCGGCGGCCGTGCCGACCTGGCCGGGTACCGGGGCTGACTTTTCCGCAGCAGCCAACTGGGCGGCCCGGCGGGCATCGGCCTGGGGCTGCAGCACGAACGCCTGATAGGCGAACAGGAAGATGACCGTGATCACGATGAAGATGATCGTGTTCCGGCTGTTCTCGCTTTTCATGGAGGTCCAGGGTCCTGGCCGGGAGCGGCACTGTCAGAGGGCGCGTCGCGGAGCGCGGGCCGGGGCGTCGCCAGCCTTGTAAGCGCCGATTTCACATCGTCAAGCAAACGGTCCCACGGACGGTCCGCCGTGCCCATGCGGGCGATGAACACATAGTCGCAGCCGGGGCAGCCGTGCAGGGGCAGAAGCGCCCTGGCTGCCTCGCGCAGTCGTCGCTTGGCGCGGTTGCGAATGACGGCACCGCCGATCTTGCGGGTGGCGGTGAAACCGACGCCGACCGCGGCTTCTGCATCGGCCCGATGCAGTTGCTGAACCACGACGGCCCCGCGGGCCTGAGAAACGCCTTTCGCGGCCGCCAGAAACTGGGGCCGCGAGGTCAGGCGACGAATTTCGAAAGGTTCACTCATCTGTTCCTCCCCCCTTGGGGGAAGGGGACCGCGAAGCGGTGGAGGGGCCAACCCCAGACAGGCACTTCGCGTCCGGCCCCCTCCACCACGCACAGCGCGGTCTTCCTCTCCCGACGGGAGAGGAATGAAGAAGGCGATGTCCGCCTTACGCCGTCAGGCGTTTGCGGCCCTTGGCGCGACGACGCGCAACGATCTTCTGTCCGTTCTTGGTGGCCATCCGCGAACGGAAGCCGTGACGGCGCTTGCGCACGAGTCGCGACGGCTGATAGGTCCGCTTCACGGTCGGCTCCTCAAAGCTGAATACAGGAAGCACCGGACATGAAGGCGTCCAGCGCAGGAGGGCGGGCGTATAAGGCGGCAGAAGGTGGGTGTCAACGCCGACTTCGTCCAGATCGACCAAGGCGTAACCCGGATGCCATCCGGGCAGGGTGGAGTGAAGATGGATAAGGTCCGGCGTTTCGCGCCCCTGATCGTTCTGGCGGCGGTGATCGCCTTGGTGTTTGGCATGGGCTGGAACCAATATCTGTCGTTGGACACGATCCGCGACCATGGCCAGGGCTTCCGCGACTTCACGGCCGCCAACTATCTGCTCAGCCTGCTGCTGCTCATGGCATTGTTCGCGGCGATGACGGCCAGCGTCGTGCCGGGCGTCTTCTTCATCACGATTACGGCCGGCTATCTCTTCGGGCCCTGGGTCGGTGGGGTGTCGACCGCAATCGCGGCGACCCTGGGCGCCTTGGCCATCTATTGGGTGGCGCGCACGGCCCTGGGGCGATCGCTGCGGGAACAGGCCCAGGCCAAGGCCGGGTTGATGCAGAAGGTCTGCGACGCCATCGACCGCGACACCTTCTGGTATGTCCTGGCCTCGCGTCTGGCCGTGGTGGTGCCGTTCCACATGATCAATGTCGCGGCGGGCCTGATGGCGGTGCGCCTGGTCCCCTATACCACCGCGACGGTGATCGGCCTTTTGCCGGCCCATATCATCTATTGCTGGATCGGGGCGCGGCTGAACCAGTTGCTGGTCAGCGACCCGGATCCGGATTTCCAGGCCCTGTTCAACCAGTTCTGGGCTCCGATGCTGGGCGTCTTTGTGCTGGCGGTCGTTCTGCCCCTCGTCCTGAAGCGGGCCCAGGCCGCCTTTCAGAAGCGCCCGGCATGACGGAAGTGCCTCTACATCTGCGGGCTCGAGACGCGATCCTGCGGCGGCTGCATCGCCCGTCGTTCGATGGCCTTTCGGGCCAGTTGCTGATCCTGACGGCGGCCTTCACCCTGGCAGTCGAGGCCCTGATCATTGCGCCGAGCGCGGCGTCGTTTCACGAGCGCTGGCTGCTGGACCGACTGCAGGCCGCCGAACTGGCCTCGGTGGGGGTCGAGGCTCTGCCCTATTCCATGGTGGAGGATGAGACGGCCGAACAGCTGCTGACCATCGGCGGCGTTCAGGCCGTGGTCGTCGGCGAACAGGGCGTGCGCCGCCTGCTGCTGCAGGCCCCCAACCTGCCGCGTGCGCCCGATCTGATCGATCTGCGCGATCGCGGCGTCTGGGCCCGTCTGGCGGATCCCTGGCGGACCCTGGCGGGCCACCCCGACCGTTCGGTGCGGGTCCAGGCGCGGCCGCGCTATCGGTCCGGCGATTTCATCGAGATCCTGGCCCCGGCCGAGCCGCTGAAACAGGAACTGCGCGCCTTCCTGCTGAACAGCCTTCTGATGTCCTTGCTGATCTCGGCGGTGGCGGGGGGACTGCTGTATGCGGCCCTGGCCTATCTTGTGCTTCGGCCGCTCAGCCGGGTCACCCGCTCGATCGAGCGGTTCGCCGACGATCCGGAATCGCAGCCTGAGCCGCCCAGCGCCCGCCGGGACGAAATCGGCCGCGTCGAGCGCGAACTGGTCCGCATGCAGCAGGAAGTCCGCGATTCCCTGCGCAGCCGTGCGCGGCTGGCCACGCTGGGCGAGGCGGTGGCCAAGATCAATCACGACCTGCGCAACATGCTGACCTCGGCCCAGATCGCGTCGGATCGCCTGGCGGTGTCGGCAGACCCCCATGTGGCCAAGGCTCTGCCCCGGCTGGAGCGGGCGCTGGGCCGTGCCGCTGCCCTGACGCGCAATGTGCTCGACTATGGCAAGAGCGAGGAACCAGCCCCTCAGGTGCAGAAGGTTTCGCTCAGCCGGGCCGCCATCGCGGCTGCCGAGGACGCAGGGCTGGAAGGCGACGGGGTGCGTCTGGCCCGGGCCATTCCGGCCCGTCTGATGGTCCAGGCGGACCCGGATCATCTGCATCGCATCCTGGTCAATCTGATGCGCAATGCCCGTCAGGCGATCGAGACCGATCCTCTGCGCAACGGACGTCGTCGGGGTGTCGGGACCGTGCGGATTTCGGCGAGCACCGAGCCGGGATGGGTGCGGGTTCAGATCGCCGACGACGGGCCAGGCATTCCCGAGCGCCTGTCCAGCCGCCTGTTCGACCCGTTCGTCAGCGGGGCGGCCTCTGACGGGACCGGCCTGGGGCTGACCATTTCACGCGAGCTGGCTGTGGCCCATGGCGGTGAACTGCGTCTGGTTGAAACCGGACCGCGCGGAACCACGTTCGAACTGCGCCTGCCGCTGTGAAGCGCCTTGCCACGCAACGGCCCCGTTTCAAGCCGAGCTTGACCGTGTACCGAGGAGACCTCCGATGAAGATGATCCTGTCCGTCGCCTGTGCAGTCCTGGCTCTGTCAGCGCTTCCCGCTGCGGCTCAGTCGGTCCCCGATCCCGAGGCGGATGCCCGTATGCAGGCCCGCGGCGAGGCTTATTCCCGCGCCGAGGATTCCGAACAGGATCCGGCCGAGCTGGAGCGCACCCGCCAGTTAAACGCCGAGATCGCCGCCCGCAACCTTGCGGCCGAAGAGCGTGAGGCGGCCGACAACGCCGCCTATGCCGCCGCGCTGGAAGCCTCGGCCCTGGCCGACGAGGCCTATCGCCGGGACGTCGCCGCCGCCGAAACCGCCCGCGCCAACCATGAGGCGGCCGTCAGAGCCGCCGATGCCGCCCGCAGGGCCTGGGAGGCCGACCGCGCCGCCTGGCTGGCCGACTGCCGCGCCCGCCACAATGCTGCGATCTGTGTCGTGCCTGACTGACCGCGAAGCGTAACCTTTCGACGCGCCGTGGCGAACTGGACGTCATGAGACGTTGAATGGGCGGGCACGGCATGACACCGTCCGGTCCGGCCGTCGCGCCATCGGGAGGGGCCATGACCGAGTTCGCCGCCGAAGCCAGCCCAGTGACACCGGGCAGGTCGCCCGTCAGACACGCCGATCGCCCCCTGCCGGGCGGACGCACCGACACCTATCGCCACCCGCCCCTGGTACGGATCAGCCATTGGCTGAACGTCATTGCCGTGGTCGTGCTGATCATGAGCGGGCTGAACATCCTGGCCGCCCACCCGCAGCTTTACTGGGGCCTGCGGTCCACCTTCGACGATCCCTGGGTCGCGTTCGGCACCATCCCGAACTGGGTGATGCTGCCGCAGGGACGGAACCTGGCCGAGGCCCGGCACTGGCATTTCTTCTTTGCCTGGGTCTTCGTCATCAACGGCCTGATCTATCTGGCCTATGGCTTCGTCACGCGCCGGTTCGGCAGGCGGCTGTGGCCGACCGGGGCGGACCTGAAGGGCTTCTGGCCCTCGGTGAAGGAACACGCCCGCTTCCACTTCCCCAAGGATGACGAGGCCAGGACCTATAACGTCATCCAGAAGCTGACCTATGTGACCATGATCCTGGTCGTGCTGCCGATGATGCTGATCACCGGCCTGTCGATGTCGCCGGGCTTCAACGCCATTGGCGGCATCCTTCTGGACCTGATGGGGGGACGACAGTCGGCGCGGACGCTGCACTTCATCTCGGCCGCCCTGATCGTGGGCTTCATCGTCATTCACGTCGGCCTGGTGATCTGGACCGGCCTCTACAACAACATGCGGGCAATGATCACCGGCTGGTTCGTGATCGAGCCCAGCACACGCAAGGACGAGGGAGGGGCGTCATGAACCGCCGTGACTGGCTGAGCCGGGCCCTGGCCACGGCCGGCGTTCTGACCTTGGCGGCTTGCCAGCGGGCGGAGCAGGCGGGTCAGCGTCTGCTGGTCAGCGCCGAGGAATTGACCCGGCGGGCGCAGCGCCTGATCATCCCGCGCGAGGCCCTGGCCCCCGAATACGACATCAGCGAAATCTCCGACGATTTCCGGGCCAACGGGTCGATCAATCCGGCGGCGGCCGACTATGTCGCGCTGAGGGATGCAGGGTTCGCCGACTATCGCCTGGAGATCGGCGGACTGGTCGAGCGGCCGCTCAGCCTGTCGCTGGCCGAACTGCGCGCCCGGCCGTCGCGGACCCAGATCACCAAGCACGACTGCGTCGAGGGCTGGACCTCCATCGGCCAGTGGAGCGGGGCCAAACTGGCCGATCTGCTGGACGAAGCTGGGCTGAAGCCCGAGGCGAAATACATCGTCTTCTATTGCTTCGATGCCCTGACCCAGACCGAGACGGGGCCGCGCTACTACGAGAGCATCGACCTGATCGACGCCTATCACCCCCAGACCATCCTGGCCTATGACATGAACGGCGAGACCCTGCCCGTCCCGCACGGTGCGCCGCTCAGACTGCGGGTAGAGCGGCAGCTGGGCTACAAACACGCCAAATATATTCGCCGGATCGAGGCGGTCGAAAGCTTCGATCACATCGCGGGCGGTAAAGGCGGCTATTGGCCCGATCGCGGCTATGAGTGGTACGCGGGCATCTGACTGACCGGCCTTGCGGATGCCGGGCCGTCAGGGCTCCAGCTCGATGTCCCAGTACAGATAGTCCAGCCAGCTCTGGTGCAGGTAGTGCGGCGGGAATTTGCGACCGAACTCCTGAAGTTGCCATGCGCTGGGCCGATGCGGTGCGCGGCGTATGGGCATCCCGGCCTGGTCAGGGGTCCGGCCGCCTTTTCGCAGATTGCAGGGCGAACAGGCCGCAACGATGTTTTCCCAGGTCGTGCGGCCCCCGCGCGATCGCGGCACGACGTGGTCGAAGGTCAGCTCGGCCGAGGCCCCGCAATACTGACAGGTGAAGCCGTCGCGCAGAAAGACGTTGAAGCGGGTAAAGGCCGGCTGGCGGTCCTGGTCCACATAGGACTTCAGCGCAATCACGCTGGGCAGGACGATTTCCATGGAAGGGCTGCGGACGACCTTGTCATAGGTCGAGATGACATCGACGCGATCCTGATAGACCGCCTTGACCACGTCTTCCCATGGCCAGATCGACAGCGGGTAATAGGACAGCGGTCGGAAGTCGGCGTTCAGCACCAGGGCGGGCCAGCCGGACGGCGGACGGTGAAGGGCCTGCATCAGGGCCTCCTGGTCCGGTAAGGGATGATCGACGCGACAGGACTGAAGACAGGTCTCCTTCCTTGGCTGACCTTGACCCTATCCCTGATTCGACTACGCCGCCATGACTTGAAGATCGCGGTTTCGTGACGGCCTCATCCTCGGGCGGGCGTGCCCGGAAAGGCGGGCAGGCTCCAGCCCCAGACCAGGGCCCCGGCGCGCAGGGCGAAACCGCAAGGTGCCGCCAACAATGCCGCCGGCCAGGCATCCAGACCCAGGAACCGCCCCACCACGAACAGGGTCGCGGCCAGCAGGGCGGCCGAGACGGTGATCTCTCGTCGCAGCAGGATGGAGGGTTGACCGGCCAGCAGATCGCGGACGATGCCGCCGAAACAGGCCGTCAGGGCCCCCATGACGATGCAGATCAGGGGGGCGACGCCCACGGCCTCGGCCTTGGCCGCGCCCATGACGCCATAGGCGGCCAGGCCGATCGCATCCAGCCACAGCAGGGCCCGGAACCGCCAGTCGCGAGCCCCGACCAGCCAGACCGCCAGCGAGGCCATCAGGCAGACCGCGATATAGCGCCAGTCCTGGACCCAGAAGACCGGCGCGCCGATCAGCACATCGCGCAAGGTGCCGCCCCCGACGCCAGTGATGGCTCCAAAGAAGGCGAAGGTGACAAGGTCGTGCTTCTGCCGCGCGGCAGCCAGGGCCCCGGTGGCGGCGAAGACGGCCACCCCTGCGAAATCCAGGGCTCCCAGCACCGTCTCGGGGTCCGTCAGGGCCGGATCGACCAGGATCGTCATGGCTTCTTGCCCTTGGCGGCTCGCCCGCGGGACGGGGCGGTTTTAGCGGTCGGAACGGGTTCAATCATGACCTCGCCGCGTTTGACCGCCCCATACCAGCCCCACAGCAGATGGGCCGCCACGCCCCGGTGCGGGCGCCAGATCTCGGCCCGGGCATAGGCGGCCTTCTCACTGGGCCGGACGTCTGCGCCGTCGGCCCAGCGCATCGCCTCCTGCAGGGCGACGTCGCCGCCAGGAAACACGTCCAGCCGCCCTTCGCAGAACATCAAAAAGGTCTCGGCCGTCCATTTTCCGACCCCCTTTATGGCCGTCAGGCGCGCAATGGCCTCCTCGTCCGACAGCCGCTCCAGATGGTCGAAGTCGATCAGGCCGTCGGTCTGGGCGCGGGCGATCTCATGGCCATAGCGGGCCTTTTGCCCTGACAGGCCAAAGCCGCGCAGGGTCTCGATATCCAGGGCCAGCACGGCCTGCGGCGTTACTTCGCCCAGCCCGGCCACGACCCGTGCCCAGATGGAGGCAGCAGCCGCGACCGAGACCTGTTGCTCCACGATCATGCGGAACAGGCCCTCGAACCCGCCGGGCCGCAGCCGCCATTCGAAAGGCGGCATCTGAGCGTGGACGCGCGCCAGGGCCGGGTCGGCAACGGCCAGGGCAGCCCGTGCGGCAGCGATGTCGGCAGGAGAGGGGGCAAGGGCCATGACGCGCGACCCTAGAGCGAGGACCGCTTCACGCAAAGAGACGCTGACGGCGACGTCCGCTTCCCGCTAGTTTGCATCTCGATGATCACCCGTTTCGCTCCCTCGCCGACCGGCGGCCTGCACAAGGGCCATGCCTTTTCCGCCCTGACGGCGTGGACGGCGGCGCAGGCGTCGGGCGGGCGGTTCCTGCTGCGGATCGAGGACACCGATTTCACCCGCTGTCGGCCCGAGCATGAGGCGGCCATCCTGGATGACCTGAGGTGGCTGGGTCTGGACTGGGAAAGCCCCGTCCGCCGCCAGTCCGAGCACCGGGGCGAGTATGAGGCGGCGCTGGAGGGCCTGCGCGATCGAGGTCTGCTGTATCGATGCTTTCGGACGCGCAAGGAACTGATGGCCACGGCGGGCGTGGCCCCGCACGGCGACGATCCCGCCGACCCCCAGGCCTTTGCCCATGGGCCGCACGATCCGGCCGAGGAAGCCGAGCGACTGGCGCGGGGCGAGGCCTTTGCCTGGCGGCTGTCGCTGGATCGCGCGCGCGAGGTTCTGGACGGTTTCGACGCCCTGACCTGGGTGGAGGAAGCGCATCGACCCGGCATCCACACGGCCCGACCCGAGCGGCTGGGCGACATGGTTCTGGGCCGCAAGGACATCGGGGCGGGCTATGTGCTGGCCGCCGTCATCGACGACGCGGCCCAAGGGGTCACCCATGTGATCCGGGGCGAGGATTTGGTCGAGGTGACCTCGGTCCAGCGGGTGCTTCAGGCCCTGCTGGGCCTGCCCACGCCCGTCTATCGCCATCATCCGCTGATCCTGGGCGCTGACGGGCGCCGTCTGGCCAAGCGGGACCGCTCGGCGACCCTGGGCGATATCCGCGCCTCGGGCGTCAGCGCGGCGGACCTGCGGGCCGAGCTGGGGTTTTGATCAGGGTGCCAGACGCCCAGCGGCCTGATCGGCCGGAAAGACGATCGCCTTGTCGGGACGGTGGTGGACCTGGCCGGGGCAGTCCAGCCGGGTCAGGACGTGCCGGATGACGTTCAGCCGCGCCAGTTTCTTGTCGTCGGTGGCGACGATGGTCCAGGGCGCGCGCCGGGCATGGGTGGCCGCCAGCATCTGGTCCCTGGCCTGGGAATAGGCGTCCCAGCGCGCCTGGGCCTCGGCATCCAGGGGCGAAACCTTGAAGCGCTTCAGCGGATCGGCAACCCGCTCGGCCAGGCGTTTGGCCTGTTCCTCGCGGCTGATGTCCAGCCAGAATTTGATCAGGATGATGCCGTCGTCGGTCAGCATCCGCTCGAACAGCGGGGCCTCCCTCAGGAAGGCCTCATGCTGGGCGGGGGTGCAAAAGCCCATGACCGGCTCGACCCCGCCGCGATTGTACCAGGACCGGTTCAGAATGACCGTCTCGCCCGCCGCCGGCAGGTGGGGGACATAGCGCTGGAAATACCACTGGCTGGTCTCGCGCTCGTTCGGTTTGGGCAGGGCCACGACGCGGGTCTGGCGCGGAGACATATATTCCGTCAGCCGCTTGATCGCCCCGTCCTTGCCGGCGCTGTCGCGGCCCTCGAACACGATCAGGGTGCGAACCCCCTGCTCGATGGCCCAGGCCTGGGCCTCGACCCACTGAATCTGAAGGTTCTCCAGCGTGCGGTCGTAGTCGTCTTTTTTCTTGCCCATGGGTTCACTGTGGGCGCCCGGCTCGGCCACGGCAAGAGACGGTCGCCCGATGAAGCATTTCCGGTTATGAGCGATCGATGAAGCGGGACTTGGCGGACTTCTGGAATCTGGTTTGGGAGGTCGCGCTGTGCGCCTGCGCGGCCTTCGCTCTGCTGAACGCCTTTGCCCCGCATCAGGACCTGCCCTGGAAGCCGCTGGATCTGAACCGGCCGATCGGCCAGGCGACGGCGGCCAAGGTAGCCGACTTTGAACTGCCGCCTGCCGCCGCCGCTGAACAGATCGAGGCGGCGACCGACGCCTGTATCCAGGTCTTGCGCGAGGCCGGGGTGACCGTCGAGCGCGCGCCCGACGTCGACGACGGCGGCTTCTGCCAGGTGCGGGGCGCCGTGCGGATCACCGGCGGCGACATTACGCCTCTGTCGCCCGGCGGGCTGACGATGCAGTGCCCGCTGGCCGTTCGCTATGTGATCTGGGACCGTCAGGTGCTGCAGCCCGCCGCCCGCGAGGTGTTCGGCTCCGACGCCGCCCAGGTCCAGAATTTCGGCACCTATTCCTGCCGCCGCATCTATGGCCAGACCGATGAGTCTGCCCGGCCCAGCGAGCATGCCCGCGCCAATGCCCTGGACGTGTCGGGTGTCCGGCTGAAGGACGGGCGGGTGGTCAGCGTGCTGGACGACTGGTCCGGAGAGGGGGCGACGGGCACGGACGGATCGCGCTTCCTGCGGCGTTTGCGGGACGGGGCGTGCCGGGTCTTCGCCACGGTCCTGACCCCCGAGTATAACGAAGCGCACCGCGATCACCTGCACCTGGACGGAGCCTCAAGGGGCCTGTGCGCCTGACGCAGGCGGTAACCGTCTTCGCGCCTTGGGCGAATCGCTTTCGGGTTGACCGACCCGTTTTCCCATAAGACAACATCACCGCAGTCCGGATTTCGCGTGGGGTCCACACCCGCGTTTCGCTCCTTCGCCTGAACGAGCTGTCCAGATGGACTGACGGGCGTCCGCTGGCGGGCGTCTGCCTGGAAAAGCGCGTTGACGGAGAGCGCAAGATGGCGACCGGCACGGTCAAGTGGTTCAACACCACCAAGGGCTTTGGATTCATCCAGCCCGACGGCGGCGGCAATGATGTGTTCGTGCACATCACCGCCGTTCAAAAGGCGGGGCTTACCGGCCTCGATGAGAACGCCAAGGTCGAGTACGAGCTGGAATCCCAGCGCGGCAAGACGGCGGCGGTCGATCTGAAACTGCTCTGATCCGGACTTTCCGGTTCAGAGGCTGACGGGCGCGGGACCAGCCGGTTCCGCGCCCGTTTTGCTGCCGGGGCGGGTCGACCACTGGGCCAGGACCACGGCGGCCAGGACGACGGCCCCGCCCAGCATCTGGATCGGGGTCATCGTCTCGGCGAACACCAGCCAGCTCAGCCCTGCGGCCACGACCGGCTGGATCAGGATGGTCACGGCGGTGATCCCGGCAGGCAGCCGCCCCAGGGCCCAGGCCACGCCGCCCTGACCCACCACATGCATGACTCCCAGGGCGATGCAGGCCATCCAGCCGCCCGGCCCGGCGGGCAGGATGTTCTCTCCCAGAACCAGGGCCACCATCAGCAGCAGGGGCGTGCCGATGCCGGTGGACCACAGCATGACGCGGCTGGCGCTCATGGTCCGGCGGGCGGCCTTCACGGCCAGGAAATAGCCGCTGTACCAGACCGCTACCGACAGGGAGAACAGGTCGCCCAACAGAGGATTGGTGCCCTGACCGCCATCGGCCCCGGCGGCCATGGCAAAGGCGCCGCCCAGGGCCAGGGCCAGGGACAGCAGGAACAGTCGGCCGGGCCGATCCCGGAACGCCAGCCAGGCGAACAGGGTCACCACCACCGGGGTCAGGTTGCACAGGACCGTCGCATTGGCGACCGAGGTCATCACGATCCCATAGTGCCAGAACGACAGGTCCAGCACGAAGAACAGGCCCGCCAGCGCCGCCCAGCGTCCGGGCCGTCCCGTCCCCTCCGCCCCCGGCCGGGCCGTGACCAGAAGCAGCAACGGCACAGCGAAGGCGAAGCGCCAGAACCCTGCCGCCGCCGGTCCCGTCTCGGTCAGCCGCACCAGGATCGGCGCCAGCCCCAGGACGCAGGCCGCCCCGATCAGGACGATCAGCGCCATGGCGCGCGGCGAAAGGGACGAAACGGGTGCGGACGACATGGCCCTTCGCCTACAGCCCCGGCCGCGCGGCGCAAGCCCTGTCGGCCGGATTAACAAGGAGTGACCGGGCCACGGAACAGGCGCGAAACGAATCAGGACCGAATCGCTGACCTGGTCCGATTCAGGCTTTGTTCCCTACAAGATGTTGTATGCACAGGGCCTTCGCCGCCTAGACGGTCGCGTGTCTGCGGACAGGCCGGGCCGGAATTCGCCGCCGCTTCTTCCCCTCCTGCCCATCAGACGCTAGGTCAGGCGCACGTGGCCCCGTAGCTCAGCCGCATAGAGCAAGGCTTTCCTAAAGCCGAGGTCGCAGGTTGGAGTCCTGCCGGGGTCGCCACCCTCCTTCATTTTCGCTCCTGTGGTGCCGTCGGCGAGTGGCGAGCGCGCGAAGAAAAACCAGTCCACTCAGTCCACTCAGTCCACATGGTCGGCGACGCGATCTGCGCCCTGCAGGCCCGGATGCCGTCCTGGATGATCGGACATCCCCGCCCCGACGGGAGATTCCGCGCTGCTGCTGTCAAAGACCGGGCACCCTCGCGAGCGCAACGCCGGACATGGGCAGGAAGGGAGAGGGATCAAGGGCGGAAAAGGAATAAAGTCCTACTCGACGCAAGGTCGGCCGTTCGCTAGCGCTCTCAACGGTCGGGAGCGGAGTTGTCGCCGTCCAACTAGGGCTCTTTTTGGGGTCGGTGGCATTTTATGGTTGCTGGGCCTTCCAATCTGGATCGGACTGTTGTTGGGCGTGCTGTCCGTGGTCGCCAACGCGTTTCTTCTTCGATGGGAGGACAGGCAGCCTGGCGGTTTTGACGACCTCTAATCCTCTGGCCCGACCCTCGAGGGGAGAAATGACACCCCAAGTCAGCAATGGGTCGAAACAGATCCGTCGGGTTGCGCCTCAGGACTTGAGCGTGCGCCGGACGGCTCTCTCTTGCCACAGGGTTATCGGACCGAAATAGGCGGCCAGGACGATAAAGATGATGAAGCCCACCGCGACCTGGGGGCTTGGCAGGAGCGGCCAGGCTGCGGCGAAGAATGATGCGATGAGCAGGTTCGCGATCACCACTGCCCAACGGCTCGACGGCGTGCGATTGCGCAGCGCAGCAATGTTCATGAGCGCACAGCAGACGACGGCAAGGCCGCTGCCGGCAAACCACAACGCCTCAAGCGAAAGCTGTCGGTACATTGGAAGCGTCAAGCCGAGATGCAAAACGCCCAGGAGCAGGCCCAGTGAAGCCAGCAGCCAAATAGCTTTCCGGGTCATGCGGCGCGCTCGAGGCGACGGGCCAGGGAATGAGCGAGGGCTGCGATCCCGAGGAATGTCGCCAGGATCAGATAGGCCTCTATAGACAAGGCGCGGACAAACCCCGGTGGCTCGGCGAGCCCTCCAGCCCATGCGCTCACAAACGCGGTGTTCAGCGCGATTCCGCCCAGGGCAAACGCGGACATGCCTCGAAGACCCCAGCGAGCCGTAGCGGCGGCTCCCACCGCATAGGTGAAGCCGAGCACGGTCATCATCGGATCAAGCGGCCCGAATGTCCCGAGATGAGCGTGGATCGTGATCAGCCCTGCAAGCGACGCGCAGGCGGCGACAAGCCCGCCTTGCGTAATCTGGCGTACTCCATCCGGCGTCCAGATGCGCCAGACCACCGCCGCCGCGAGACACCCGGTTGCGAAGCGAAGCCGCTGGGCCGCTGGAATGAACTGGAACTCCGTTTCCATCGCTCTGAACCAGACCTCACGGTCGGCAGGACCGACCCTGACGGCGAAGTTGAACAGCAGTGCGGTGAACCTGGTCATGCCATGGCCTCTCTGGAACGCGATTTGGACGGTTTGGCCGCTTTGGCAGACTGCGCGCGGGCGAACTCGAGCCCTGCGCTGGTCAGTCGATAGGCATGCCTGGGGGGGCGCCCCGGCTGCAACGACGGCTTCCACTCCGACTCCAGAAGGCCCTGTTCAGTGAGGCGCGCGAGGGTCGGGTACAGGGTGCCGGACCCAAGCCCGGTCAGTTTGCTCAACTCATAGCCATATTGCCACGCCTGAGGCTGATCGGCGAACTGGGCGAGCAGGGTGCGGGTCTGGCTGGAGGCGTTTGCAGGACGTGTCATTCCCTTAACTCGCCATATGTCGAGTTATGAGTCAAGCGCTGTCTTCTGGGCTGTTTCCGTCCCCCGCACGAAGGCGATCAGCGGACGCGCTTCCCCTCGCCCGAGGGCCAAACTGGCACCGGCCTGAACCCCGGGTCGGCGCAAGGCCTCACCCGGGGAGAAATGCGAGACTCGGTGCGAGCCCGCCGTCAGGCCTTGTCGATGGCGGCGGCGATCTGGTCGGTGGAGTGGCCGGTCAGGTCCTTGGCGATTTCGCCGACCAGGCGGCCTTGCGTTTCCTTGTGCCAGCCCTTGCGCAGCTGACCCAGGGTCTTGGGCGCGGCGATGACCAGCAGGTGCTGGACCTGATTGGTCAGGACCATCTTGTTCAACACATCGGCCACGCCCATCGCAAAGCCGTCCTCGGCCTGGGTGTCGTTGTCGGGGTTGGCCTCGCTGGAGATGCGGCCGGCGGCCCCCGAGGCGCGCTCCTCGATCGCCGGGGTGGGGCGGGCGGTCAGGGCGATGTCCTGCTGGCCGGTCTGTTCGAACAGGGCGAGCTTCTCGCCGTCGACGACGGCCACGAGGGTGCCTTTGGACAGGATCATGGGGCGGCTCCGATTTGTTGAGGGTCTTCATCAACGACCCTGCGGCGGTGTCGGTTGCCGGATCGGGCGATCTGCGTTGACAGCGGTGGTCAAACGCGGCTTGCCTAGGGGCTCATCTCACCGGCCCGGCGCAGGGCGACCGGAGCGCACGTCCATGACCCTTCGACACAGCCGCCGATCGGTGATGGCCCTGGGGGCGGCAGCCGGGCTGGCACCCCTGTCCACCTCGGCCTGGAGCCAGGAGCGGCCGGAGCGCAAACTGGGCTATGCCATCGTCGGCCTGGGTCAGTATGCGGATGTCATCCTGCCGCGGTTTGCCGAATGCCGTCATTCGCGCGTCACGGCCCTGGTCAGCGGATCGCCGGAAAAGGCCCGCCGCTATGGCGCGCAATACGGCGTGCCGGACCATGGCCTGTATGACTATGCGAATTTCGACACCATCCGGGACAATCCGGATGTCGACATCGTCTATGTCATCCTGCCCAACGGCCTGCACCACGAATACACCCTGCGGGCGGCGGCGGCGGGCAAGCATGTGATGTGCGAAAAGCCGATGGCCAATACGGCGGCGGAGGCCGAGGACATGATCCGGGCGTGCCGCGACGCCGACCGCAAGCTGATGATCGGCTATCGCTGCCGGTTCGAGGCAGGCAACAAGGAGGCGATCCGGGTCGTGCGCGAGGGCGAGATCGGTGCGCCGCGCATCGTGACCGCCGACCACGGCTTTCCCATCAGCCCGAACCAGTGGCGGCTGAACCGGGCGCTGGCAGGGGGCGGGTCGCTGATGGACATCGGCATCTACAGTCTTCAGGCCGCGCGCTATCTGACGGGGGAAGAGCCGGTCGAGGTCAGCGCGATGGAATCGACCGATCGCAGCGACCCCCGGTTTGCCGAGGTCGAGGACACGATCAATTTCCAGCTGAGGTTCCCGTCCGGCGCCGTGGCCAACTGCGTCTCGACCTATGGCTCGCACCACAACCGCTATCGGGTGACGGGGACCAAGGGGTGGATCGAGGCCGAGCCGGGCACCGCCTATGGCGACAACACCCTGCGCCTGCACCGCGACTGGCAGACCCGGCCCCATGCGGTGCCGACGGGCCAGAACCAGTTCTCGGCCCAGCTGGACCATCTGTCGATCTGCGTCATGACCGGGGCCGAGCCGCTGGTTCCGGGCGAGGAAGGCCTGCGCGACATGCGGATCATCGAGGCCATCTATCGCGCCGCGCGCGAAGGCCGGTCGGTCGCGCTGTAGGCCGTCCCTTTCTGTTTCCTGTCCCGGAGTTCCCCATGCGTCCCTCACGCCGTCTCGCCCTGGCCGGTGGCCTGGCTGCCGCCGCCGCAGCCTGTGCCGGGCGACCCGTGGGGGCGGTGCCCGATCCCCGCTTTCGGACCCTGGGCCGGGTCGAGCGGCTGTCGCCGGCCATGGACGGTATCGTGGCGCCGGATGCCGTGATCCAGGTGCTGGCCGAGGGCTTCACCTGGTCGGAGGGGCCGGTCTGGATCGCTGAGGGCGGCTATCTGCTGTTCAGCGACGTGCCCAACAACCGGATCCACCGCTGGTCAGAGGCGGACGGTCTGTCGGTGTTCATGGAGCCGTCCGGCTATGACGGCCCGGCAACCGACGCCTTTCGCGAGGCCGGGTCGAACGGGCTGATCGTGGGGCCGAAGGGCTCCATCCTGATGGCGGATCACGGCAACCGCGCCGTCGCCCGGCTGGACCTGGCGACCCAGGCCAAGACCCTGCTGGCCACGCAGTTCGGCGGGCGGCGGTTCAGCTCGCCGAACGATCTGGTCCAGGGGGCCGGGGGGGCGATCTTCTTCACCGACCCGCCCTATGGTCTGGCGGGGATGGACCAGTCGCCGCTGAAGGAACAGGGGCACAATGGCGTCTATCGGCTGGATGCGGACGGGGCGGTTTCGCTGCTGGTCCGTGACCTGACCTTTCCGAACGGGATCGGCCTGTCGCCGGATCGGCGCACCCTTTACGTCGCCGTGTCGGACCCGGCCCATGCGGTGGTGATGGCCTATGGGCTGGACGCGCGGGGAGGGGTCACCGACGGGCGGGTGCTGAGAGATTTCACCGCCATGGTCGGGGCCGACAACCCGGGTCTGCCCGACGGCCTGGTCGTGGACGAGGCGGGGCGGCTGTTCTGCACCGGGCCGGGGGGTGTCCATGTGCTGGCCGCGGATGGTCAGGCCCTGGGGCTGATCCGCACCGATGGCCCGGCCGCCAACTGCACCTTCGGCGAGGATGGGCGGACCCTGTTCATCACGGCTGGGGCGAACCTGCTGCGGATCCGAACGCTGACGCGCGGCTGAGGCGGCTATTCGCGCAGAATCTTCTGCATCGAACGGCCCTTGGCCAGTTCGTCGATCATCTTGTCCAGATAGCGGATTTCCCGCATCAGCGGATCTTCGATGGTCTCGACGCGGACACCGCAGATCAGGCCGGTGATCGTGGTCCGGGCCGGGTTCAGCCGGGGAGCCTGGGCGAAGAAGGTCTCGAAATCGGTCTTGTCCGCCAGATGGGTGTCCAACTGGACTTGGGTGTAGCCGGTCAGCCAGGTGATGATCTGATCGACCTCTTCACGGCTGCGCCCCTTCCGCTCGGCCTTGGCGACATAGTGAACATGCACGCTGGCGACGCTCATCCGATAGACGCGGTGCGGGACCTCCGTCATCCGTGCACCACGCCGTCATGGCGCAGGGCCGCAATCGCCTCAGCGTCGAAACCGGCCTCGGCCAAGATGGCATCGGTGTCGGCCCCGATGGGGCGGGGGGCACGCGGCGGGCCGGGCGGGGTCTGTGACAGGCGCGGTGCAGGCGCGGGCTGTGTGATGCCGTCCAGGGTGACGAAGGTCTGGCGGGCGGCATTGTGCGGATGGTCGCGCGCCTCCGGCATGGACAGGACCGGCGTCAGGCAGGCGGCGTCCGCCTCGAACGCCTCGGCCCATTCGTCGCGCGTCCGGGTCAGGAAGACGTCCTGCAGCCGGGCCTTCAGCACGGGCCAGTCGGCGGGCGACATCTGGGCATCGAAGGCCGGGTCATCGGTCAGGCCCGCCACGCGGCGCAGGGCCGCATAGAAGGCCGGCTCGATCGCACCGACCGCCACATGACCCCCGCAGCGGGTCCGGTAGGTGTCATAGAAATGGGTCCCGCCATCCAGCAGATTGACCCCCCGTTTGTCGCGCCAAAGCCCCTGGGCCCGGAAGCCCCAGGTGATGGCACTGAGCAGGGCCGAGCCGTCGGTCATGGCGCAATCCACCACCTGGCCCCGGCCCGTGGTGCGCGCCGACAGGATGGCGGCCAGCATTCCGAAGGCCAGCATCATGCCGCCGCCGCCGAAATCGCCCAGCAGGTTCTGCGGTGCGATGGGGCGGCCGCCCTTCTCGCCGATGCCGTGCAGCACGCCGGACAGGGCGATGTAGTTGATGTCGTGGCCGACCCGCTGGGCCCAGGGACCGGTCTGGCCCCAACCGGTCATCCGGCCATAGGCCAGGGCCGGGTTGACGGCCAGAAGGTCGTCAGGCCCCAGACCCAGACGCTCCATCACGCCCGGCCGGAACCCCTCGATCAGGCCGTCGGCCGTCTTGACCAGGGCCTTGATCACGCCGGCGGCCTGGGGCGATTTCAGGTCCAGTGCGATGGACCGGCGCGACCGCGACAGGATGTCGGCCGGGCGGCCCGAGGCAGGTTGCAGGGGGTTGCCGCCCGGACGCTCGACGCAGATCACCTCTGCCCCATGGTCGGCCAGCATCATGCCGGCAAAGGGGCCGGGCCCCAGGCCCGCGATCTCGATAATGCGAATGCCGGAAAGTGCGCCTGTCATCCGACCGTTCTAGCGAAGAAGATCGGAAAGGGGCAGGTCAGCGCGGCAGCTTGTCGGGACGATAGTCCTGTGGGAGGCCCAGGATGCGCTCGGCCACGGTGTTCAGCAGCATTTCGTCCGTGCCGCCCGCGATCCGCAAGGTGGGCTGGTCCATCCAGGACATGGCGAAATCGGTCTTGGGCCGCGGGTGTGCGGCGGCATCGAAGCGCAGACCATCCGTGCCCAGAAGATCAAGCGCGCACAGGGCCACCTCGCGTCGGCCTCGTGCTCCGACCAGTTTGTGGATCGACCCCTCTGGTCCCGGCTCTCGCCCGGCGGCCAGTTCCAGTATGGATTTCTCGCTGATCGCCAAAAGGCCCTGCTGGGTGGCGTAGGCCTGAGCGATCACGGCCCGGACGCGGCCATCTTCCAGGGCCGGGCGACCGTCTAGCTGCGCTTCGCGGGCCAGGCTGATCAGGGCATCCAGCGGTGGCCCGAAGCCGGTCTCGTCGGCGGCGGCGGTGTAGCGCTCGATCATCAGGGTCTCGACCGCCAGCCGGAACCCGTCGCCCACCCCGCCCAGGCGCCAGGCGTCGGGAACGCGAACGTCGTCGAAGAAGACCTCGTTGAACTCTGCAGCGCTATGCAGCTGGCGGATCGGACGCACCGTCACGCCTTGGGCCTTCAGATCAACGAAGAAATAGGTCAGGCCGCGGTGCTTGGGCGCGTCGGGATCGGTGCGTGCGACGATGACACCATAGTCGGAGTACTGGGCAAAGGTGGTCCAGACCTTCTGTCCACTGATGATCCAGTCCTCACCGTCGCGGACGGCCCGGGTCCGCACAGCCGCCAGGTCGGAGCCGGTGGAGGGCTCGGAGAAAAGCTGGGACCAGATCTGCTCGCCGCGCAGGGCCGGGGGCACGAAGCGCGCCTTCTGCTCAGGCGTCGCATAGCGCAGCATCATCGGGATCGGCATCGACAGGCTGATGACGAAATAGCCTGCCGGAAAGCCTCTCGCTGCCTCCTCGGCCACGAAGATGACCTGTTCCAGCTGGGTCAAACCCGCGCCGCCGTACTCTGTGGGGAAGGTCAGGCCCGCATAGCCGGCGGCCGCCTTGGTCGCTTGCCACCGCCGGGCCAGGGCGATGTCGTCATCCAGCGACAGACCCAGGCGCGCGGCCTGTCCGTACTCGGCGACGTGAGGGTCCATGAAGGCGACGACACGATCGCGGAACGCCTCCAGTTCGGGGGACAAGGAGGTCATGCGGCGACTCCGGCGATGACGCGGCGTGCGACCACATCCTGCCATGGCCCGCGACCGCCCAGTTCCAGAGCCAGGGCGCGACTGCGGCGGAAGAACAGATGCAGGTCATGTTCCCAGGTGATGCCAATGGCACCATGGGTCTGGATGGCCTCTGTGGCGGCGAACTCGTAAGCGTCTATGGCGGTCAGGCGCGCGGCTCCAGCGCGCAGGACCAGATCACCGGCATCGTCCCGCAGTGACAGGGCGGCCCGCAGGGCATTGCCGCGCGCCAGTTCATTGGCAACATACATCTCGGCGATGCGGTGCTTGATAGCCTGGAATTTGCCGATCGGCTGGCCGAACGCCTGGCGCTCATTGGCGAAGTTGCGCGCACGCTCCATGCAGGCTTCGGCACCGCCCAGCTGTTCAAACGCCACTATGACGGCGACACGGGCCAGCAGTTCCAGCGCGGCATCCCCGGCGTGTTCGGTCGCCAGAACTTCTGCTGGTGCACTGTTGAAGTGCAGAACCGCATAACCGCGGCTGTTGTCGAAGGTCTGAACGGGTTCGGGGTGTGCCTGCTCGTCCAGAGCCACCAGGACCAGGACATCCCCCCCGGTCGCGGTGTCTCGCGCCACGGTGACCAGCAGGTCTGCCCAGGCCCCGGCGGCGACCAGGCCGGTGGCCCCGGACAGCCTGCCGTCCGTCCAAGCCAGCCGTTCGCCTCCATCCAGGGCGGAGGTCAGGTCTATTGCCCCGGTCCTTTCGCCGTTCGCCAGCCCGGCCAGATACCGGCCCTGCTGATCATTGCTGCCAAAGCGGCGCAGAGCCTCGCTCACCCCATAGCCGGTGGACAGGAAGGGAGCCCCGCCGACGAACCGCCCGACGACCTCTGCCGTCAGACATAGCGCGATCGGCCCCAGGCCCAGGCCGCCGTGATCTTCGGATATGGTGATGCCGGTCCAACCCATGTCGCGGCAGGTCGTCCAGAAGCGGTCGTCATGAGCCCCGACCCGTTCCAGCAGATGGCGCAGCCCATCCGGCGACCAGCCGTCCGACAGGACGCGCTCGGCCTCCTGAACGATCTGGCGATGGTCGTCGTCCAGCAAGAAGGGCATGGGCGTCCTCTACAGGCCCGCAGCGATAAGGGCGGGGGCATCCTTCCACCCCTTGCCCTCGGCGACCAGCCGCTCCAGCAGGCGCGACGGGCCCCAGCGCGTCTGGCCGTTCTCGGCCCCCAGGGTGCGGGCGGTGGCCAGCACCTTGTCCAGGCCGATCTGCTCTCCCCAGAACATCGGCCCGCCGGTGTGCACGGGGAAGCCATAGCCGTTGACCCACGCCACATCGATGTCGGACGCGCGGATGGCGATGCCTTCCTCCAGCTCCTTGGCCCCTTCGTTGACCAGGGGGTGGAACAGTCGGGCCAGAATCTCCTCGTCGGTAAAGCTGCGCTGTTCGATGCCCTGGCGCTGTGCCTCAGCGCGGATCAGGTCCAGGGCGGCGGGGTCGGGGAGACGCTCGCGACCGTCATACCGGTAGAAGCCGGCGGAGGACTTCTGTCCGATGCGCCCGGCCTCGACCATGCGCTCGACCAGTTCGGGCATTCGCTCGTCGGCCGGAAGGGTCAGTTTGCGAACAGCGCGCACATTGACGGCCTGGGCCATGCCCGCCAAGTCGCGCATGGCCAGGGGACCCATGGCCATGCCGAACTGTTCGGCCACGCGGTCAATCTGTTCCGGCGTCGCGCCACGTTCCAGCATGTATTCGGCGTTGACGGTGTAATACTGCAGCATCCGGTTGCCGATGAAGCCGTCGCAGTTGCCGGCCAGAACCGGGGCCTTTCCGATCTGCTTGCCCAGGGCCATGACGGTGGCGATCGTCTCGGCGCTGGTTTTCGATCCGCGCACCGCCTCCAGCAGCTTCATCACATTGGCGGGGCTGAAGAAGTGCGCCCCAATGACCTTGTCAGGCCGGGTCGTGGCGGAGGCGATCTGGTCGATGTCGAGTGACGAGGTATTGGTGCCCAGGATGGCATGGGGCGGGGTTGCCTTGTCCAGCAGGGCGAAGATCTTCTGCTTCAGGGCCATGTCCTCGAACACCGCCTCGATGGCCATGTCCACGTCGCCCAGGTCGTCATAGCCGCCGACCGGCTCGATCCGCCCGAACCGCTCGTCAAGCTGCGCCTGGGTAATCGAGCCGCGCGAAAGCGAGGTTTCATAGGTCTTGCGGATCACGCCCATGCCGCGCGCCAGGGCCTCCGCGTCGATGTCCAGCAGCTTGACCGGGATACCGGCATTGGCGAACGACATGGCGATGCCGCCGCCCATCAGGCCAGAGCCGATCACCACCACCTTGCGGATCGGCAGCGGTTTGATGTCGGCTGGGACGTCCGGAATCTTGCGGGCTTCCCGCTCGGCGAAGAAATAGTGGATCAGGGCCTTGCGCTGATCGCTCTCCATCAGCGCCTTGAACTGCTCGTTCTCAAAGGCCTTGGCGTCGTCGAAGCTCCGGGTGGTAGCAGCCTCGATGACGTCGACGATTCGGGCCGGAGCGATCTGGCCGCGCCATTTCTTGCCGGCCCTGGCGCGGAAGTCGGCGAAGACCTTTGGGTCTACGCCGGTGATCTTGTCGTTGCGATCGCGGACGGGCGGCGGGGTGCCCTCGGCCGCCAGCTTCAGGGCATAGCCGATGGCGTCGGCCTTAAGGTCGAAGACGATGGCATCCACGATGCCCAGCTTGTTCGCCTCCACCGCGCCGATGTGGCGACCGGTGGTGATGGCCTCCAACGCGACCACGACGCCGGTCAGGCGCGGCAGGCGGATCGTACCCCCGGCCCCCGGAAGCAGGCCCAGTTTTACCTCGGGCAGGCCGACCTTGGCCGACTGGACGGCGACGCGGGCATGGCAGGTCAGGGCCAGTTCCAGTCCTCCGCCCAGGGCCGTGCCGTGGATGGCGGCGACGATCGGCTTCGGGCTGGCTTCGAACTGGGCCTGGAGAGTCTGCAGCCGCGGCTCGGCGGCACTGTTGGGTGTGCCGAACTCGCTGATGTCCGCCCCGGCGATGAAGATGGTGCCGCTGCCGATCACGACGATGGCCTTGACCGCCGGGTCGGCGATGGCTCGCGCCACGCCCTCCCCCAGGCCGGCGCGGACCGCCAGGCTGAGCGCATTGACGGGGGGGTAGGCCACGGTCAGGACGGCGACCGAACTCTGGACGGCATAGTCGACAGTGGACATAAAAGCTCCGGGGACAGGACCTCTCTGTCTTAGGCGCGGGCGGAAGTCCGGCTCAACCACACCGCGCGCCTGGCCGGGCTTGATCGCTCACGCGATAGGCCCGGACCGCAGCGGGGTCAGGCCAGGACTTGCCCGTCGTCGGCGGCGAATACGCCCCCTGTGATGGTGCGCGAAGCATCCGATGCCAGGAAGGTGACGATGCCATCCAGATCCTCCGGATTCATCACCCGGCGGCGAGGAAAGGTCTTGATCAGCTTCTGTCCGCCTTCGCCCGCCAGCCAATCGGCGTTCAGTTCTGTGACGATCCAGCCGGGGCAGATGGTGTTGACGTTGATGCCGTGGCGCGCCCATTCGCGGGCCAGCCCCTTGCCCAGCATGGCCACCCCGGCCTTGGAAGCCGAATAGGCGGTCAGTCCGGCCAGGGGCCGTAGGGACCCGACCGAGCCCAGCAGGATGATCCGTCCCCGCGACGGGTCGGGCGACGCGATCAGGCGGCGGGCCCCCTCGCGCGCCGTCAGATAGACACCCTGCACATTGATCCTCAGCAACTGGCCCAGGTCGTCGGAGGGCAGCTCCGTGGCCGGGCCCTGGGCGTTGACGCCCGCATTGGCCAGGATCAGGTCGACCGTGCCGAAGGTTGCCTCGGCATGGTCGTAGGCGGCGATGATGGAAGCTTCGTCCTCCACGTCCATCTCGACCGGTTCGATCCGCCCGCCGTCGGCCCTGATGGCGTCGGCGAGGGACTTCAGCCGGTCCAGCCGTCGCGCCCCGGCTACGACATTGACGCCTTGCGCCGCCAGCATCCGGGCAAAGCGGGCCCCCAGCCCGGAGGAGGCGCCGGTCACCAGAGCGGTGCGGCCGGTCAGATCGAAGGGGGAAGGCATGCGTCGGGACTCCGTGGCATTGGGGTTTCAATAAAGCTGGGCGAGCAGGGCCTTGCCGAACGGGATCCGCTGATCCAGCCGGCCCGTGCGGACCTTCTCGGCCCAGTCTGGATCGGCCAGCATGGCGCGGCCCACGGCGATCATGTCGAACTCGCCCGCCGCCATCAGGGCCTCGACCCGGTCGACGCCGTCCAGGTCGGAATCGCCGAAGCTGATGGTCTGGGTATTGACCTGGGTGGGCGAGGCCTTGGCAGTCGAGGCGACCCCGGCCAGGCCCACGCTGCCGACAGCGATGACGGGTTTGCCAGTGATGTGGCGGGTCCAGCCGGCCAATGTCCGCTCGGACAGATCGCGAAATCCGGCCTCCCAGAAACGGCGGGTGGAGGCATGGAAGATGGACACCCCTGCGTCGGACAATGGCCCCAGGAGGGTCTCCAGCTCCTGAGGTGTCTGGGCCAGGCGCGCCCGGTAGTCCTGCTGCTTGAACTGGGACCAGCGGAACGACAGGGGAAAGTCCGGCCCGACCCGATCGCGGATCGCCCGCACCACCTCGATGCCGAAGCGCGCACGGGCGGCCAGGGTCGGCCCGCCCCAGGAATCGTCGCGGCGATTCGTCTCGTGCCAGAAGAAGGTGTCGATCAGATACCCGTGGGCGGCGTGCAGTTCGACGCCGTCGAAGCCCAACGCCTGAGCATTGGCGGCGGCGCTCGCATAGGCGTCGATGACGTCGGCGATGTCCGTCTCGGTCATCGGCTTGGTGACGTGGGTGGTGTTCTCGAAGGCGTTCAGGTTCTCGGACGGTCCAAAGCCCGGCACCTCGCGATCGGGGGCCATGCCGATCTCGCGAAAACTGCCCGTGTGCCAGAGCTGAGGCATGATCCTGCCGCCCTCGGCATGGACGGCATCCACGACCCGCTTCCACCCGGCCAGTGATGCCTCGCCATAGAAGCGGGGCACATTCTCATAGCTGTGGGCCGAGGGGTGGCCGATATAGGTGGCCTCGGTGACGATCAGCCCGCAGCCGCCCCGCGCCCTGCGTGCGTAATATTGGACCACATCGTCGTGCGGGATTTCCTCTGGGCAGAAGTATCGCGACATCGGGGCCATGACCACGCGGTTAGCCAGATGCAGCGGGCCGATCGTTAGGGGCTGAAACAGCGGACTGTCGGAACCGGCGGTCATGTCGGGGTCCTTTGGCAGGGGCAGGCCTACAGACTGGTTGGGACGCAACGCACGCGCCAGCAGGCAGTCGGGGTCATCGCATGGCCGATCAAGCATGAGATCGGCTTAGGCGCACCGGGACCTGCGGTCTAATGTGGCGGCTGGCCCTGCGTCAGACGGGGCGATGATGGGATGAGAAACGGCATGCTGGACGCCGCTGCGGGTGCACCGGATCGGACGCTGAACACTTCGGGCAACGGTCTGGGTTATCAGGCGAGCAACGCGTCCAAGTGGAGCGACCGCCCCTGGCTCGATCCGATCGAGGCCGCACCGCGCGACCAGATCGAGGCCAGGCAGGAAGCGATGCTGCTGGAGCAGATGCAATGGATCGCGACCCGGTCGGCGGTAGTGCGTGAACTGTGGGCCGCGGCGGGGGTGGATCCGCTGAGCATTGTCTCGCTCGCCGACTTCAAGACCAGGGCTCCCTTCATGGACAAGGATGCGATCCGCGCCTTCCGCGACCGGACGGGCGATCCGTTCGGCGGGGTTCTGTGTGTCGATCGCGACGAACTGCACAACATCGGGTCCAGTTCCGGCACCACGGGTGATCCGACCATCTTTGCCGAGCGTTGGGACCGGGGGTATGAGGGGCCGTTCACCCCGCGCGAATACTGGATGCTGGGCCTTCGCCCTGGCGACTATGTGCTGGAGATGAGCACGGTCATGCGCGGCATCGGTCATCGCATCACCCGTGCCGCCGGGGCCATTCCCCTGCTGCTGAATCACGATCCCAACGAGGTGGAGACGGCGGTCGATCTGATCCTGAAATACCGCCCGACGATCTTCTTTCACCTGTCGTCCCCGGTCATCTACGGGCTGGAACGGATGGAGCGCGAGAAGGGGATCGACATGGTCGACCTGTTCTCCAGCTTCCGCGCCTGCGTCTATGGCGGGGAGCCGATCGGACCGCGCATGCAGGCGACGCTGGATCGCTGGGGGGCCAAGGTGTTCGAATTCTCCAGTCTGGGGGATTCCGGGACCATCTGGGAATGCGAGCACGGCGATGGCTTCCATGCCTGGGAGGACATCGGCCTGGTCGAGGTGCTGAAGCCAGGCACGGATGAACCGGTGGCGGACGGCGAGGGGGGCGAGTTGGTCGTGACCGCCCTGCACAACAAGACCGATCCCCTGATCCGCTATCGCTCGGGCGACTTTGTGCGCTTCACCCGCGCGCCCTGCGCCTGCGGCCGGACCCATGTGCGTCTTTGGCCGCTGGGACGGCTGGGTGACGAGGTGGTGGTGAACGGCAGGTCGGTCCTGCCGCGCGATGTCTGGACCGCAGTGGAACAGGTTGCCGAAACGTCCGCCGGACTATTCCAGATCATTCGGCCCCAGCGCGAACTGTCAGAATTGAAGCTGAGGGTCGGCTATGACGGCGATCCGCCCGATCATGCCGATGTCGCCCGCCGCGTCGCCGACGAGGTCGAGGCCCGTGTCGGTGTCCGCCCGCAGGTCGAGCTGACGCCCAACAGCGAGCTGATCAAACTGGGTCCGCCGCACAAGATTCCTCGTGTCGCAAAGGCCTGATGATGAGCCTCGCCCCCCAATCCGCCTGGACCGCCTACGACCCAGACGCCCCCGACGCCCTGTGGGCCATCGGCACAGCCTCCTCAGCCGGAGGCCCCGTCGAATATGCCCTGTCGAACCGCGATGTTGAGGCCGACGCCCTATGGGCCGCGCGTCAACTGGATGCCCTGGGTGTCGGCCAGGGGTCGCTGATCGACCTGATCCACAACTATCGCGAGGGCGGACAGTTCTGGCCCTTCTATCTGGCGGCCTTGCGGATCGGCGCCGTCGTGCTGAACGGCATGGCGACACCGTGGGATGTCAGTCGCACCGAAATGTATGCGCGCCGTTTCGATCTGCAGGTCCTGATGGGGGCTGGCGGTCAGACAGTGGAGGGGCTGGGCAGCTTCGGCTTTGACCCTGCAGCGGTGCTGCGACGCACCCAGGTCCTGGTCGCGCGCGAGGAGGCGGTGCCGGGCCTGCGTGAGATGGGGCTGGACCCGCACAGCCTGGCCTTTCTGGGGCCGCTCGTCCTGATCACCTCTCCGGGTGAGGCTGGCGCACCCTATGACGCGGATCAATGGACCGTCGCCGCCGACGCCGCCGGGCACCTGCGGGTGACGTCTGCCGCCGCGCGCGCCTGCGGCTTCGTCGATCTGGACACCGGGCGGACGGGGCGGGTTGTCGATGGCCGCATCCATCTCGATCCGGCGTCATGAGTCAGCCGGACCTGCTGGCCCGACTGGAACGGGTCGAGGCGCAGCTGGCGATCCAGCAACTGGCCATTCGTTATGCCATGGCGGTGGACGCCCGGGACATCGATACCTGGCTGGGGCTGTTCGTCGACGACATCGACTGCGGACGCCGGGGTCGGGGGCGAGAGGCCCTACGAACCTTCATCGAGCCGGCCACGCGCGACTTCTATCGTACCGTTCATTCCATCACCGGCCATGCCATCGATGCGATCGAGGGTGACCGGGCCAGGGGGCGGGTCTATTGCCGGGCAGAGCACGAATACGGCGACCAGTGGATCGTCATGGCCTGCGTCTACCACGACACCTATGAGCGCCGGGACGGGACCTGGTATTTCGCGGGGCGGGAAGAGGACTTCTTTTACACCTGCGATGTGCTGGAAAGGCCGCAGGACGTCGACTTCGCGCGGTGGCCGGGGCCCGCGCCGAAACACAATCCGCCGATGATGCTGCCGCGCTTTCCGAACTGGCAGACCTTCTGGAGCGGTACCGACGTGTCGGCCATCAGCCGCAAGCCCTGATCGCCCTCAGGTTCCGGCCAGGAAGTCGCGAAGGTCGGGCATGTGTCCCTGGTGGCTCTGCGCCCCGCCATCGACGCTGTAGACCTGGCCATTGACGAAGCCCGCCTCGTCGCTGGCCAGATAGACCGCCATCCAGCCGATGTCGTCGGGGCGACCGCCGCGGGTGACCACGTTCTGACGCATCAGCGCCTTTTCCAGCTTGGCCCGGCGGTCGTCGACCACCGGCTTGGTCGGGATGTAGCCGGGCGAAATGGCGTTGCAGCGCACCCCCTGGATTCCGTGCTGGGCCGCCACATAGCGGGTCAAGGTCGCCAGACCAGCTTTTGAACAGGCGTAGGCCGTATTGGCCAGGTCCCCCAGGTTCATCGAGTTGGAGCAGATATTGATGATGGCTCCCGATCCCTGCGCCACCATGTGCGGCACGGCCTCGCGGCACATCAGCATGGGCCCGCGCAGATTGATGGCCATCAGCCTGTCCCACAGGTCGCTGGTCTGTTTCAGCAGGGGGCCGTCCTGGGTCGCGGCCAGGACCGTGGCGGCGGCATTGTTGACCACCACATCCAGTCGCCCGAACCGGTCGACCGTCTGGGCCACCAGGGCCTTGATCGAGTTTTCAGATCCGATGTCGCCGATCAGGGCGACCGCGTCACCGCCCTCGCTCCGCAGCCGCTCGGCCAAGGTCTCGGCCTTGTCCAGGTCGATGTCGGCGATGACCACGCGCGCGCCCTGCGACACGAACAGCGCGGCAGTTCCAGCCCCGATCCCCGACGCCGCCCCGGTGATGATCGACACTTTTCCGGCCAGCCGTGTCATGCTCGTCTCCCGCGCCACTGCGTGCTGCAGACTATGGGCTGGTTCGACCAGCGTCGCGACGCCGCTGTCCGTGATCGCAACAGCGATAGCCGCAGGCCCACAGTGGCGCGCATCGCGATGACGTGGGAGGCAGGCCATGACCAGACGGAAGACGCCATGATCGATCACAGTCATATCGGGGCCGAGACGGAGGAGGTGTCCATCCTCGTCGAACAGAGCCAGCTGAAGCTGTTCTGCCAGGCGACCGGCGAGACGAATGCCGTTTTCTGGGACGCCGAGGCGGCGCGGGCAGCGGGGCTGGACGCGGTGCCGACGCCGCCGACCTATGCCCAGACCCTGCTGAACCTCAGCCCGTTCAGGACCAATCTGGTCCTGGATGTGATGCAGGTCGACCTAGCGCGTATGCTGCATGGGGAACAGGCGTTCGAGCATCATCACCCGATCCGGGTGGGTGACACCGTGCGACTGAAGCAGCGGGTTGCCGACATCTATGACAAGAAGGGCGGTGCGCTGGAGTTCATCGTTCTGGAAACGGTCGCCCGCAATCAGGACGACGTCGTCTGCTGCACGCTGAAAAGCGTCGCTGTGGTCCGGAACTGAGGCCGCCATGAAAGCAATCGATCTGTCGAATGTCGCCGTCGGCGATGCCCTGCCCACCCTGACGACGGAACCGGTCACCCCGCTGACGCTGGCCCTGTTCGCGGGTGGATCGGGCGATCACAACCCGATCCACCTGGATCCGGAGTTCGCGGCCTCGGGCGGATTCCCCGAGGTCTTTGCCCACGGCATGCTGTCAATGGCCTATCTGGGACGCGCCCTGACCGACTGGGCGGGGCCGACCGCGGTGCGGTCGTTCAGCGTGCGGTTCGCCGCCATCACACCCTTGCGGGCCCGCCTGGCCTGTGGCGGCGAGGTGGTGGAGATTCTGGGGCGGGACGGTGAGCGCCTGGCCAGGCTGACGGTGACGGCTGCTGTCGTGGACGGGCCGGTGACCTTGATGGGCGATGCTCTGGTCCGGATTGCTTGAGCCGTGGACCTGAGTTTTTCGCCCGAGGACAATGCCTTTCGCGATGAGGTCCGCGCCTTCATCGCAAGCGAGCTGTCGCCCGAGACGCGGCGCCGGGTCGAAGAAGGGCGCGCCCTGACCAAGGCCGATGTGGTCGACTGGCAGCGGACCCTGAACGCGCGCGGATGGGCCACACCCAGCTGGCCAGCCTCTGCCGGAGGGCCGGGCTGGACTGCTGTGCAGCGATACATCTTCATGGATGAGCTCTATGCCGCCAGCGCGCCGGAGCCCCTGTCCTTCAATGTATCGATGATCGGACCGGTCCTGATCGAATACGGCAATCAGGACCAGAAGGAACGGTTCCTGAAGGCCACCGCCAATCTGGACATCTGGTGGGCCCAAGGGTTTTCCGAGCCGGGGGCAGGGTCGGATCTGGCTGCCTTGTCGACGACAGCGGAGAGAGATGGCGATCACTACGTCGTCAATGGCCAGAAGCTGTGGCAGGGCATGGCCCACCGGGCCGACTGGATGTTCACCCTGGTCCGCACCGATCCGGCGGCCCCCAAGAAGCAGGGGGGTATCAGCTTTCTGCTGATCGATCTGAGGTCGCCGGGCATCACCATCCGGCCCATCATCACGATCGACGGTCGGCATGAGGTGAATGAGGTCTTTCTGGACGATGTCCGCGTGCCCGTGGCCGACCGGATCGGCGAGGAGAACCAGGGCTGGACCTATGCCAAATACCTTTTGTCCAACGAGCGCACCGGCATCGCGCGCATCGGCATGACGCGGCGGGTGCTGGCGCGCGTGCGCGATGCGCTGGGTGCCTCCGGGGCCGAAGGTCGGTATGGGCGGGAGGCCGATGCCATCGAGGCGGAGTTGAAGGCGCTGGAGATCACCCAGTTGCGGGTGCTGGCGGCCCAGGCCGCGGGTCAGACCGATCCGCGATCCTCAATCCTGAAGATCAAGGGAACGGAGCTGCGTCAGGCGGCGTCGGAACTGCTGATGCGTGTCATCGGACCGGCAGGGCTGGAGTTCGTCTATGAGGGCGAGGGAGAGGCCCCCTTCGAGGCGGCATCCAACTATTTCACCCTGCGGGCCGCCTCCATCTATGGCGGGGCGTCAGAGGTGCAGAAGAACATCATCGCCTCCAGCGTGCTGGGGCTGTGAGCATGAATTTCGACCTGACCGAAGACCAGGCCATGCTGAAGGACACCGCCGAGCGGCTGTTCGCCGAGGCGGCGGACGGGGCCGGCGTTTGGGCGCGGATGGCCGAGATGGGCCTGCTGGCCGCGCCCTTTGCCGAGGATGACGGCGGTCTGGGCCTGGGGCCGGTGGAAACGATGATCGTAGGCGAGGCGATGGGCCGGGCGCAGGCAGTGACGCCCTATGCCGGTGCCATCACTGCCGCTGGAACGGCATTGCGGCTTGCGGACCGTGCGCCCGAGGGCCTGATCGCGGCCCTGGCTGGTGGGGAGAAGCGGGTCGCCTGGGCCTGCGACGGCGATTTGGCGGCCACGACAACGCTCGACGGCTGGCGGCTGTCGGGCCACAAGATCAATGTCGACCATGCGGCGGGCGCAGACGCTTTCGTGGTCACAGCTCTGGATGGTGCAAGTCCGTTGGTGCTGATCGTGACGGCGGATGCGGCAGGGCTGACCCAGCGCGACTACCGCCTGTTCGACGGGGCGGCGGCGTCAGAACTCCGTTTCGAGGGTGTGGGTCCGACAGCCGTCCTGGCCGAGGGCGAGACGGCTGAGGCGCTGATCGCGCGGGCCGGGGAGCACCATACGGCGGCGCGGGCGGCTGAGGCCGTCGGCCTGATGCAGGCCGTGCTGGATGCGACGCTGGAGCATCTGAAAACCCGGCGTCAGTTCGGTATGACCCTGTCCAGCTTTCAGGCCCTTCGGCACAAGGCGGCGGATATGCTGGTGGCCCAGGAACAGGCCCGGTCCATGGCGATGTTCGCGGCGCTGTCCGTCGAAGATCCGGATGCGGACGTCAGGCGCAAGGCCCTGAGCCAAGTCCGGTCGGTGGTGGGCAAGGCGGCGCGTCTGGTCGCCCAGACAGGGGTTCAGCTGCACGGCGGTATCGGGGTCACCGAAGAACACCCCGTCGGGCGCGCCTCCCGTCGCTTGACGCTGATCGATCTGGAGATGGAACGCGGATGACCGGCGCAGTGCGCCCCCTCGACGGCGAACTGGCCCTGATCGTCACGCACGGCCTGTCCATCATCGCGGGGGTGGCCGAAGGTCTGGACGATGCGGGGGCGGATGTCCGGGTTGTGGCGGACCCGCGCCTGTCGGGATCGCGCGATCTGGTCAGGGAGGTTTTGCTGGAGGCCCTGGATGGCCGCGTGCCTGCTTTGGTGGTGGTCAGTCTGCTGAACCATGATGTCGCAGATCAGCGACCCATGGCGGACCAGAGCCCTGCCGACTGGCGGACCGGGGCTATCGCGCCGATCCGTATGGCCATGCAGGTCCTCAGCGTCCTGGGCGAGGTGATGAAGCCCGCCGGTCGGGGAAGTATCGTCTTCCTGGCCCCCTCGCTGTCGCTGGTCGGCGGCGACGGCCGCGTGGCCTTGGTGACGGCGCTGGAAGGGCAGCGGGGTCTGGTCAAGTCCGTGGCGCGCCAGTGGGGCGCAACCGGGGTGACGGTCAACTGGATCGCTGCGGCGCCGGTTGCCCTGTCGGATCAGTTTGCTGCGGCAACCCTGGCAACCAAGGGCGATGCCGTTCCTGTGGCGCTGGGACGCCGACCCAATGCACGGGCCGAGATCGCCTCGCTCGCGGCCTGGCTGGCCGGGCCGGGCGGGCGGGGCGTGACGGGGGCGACCCTGATGCTGGATGGCGGCGAATGGATGGTGCCATGAGCGCGATGGACTGGACCCCTGTGGCCGGTCTGCTGGCCGGACGCACGGCCCTGGTCACCGGGGCCAGTGGGGGTGTCGGGCGGGGTCTGGCACAGGCCCTGGCCCTGGCCGGGGCGTCCGTCACGGTCGCGGCCCGCAGTCCGGTCGGCGGACACGAGACGGTGGCCCTGATAGACGCCGCCGGGGGACGGGCGCTGTTCGTGCCGACCGATGTCTGCGACGACGTCGCCGTCCGGACGGCCGTCGATCGCACCGTTCAGGCTTTCGGTGGGCTGGACATTGTCGTGCACAATGCGGCCAGCACCCTTTCGAAGCCGACGCCGCTGGAAGCGATCGACGAAGCCTTGTGGCTGGAACAGGCCGGGGTGTCGCTGGACGCCCTGCATCACCTGGCTACAGCCTCCCTGCCGCACCTGCGGGGTACCGGGCGCGGGCGTTTCCTGGTTCTGACCTCGGCCCAGGGGCAGCACGGGGGGGCGATGAACCCGGCCTATACGGCCCTGAAGGCGGCACAGAGAGGCTTCGTCAAATCACTGGCGCGCGAATGGGGTCCGCATGGAGTGGTCGTCAACGCCTTGGCTCCGGCGGCTCTGACCGATGCTGCGCGAACCTATCTGGAAGCCGATCCGGACCGCACGCGCGAGGCGATGAAGAGTTTCCCTCTCGGGCGGATGGGCGACATGCGCGACGATATCGGACCGGCCGCCGTCGCCCTGTGCAGCGATCTGTGGCGTTATGTGACCGGTCAGACCGTCAATGTGGACGGCGGCTATTACACCGCGCTTTAGGCCGAAGCCGTCAACTTCACGTCCAGATAGGCCAGCAGACCCTCGGCCCCGCCTTCCGAACCGTGACCGGAATCGCGCACGCCGCCGAAGGGTGTCTCGGGGTTCGACACGGCCAGAGTGTTGATGCCGACCATGCCCGCCTTCAACGCAGCCCCGATATCGGCAACCCGTCGCGCCGAGGAACTGAAGGCATAGGCGGCCAGGCCATAGGGCAGGCTGTTGGCCCGCCCCACGACCTCGTCGAAGTCGTCGAACGGTACGATAGGGGCCACCGGCCCGAACGGCTCTTCGCACATGACCAGGGCCGCATCGTCCAGGCCCGTGATGACCGTGGGCGCATAGAACCAGCCCTCGTTTCCGTGCCGCTCTCCACCCGTCTCGATCCGACCGCCCCGGTCGCGTGCGTCCTGAACCAGGGCCTCCATCGCCGCGATCCGGCGGGGATTGGCCAGCGGGCCCATCTGGACTCCCGCACCGAGGCCGTCGCCGACCTTCAGGCTGCGGGCCACCTCAGTGAACCGCGCCGCGAAACGATCGTGAACTGCCGCCTGGACGAAGAAGCGTGTGGGGGAGATGCAGACCTGTCCGGCATTGCGGTATTTGGCGATGGCGGCCGTCTCGGCCACCGCCTCGACATCGACATCGTCGAAAACGATCACCGGGCCATGCCCGCCCAGTTCCATGGTGGTGCGCTTCAGATCATCTGCGCATAGCCGCATCAGCGACTTGCCGATGGCGGTCGAGCCGGTGAAGGATACTTTGCGAATTTCGGATGCGGCGATCAGCCGGGCCGAGACGGTGGCCGGGTCGCCGAACACAAGGTTCAGCACGCCCGCCGGCAAGCCCGCGTCAGCAAAGGCCCGTGCGATCTCGACGGCGGTGCCCGGCACCTCCTCCGCCGCCTTCAATACCAGGGTACAGCCCGCGGCCAGCGCCCCGCCGATCTTGCGACAGGGCGTCAGGGCCGGGAAGTTCCAGGGGGTGAAGGCCGCCGCCGGTCCGACCGGTTCGTGCGTCACCGTCATCACCACGCCGGGAACCCGGCTGGGCACCACGCGGCCATAGGTGCGGCGACCCTCCTCGGCATACCAGTCGATGACGTCCGCAGCGTAGGCGATCTCGCCCCGGCTCTCGGCCAAGGGCTTGCCCTGTTCCAGGGTCATGACGACGGCGATGGCTTCAATCCGTTCACGGATCAAAGCGGCTGCGCGGCGCAGGATCGCCGAGCGCTCCACGGCCGTTGTCGCCGCCCAGGCGGGAAAGGCGCGGGCCGCAGCCGCCACGGCCTCGTCCAGATCGGCATCCGTGGCATGGGGCAGGTCGGCAATCGGACGGGCCGTGGCGGGATTGAAGACAGGCTCGGTGGTGCGTGTGTCCGCGGACACAAAGCGTCCGTCTATGAACAGGGCCAGGGTCGAATAGTCGGTCATGCGCGCGCGTCCTCCAGGATCATGTCGGCGGCCTTTTCGGCGATCATGACGATGCCGGCATGGGTGTTGCCCGACAGGACGAACGGCATGATCGAACCGTCCACAACCCGAAGCCCGCCGATGCCGCGCACCCGCAACCGGGCATCCACGACGGCACCCGCATCGTTGCCCATCCGCGCCGTACAGGTGGGGTGGTAGATGGTCGAACCCCTGGCACGGCAATAGGCCAGCAGATCTTTGTCCGAGGCGCAGTCCAGGCCGGGCTCGACTTCGTGGTCGATGAAGGGGGCGATGGCGGGCTGGCGCATGATGTCGCGCAGCACCTTCAACCCCCCGACCGTCACGCGCCGGTCGGTCTCGGTCGCCAGATAGTTGGGGTCTATGGCAGGAGCGACGAACGGGTCGGGACTGACGATCTTCAAGGTGCCCCGGCTCTCGGGCCGCAGTTGGCAGGCCGAGGCGGTAAAGCCGGAATAGTCGTGCAGCCGATCGCCCATCTTGGTGGTCGAGAAGTTGATGAAATGGATCTGGGTGTCCGGCAGGGCGAGCGTCGGATCGGTTTTCAGGAAGGCCCCGGCATAGCCGGCGCTGACGGTCAGGGGGCCTTTGCGGTTCAGGGCGAAGTTCAACCCCACCCCTGCCATGCGCCAGGCGCTGCGCATATCGTCGTTGAAGGTGATGCTTCGGGTGCATTTCAGGACCATGCGGACCTGCAGATGGTCCTGCAGGTCGGCCCCGACGCCGGGCAGGTCGTGGACCACAGGGATGGCGTGCTGCGCCAGCAGGGATGCCGGGCCGACGCCGGACAGCTGCAGCAACTGGGGCGACCCTATGGCTCCAGCCGAGAGGATGACTTCGTGGCCGGCCTGGGCGGTGCCGGGACGGCCATCACGGCTGAACTCCACACCGGTGCAGCGTCGTCCGTCAAAGATCAGCCGGGTCGTATGGGCACGGGTGACGACCGTCAGATTGGGCCGTCGCCGAACAGGCCGCAGATAGGCCACGGCCGAGGAGACCCGCAGTCCCCGTCGCGACGTGGTCTGATAATAGCCGGCCCCTTCCTGGGTCCGGCCGTTGAAATCGTCGTTGCGCGGATGGCCCGCCTGCTGAGCGGCCGCGACGAAGGCATCGCACAGGGGGTGGGGCGAGCCCTGGTCGGAGACGGGCAGGGGCCCGCCCTGTCCGTGGAACTCATCTGCGCCGCGGGCCTGATCCTCAGCTTTGCGGAAATAGGGCAGGACGTCCTCGAAGCCCCAGCCGACATTGCCCAGATCACGCCAGCCGTCGAAATCCTCAGCCTGACCCCGAACATAGACCAGGCCGTTAATCGAGCTGGATCCGCCCAGAACCTTGCCGCGCGGCTGGTTGATGATGCGGTCGTCCAGGTGCGGCTGCGGCGTCGTCTGGAACATCCAGTTAACCTTGGGATCGACGAACAGCTTGCCGTAACCCAGGGGGATGTGGATCCAGGGATTGGTGTCCTCGCCGCCGGCTTCCAGCAGCAAAACCCGATTTCGGGGATCGGCGCTGAGACGATTGGCCAGGACGCACCCGGCCGAGCCTGCGCCGACGATCACATAGTCAAAGCGTCCCATCTCACGCATTGGCCAGTCCCCTAGCCAAGTCCACCACATGGTCGGCAATGGCCAGAGAGGCCGTCAGGCCGGGGCTTTCGATGCCATACAGATGGATCATGCCTGATCGGGCGGTGCCGAGCGGATGAATGCGGAAATCCGCGGCGGGCTGGCCGGGTCCCGAAATCTTGGGTCGCACGCCCGCATAGCCGGGCACCAGGGCACCGTCCGGCAGGTCCGGCCAATACCGACGAACCGCACCGTAAAAGCGCTCGGCCCGGCGCGGATCGACATCATAATCGGGCCGATCGACCCATTCGACATCGGGCCCGAACTTGGCCTGTCCACCCAGGTCCAGCGTCAGATGCACACCCAACCCGCCCGGCTCCGGCGTGGGATAGATCAGCCGGCTGAACGGCGACCGGCCCGTCAGGGTGAAATAGCTGCCCTTGGCGAAATGGGGCGTGGCCTGATCCGTCGGCGACAGGCCCTCGGTGGCAGCGGCCAGACCCGGCGCGCTCAGTCCGGCGCAGTTGACGACCAGCCGGGCCAGCAACGACGGGTCGCCATCCTCGCCCGTGGTGATCGCCACGCCTTCGGGCCGGACTTCCATGGCCGTTACGCGGGTCAGAAAGGCGATCATGGCCCCGGCGGCCTCGGCCTCGCCTTGCAGCGACAGCATCAGGGCGTGGGAATCGACAATCCCGGTCGACGGAGAGAGCAGGGCCCCCACACAGGCGAGAGCCGGTTCCAACGCCTGGGCCTGATCCGCAGTAAGCCAGGCCAGGTCGTCAACGCCATTAGCCATACCGGCCTGTTGCAAACGCTGCAGCTCAGGCAATTGGGCCGCATCGGTGGCAACGATCAGCTTCCCGCAGCGGGCGTGCGGCAGATGGCGCTCGGTGCAATACGCATAAAGGGCGTCCCGACCCTGAACGCACAGCCGGGCCTTCAGCGAGCCTTGCGGATAATAGATCCCCGCGTGAATGACCTCGCTGTTGCGCGAACTGACGCCTGAGCCGATATGGTCCTCCGCCTCCAGGACGACCACTTCGCGGCCCGTCAGGGCCAGGGCGCGGGCCGTCGCGAGGCCGACCACCCCGGCACCGATCACCACACATTCGACCGTGTCCATAGTGTTGCGAAAGCACAGGGCCACGCGCTGCGATAGGGGCCGCGCCCTCGGATCGTGGACGCGATCAGGACCACCCTCTACGATGATCGGCATGACGACGACCGATCCCGAAACTCAAGACCGCGACAGCGGTGGTCCCCGCGCCATGGGTCGCGTCCTGGCTTTGCTTGAGCTTTTGGCGCGCGCCCCCGGTGGACTGCCCCTGGCCGATATTTCGGTGGCGCTGGGCGCGCCCAAAAGCACCCTGCTGAACAGCCTGCGGCCACTGGTAGCGGACGACTTTCTGGTCGTGGAGGGCGTGCTCTATCGGTTGGGGCCCAAGGCGTTCCGCCTGGCCGCGACCATCGGCTCTGCCTACGATCTGCCGCGCATGGTGCGGGGCTATCTGAGGGCCCTGGCCGACCAGACGCAGGAGACGATCGGCCTGGCTGTGCTGGATCACGAGATGAAGCGGTTCGTCTATATCGACGTGATCGAGAGCTCTCGCCCGGTTCGCTACACCATGCGCCTGGGCATGAGCGGACCACTGTATTCGACGGCTGCGGGGCGGGTGCTGTTGGCCTATCAGCCGGAAGACTATCGCAACGACTATGTCGCCAAGGCCCGGCTGGTCGCCCTGACCGAGCGTACCAATACCGACCGCGAGATCCTGAGGGCCCAGCTGCAGGAGGTGCGTGAGACCGGCGTGTGGCTGAGCCTGGGCGAATCGGTCGCCGATTCCGCTGCCGTTGCCGCGCCCATTTTCGGGCCGGACGGGACGGTTCTGGCGGCGGTTTCGCTGGGGGCTCCGACCGATCGGATGGCGTCGAATCGCGAAGCCTTGATGGAGGCGGTCATGAAAACGGCCGCGCACGCCTCGGGAGGCATGGCGGCCGTCTCCGGTTAGGTCGGTCGGGCCTAGAGGGGCAGGCCGGCCATCTTCATCCCGTTCTCGTACATGACCTTGGCCGTGTCCTCGTCGGTCAGGTCCTTGCAGGCCTCGTCGGCGAAGATGCGCGGTTCCTCGACGCCTTCGGAGTGGGGATAGTCCGATCCCATCAGCAGCCAGTCGGCATCGCCCGTCTGAGCCACGATCTGGCCGATGTCGTCCTCCGGATAGGCCACGATCTTGACGTGGCGCTTGAAGATCTTGCTGGGGCGTTCCTTCAGCTGGCCGCCGGGCCAGTAGCCGTTCTTGGCCATGCCCCGGACCTTGTCCATCTTGACCAGCATGGACGGCACCCATTCAGCGCCGTTCTCGGCCGAGATAAGGGTGATGTTCGGAAAGCGCTCGAAGAAGTTCAGCAGAACGAAGCTGGACAGGGTCTCGATCACCGGGCGCTCGGAATAGCCGTGCATCCACATGAAGGCGGTCTGGCGCAGGCGCGACTTCTGCATCGGCTCGCCCCAGACAGCCATGTGATCCTTCAGATAGATGGCCTCCGACACATGGAAGACGACACCGATCCCGGCTTCGTTCAGGATCGCCCAGAACGGGTCATGGTCGGGGTGAGCCGGAGCCTTGCCGTTGAAGGGGCCCATCGGCATCAGGATGAATTTCGCGCCGTTGGCGACCACCCACTTGGCCTGTTCGATCGCCTGCGGCAGATCGGCCAGGGTCACGACGGGACAGGTGAAGATCTTGTTCTGGTAGTTGAACTTCCATTGGTCCAGCATCCAGCGGTTATAGGCGTTCAGGATCGCATAGGCGGGATCGGGCTCGTCCAGATAGCTGATCGCCGAAACGAAGTTGCCGCAATAGAGCATGGATGACCGCACGTCCCAGGCATCCAGCACCTTCACCCGTTCGGCGGGGTCGGTCATGGTCGGGGTAATCGGCACGCGCATGTCGACTTCGGCCTTGCCCTCCTTCTGCGCACGCAGCCATTCGTGCAGCTTGCCGGGCGGCGGGATCTTGAAGTCTTCGGTCATATAATCGGCGCTGATCTCGACCTTGCGGTTGCCGACATGAAGCGCGAACTGGCCGTCATCGGCATGCCGGTAGTTCAGACCCCAATCGGCCTTGTACTTGGCCGGCACGTAGACGTCGAAAGCTTCGGGTGTCTCATACAGGTGGGTATCGGCGTCGAAGATCGGCCCCTTGTAGCGCCAGCCTGGGGTCGGGGTGTCGGACAGGGGTTGGGCGGGCATCGACGGCTCCTGATCGCTTGGGGCGATAAAATCTGAATGATGTTCGATTTTCTGCGTACGGTCCGATCTTGTCAAGGGACGGCCGATGCGATCAGGCCTGCGATAAGGCCTCGGCGAGGGCCTCAGCCGACGACCAGGTCGGCGATGGACGCCTTCTGCATATCGGTCAGCGACACCGGCCGACGGGTCGCGCGGTCGACATAGACGTGGGTGAAATAGCCGGCCGCAACCGGGACCTCGCGCCCCTCCAGGAACAGTCCGATCTCGAACCTCAGGGACTTGTCGCCCAGGCGTCCGATCCGGACCCCGGCCTGGACGGTCTCGGGAAATTCGACCGGAGCCAGGAAGTTGCAGTGACTTTCGACGCACAGGCCAATGGTCGGGCTGTCGGGCAGCCAGATCAGCTTTCGCTCGAACAGCATTCGAGTGACCGCCGTGTCGAACCAGCTGTAGTAGATGACATTGTTGGCGTGGCCATAGGCGTCGCCGTCAGCCCAGCGCGTGGGGATGTCCAGCCACCAGCGGTAATGATCGCGGCGTTCCTCGCCCGGCTTCATGGGTTCGGTCATGGCTGCGCCCCCCGGCGGGTCAGTCGAAGGAACTCGGCGCGCGTGCGCGGGTCATCGCGGATCACGCCGCGCAGGCTGGAGGTGGTCAGGCGCGACCCTGGCGTATTGACGCCGCGCAGGGTCATGCAGCTGTGTTCGGCCTCGATCACCACCCCGACGCCCTGCGGGGCCAGGACGTCCTCGATGGCCTGGGCGATCTCGGCGGTCAGCTTCTCCTGAATCTGCAGTCGCCGGGCAAAGCCGTGGACCACCCGTGCCAGTTTGGAAATCCCCACCACCTTGTCGGTCGGCAGATAGCCGACATGGGCCACGCCGATCACCGGCAGCATGTGATGTTCGCAAAAGCTGACGACGCGAATGTCGCTAAGCACCACCAACTGGTCGTAGCCGGCCACCTCCTCGAACGTCCGCTCCAGATAGGCACGGGGGTCCTGCTCATAACCGGCGAACAGTTCGCGGTAGGATTTGGCCACCCGCTTGGGCGTGTCCAGCAGACCCTCGCGCGCCGGGTCGTCGCCCGCCCATTCCAGCAGGGTCCGTACGGCGGCCTCGGCCTGTTCCTGAGTAGGTCTGGTCATGCTTTTTCGAACAGGTGAACCGCCGAGGCCGTTCCGAGGCCTACGACATGGGTGAGGCCCACCTTGGCCCCCTCGACCTGTCGCGCGCCCGCCTCGCCGCGCAGATGCAGGGCGATCTCATACATATTGGCGATGCCGGTGGCGCCCAGAGGGTGCCCCTTGGACAGTAGCCCGCCCGAGACATTGACCGGCACCCGGCCGCCCAGGGCCGTTACGCCTTCGTCGATCAGCCGTCCCGCCTGGCCGGGCGCGCACAGTTGAAGGTTCTCGTAGTGCAGCAGCTCGGCCGTGGCGAAACAGTCGTGCAGTTCCACCAGGCTGACGTCGGACGGGGCGATGCCGGCCATGTCATAGGCGGTCTGGGCCGCCAGCCGGGTCACGCTGTTGACGTCGGGCATGATCGGATTGCGCGGGTTCCACGGATCGGAGGCCAGGGCGGACGCCATGACGCGGATCGCGCGGCCCATCCCCATTTCCCGTGCCTTCTTCTCGGAGACCAGCACCGCCGCCGCCGAGCCGTCGACGTTCACCGAACACATCAGCTTGGTGTTGGGATAGGCGATCATCTCCGAGCCCATCACCTCCTCCAGCGGCGTCTCCTTCTGATAGACGGCCTTGGGATTCATGGTGGAGTGATGGTGGTTCTTCACCGAGACCTTGGCGAACTGTTCGAAGGTCGTGCCCCATTTTCCGGCGTGCTCCATCCCGGATTCGGCGAAGACGGCAGGCATGGAGGCGGAGCCGAAAAGGCCCTCCAGCGAGATGCCGGTCTCGTGCCCAGCGCCCAGCATGCCGCGCGGCATCTTTTCGACGCCAACGGCCAGGACCGCGTCGTACAGGCCCGACTTGATGGCGATCCAGGCCTCGCGGAAGGCTGAGGCCCCGGTGGCGCAGGCGTTGGAGATGTTGGTCACCGGAATGCCGGTCTGGCCGATCTCGCGCATGACCGCCTGTCCGGTCATGTCGTAGGCCCCGAATACCGAGCCGCAGTACATGGCCTGGACATCGCGCACGGTCAGCCCGGCGTCGTCCAGCGCCAGAAGGGCTGCCTCGCCTCCCAACTGGGCAAAGGTGCGGTCCGGGTATTTGCCGAACTTCAGCATGTCGATGCCGAGGATATAGACACTCTCGCTCATGACCGGCCTCAGGCTGCAGGTTCAAAGAAGAAGGCGACATAGGACGCGCCGTCCTTGTCAGTTCGGCCCATGGCGTCGCCGAACACCATCCGCACCGGCATGCCGACAGGCAGGGCGTCCGGCTCGGGCGCGACATTGATCAGATTGCCCTTCAAGGTCAGTCCGTCGTCCAGATCCACGATGGCCGAGACGAAGGGCACCGGAACGCCGGGATAGGACCGTCTGACGATCGAATAGGCATGCAAACGGCCGGTTGTCGGCGCGCGATAGGACTGGACCGTGTCCCTGCCTCCGCAGCCCGGACAGGCCAGATGCACCGCAGCCGTGCGGGCACCGCAGGCCGAACACAGACGTCCCTCGACATAGGGCGTGTCGCCATCCAGGCGGATATAGGGCTGGGCCGGGCGGAGGGGCTGGGGGGCGGTATCGGTCATCGGTCTGCTCAGGCGCCGGTGAACTGCGGCGGGCGTTTGTCGAGAAAGGCCTCGACGGCCTCCTTGTGGTCGGCGGTCTCGTGGGCCAGGGCCTGGAAGGCGGCGGATAGTTCCAGCACATCGGCCAGGCGCGAATGCTGACCCTCGCGCAACAGCCGCTTGGCCAACCGCACGGCGCGGGGCGGGTTGACGGCGATGCGCTCGGCCAGGGCCAGGGCCTGGTCCAGCACCTGGTCGGCCGGGACGACCCGGTTGACCAGACCCATGCCTTTGGCCTCTGCCGCCGAATAGGTGTCGCCGGTGAGGATCATCTCGGCGGCATTGGCATAGCCGATGGCCCGCGGCAGGATCCAGGCTCCGCCGTCGCCGGGAACGATGCCCATCTTGACGAAGCTGGCGGCGAACTTGGCCGCGTCCGAGGCCACCCGCAGATCGCACAGGCAGGCGATGTCGCAGCCCAGGCCGATGGCATGGCCATTCACGGCGGCCACGGTGGCGATCTCCAGTCCGGCAAAAGCCAGGGCGATCTTCTGGACGCCGCGCCGATAGTTGTCGCGGGTGTCGGCCGGCGTGGCCAGGGGGCCGATGCCGTTTCGGTCGCGCATGCCCTTCAGATTGCCGCCGGCCGAAAAGGCCGAACCGGCACCGGTCAGAACCAGGACAGAAATTGCCGGGTCTGCGTTCGCGCGCTCGATCGCCGCGACCAGATCGGTGCAGTCGGAGTGTTCGCCGATCGCATTGCGCGTGTCGGGCCGGTTCAGCGTGACGACCGCGATACGGCCACGGGTCTCGTAAAGGGCGAAGGGTTCGCTCATGGGATGGCGGCTTTCCTGCTCGTTCCGGGGCAAAGCATCCGCAAACGCGCTGCATCACAAGCGCCGCCTGAACGGCGGTCAGACATATCACCCACACGATGACCGGCGCGGCCTTCTTGTCTCGAGGGGCGACTTCACGACGATGCGGGATGAAGACGCGCAACCACTCAGGGTTGGGCGCGGGGAGGCGTTGCTGTTCATGTCGTCCAAGGCCCTGGAAGGCGTCAGGATCCTGGATCTCAGTCGGGTGCTGGCTGCGCCGCTGGCCAGTCAGCTGCTGGCTGATCTGGGCGCCGACGTGATCAAGGTCGAGCGCCCCGGGACCGGCGACGAAAGCCGGGAATATGGCCCGCCCTTCCTGAACGACAGCGACGGCAATCCGACCTCGGATGCAGCCTTCTTTTTGAGCTGCAACCGCAACAAGCGATCCATCACCGTCGATCTGGCCTCGCCCGAAGGGCAGGAGATCGTCCGTCGCCTGGCGGCCCAGAGCGATGTGGTGCTGGAGAACTTCAAGACCGGGGCGCTGAAGAAGTACGGCCTGGACTACGACAGTCTGAAGGCCATCAATCCGGGGCTGATCTATTGTTCGATCACCGGCTTCGGCCAGACCGGACCTATGGCGCAAAAGCCCGGATACGACGGCGTCTTTCAGGCCATGGGCGGGATGATGAGCGTCTCGGGTCTGCCCGACGGCGTGCCGGGCGGAGGGCCTATGAAAGTCGGCATCTCCATGGTCGACATCCTGACCAGCCTCTACGCCTCCAGCGCCATCCTGGCGGCTCTGCACCACCGCGACGCGGGCGGGGGGACCGGCCAGCACATCGACCTGTCACTGCTGGACTGCGGGGTGGCGTCGCTGAGCCACTTCGCCATGAGCTATCTGGTCTCAGGCGAGATTCCGGCCCGTCGGGGCAATGGCGGCTATGGCGGTGTGCCGTCGCAGACCTTTCGCTGTTCGGACCGGGACATCTTCCTGACGGCGGGCAACAATGTGCAGTTCGCACGTCTGTGCCGGGCGCTGGACCGGCCGGAGCTGGCCAAGGATCCGCGCTTCGACAATACGGCGGGGCGGATCTGCAATCGCGACGCCCTGCTGGAAATCCTGGATGCGGTGTTCGCGACGCGAACCGCCGAGGACTGGCTGGCGCGGCTGGACGTGGCCGATGTGCCTTCCAGCCCGGTCAATGACATCGCTGACGCCCTGGCCAATCCACAGATCGTGCATCGCGGCATGGTGCGAGAGATCGACCATCCGGTGGCCGGAAAGCTGAAGGCCCTGAGCAATCCCATCCGCCTGTCTGAGACCCCGATCGAGGACTATGCCCCGCCCCCGCTGGTGGGAGAGCATACAGACGCCATCCTGGCCTCGGTCGGATACGAGCCGGATGCCGTGGCTGCCCTGCGCCGATCGCGCGTCATCTGAAAAACCCCCTGCGACGGCTCCCCGCGTCGCTTCACGTCATCCCGAAGGAAAGCCCGCCATGACCGACAAGATTCTGAGCCGCAAGGACGGCCCGATCGGCCACATGATCTTCAACAACCCCGACAAGCTGAACGCCATCTCGCTGGAGATGTGGGAGGGGATGTCGACCATCATGGCCGACTTCGAGAGCGATCCGGTCATCCGCGTCATCGTGATATCGGGCGCGGGGGGCGTATCCTTCATCGCCGGCGCCGACGTCTCGAAATACGAGGAAGAGCGGATGGGCGAGAATGCTCAGGAGCACTATGCGCAGACCGGCGAGCGCGGCCTGTCGGCCATCTATAATTCGACCAAGGTGACGATCGCGGCCATCGACGGCTGGTGCATCGGCGGGGGCATCTCGGTCGCGGTGTCCTGCGACCTGCGCTACTGCTCGTCCAAATCGAAGTTCGGCCAGCCGGCCATGCGCTACGGGATCGGCTATCGCTACAAGAGCCTGTCGCGGCTGGTGGACATCATCGGCGTACCCGCATCCAAGGATATGCTGCTGGGCGGGCTGCAGTTCACCGCCGAGGAGGCCTACGCCAAGGGGCTGGTCGGACGGGTGCTGGCGGAGGGCGAGGAATTCGATGCCTTCATCAAGAAGACGGCGTCCCAGATCGCTGGCGGCGCGCCGCTGACCGCCGAGCAGATCAAATACACCCTGGCCACGATCCTGAAGGATCCGGCCGATCGCGATCTGGCCAAATGCGAGGAGATGTTCCAGACCTGTTATGCGTCCTCGGACTATAAGGAAGGCATCCGCGCCTTTGCCGAGAAGCGCAAGCCGGTGTTCACCGGCAGCTGACCGGAGCAGTGACCATGCAGGACAAGATCGTCGTCATCACCGGAGCCTCCGGCGCGCTGGGGCGCGTCGTGGCTGCGCGAGCCGCCGCCCTAGGCGCGCGGGTCGTGGCGGTCGATCATGCGAGCGAGGCCCCGCCGGGCCTGGCCGAGGCCCTGGGCGAGCACGGCGTAATCCGGGGGGGCGTGGACCTGTCCGACGCCGCCGCCGCCGAGGCGGCCATCACGGCGGCCGGGTCGGTCGATGTCCTGATCAATATCGCGGGCGGCTTTGCGTGGGAGACCGTGTCGGACGGCGAGGTCGCGACCTGGGACCGGCTGTATCGGCTGAACGTCGTGACGGCGCTGAACGCCTGCCGGGCCGCCCTGCCGCATCTGGTTGCCAGCGGAGCAGGCCGGATCGTCAACATCGGGGCCAATGCCGCGCACAAGGCCGCGACCGGCATGGGGGCCTATGCCGCGTCCAAAGCCGGCGTGCATCGCCTGACCGAGGCCTTGGCCGAGGAGTACAAGGGCCGCGTCACGGTCAATGCCGTCCTGCCCTCCATCATCGACACTCCGGCCAATCGCAAGGATATGCCGGACGCCGATTTCGGAACCTGGGTCACACCGGATGAGCTGGCCGAGGTGATCCTGTTCCTGGCGTCTGATGCGGCCAGTGCCGTCACCGGGGCGCTGATCCCGGTTACTGGGCGGGTCTGACGCCATGACCTATCGCGGCAAGTGGCTGAACGATCCGAAGGAGGTCCTGTTCGAGGTCGCCGATCGCGTGGCGCGCATCACCCTGAACAAGCCCGACAAGCGCAACGCCCTGTCGCCCCAGACGCTGCAGGACCTGCACGACGCCCTCTTGGAGGCGGACGACCGGCTGGACGTCAATGTCATCATCCTTCAGGGCGCGGGCAAGGATTTCTGCGCCGGCTACGACCTGGCCGGGGTCTATGCGGGGCGTCAGGCCGAGAGCGAGATCGAGGCGTCCGCCTATCGCTCCTCCTCGGGCAGCTATGACGACGACGCCTGGTTCATGGAGCGGCAACAGGCCCTGACCACGGTCATCTTCGACCTGCACAAGCCGGTGATCGCGCGGGTGCACGGCAACTGTCTGGCGGGCGGCACGGACCTGGCCTTGATGTGCGATTTCGTCATCGTATCGGACGAGGCGAAGATCGGCTTTCCGGCCACCCGTGCCAACGGGTCGCCGCCAAACCATATGTGGATCTATCACTGCGGCCCGCAGTGGGCGAAGCGGATGCTGATGACCGGCGACAGCATCCTGGGGCGTGATGCAGTGACCATCGGCCTGGCCCTGGAATCGGCCCCGGCCGACCAGTTGGATGCCTGCGTCGACGAACTGGCGCGGCGATTGTCCTTCGTCGACAACGAGCTGCTGTCCGCCCACAAGCGGATCGTCAACCTGGCCCTGGAGGTCATGGGGGCCAGGACAATCCAGCGCCTTGCAGCCGAGAACGATGCCCGTGCCCACCTGTCCAAGGGGCCGCGCCGGACGCAGTTCAAGGCCGATATGGCCGAACATGGTCTGAAGACGGCCCTGACCCACCGCGATGCGCCGTTCGGCGACGGGATTGTGCGCCTGCGTCGGGATTGACGCTGCACCGCAGCGATCGGTGTCGCGATCAGGGGCGTCAGCGTGTTTCGACGGTTTTACACGCAAGACGGGACGGCTAGTCTGTCTGCTTCGGCGTCCGGTGTTCGGTCGCGACGACGGACTGCCCATGCTGCTCGAATCCGGCCCGCTTCCGCTTTACCACCAGTTGGAACAGGACCTGCGTGCGCGCCTACACGCCGGTCAGTACGCCCCCGGCGACGCCCTGCCTTCCGAAGAGCGGATATGCGAGCAGTATGGCGTCAGCCGGATCACCGTGCGCAGGGCATTGGACGCGCTGATCGCCCAGGGGCTGATCGTCAAGCGGCGCGGGGTCGGCTCCTTCGTAGCGGAACCCAAGACCGGGGCCCGGACCATTTCCTTGCGGGGCTCGCTGGACGAATTCCTGTCGGGCGCCGGCGTGATGGAGCCCGATCGGCTGTCTCTGACGCACGACGCCACCAACGCCCAGGCCGCCGCGAACCTGAACCTGCCCGAAGATGCTCAGCTGACGCGGATTGAACTGGTCAGCCGGATCGACGGCGAACCGACGGCTCATCTGGAAATCTATTTCCCGCATGAGGTCGGGCGCCAGCTGGAGCATCACGACTTTCTGAAGGCGGGGGTGCCGATCATCCGGGCAGTCGAGCGGCGACTGAATGTTCGGGTCAGTCGCGCCCAGCAGAAGATTGAATCCAGCACCGCAGGCGAGGTCGCGGCGGCTCACCTGGGGCTGCAGCCTGGCGATCCGGTCCTGTTCGTCACCCGTGTCTACTATCTGGCCAGCGGCCAACCCATCGAAGCTGTATTCGTCCGCTACCATCCCGCGCGATACAGCTATGTCATTGAATTCAATGCGGACGGCCGCGGGCGATAAGCCTGGGCAAAACCCATAAAGCGAACGTCATTCGAAAAAACACACGCCCTACCTTGCGAGCCTCAACTTGTTATGACAGCATGACGTCATAAGAAAAGGCATAGGGAAACGTCGTCATGGTCAAGTCGCTGGACCCGAAGAAGATCAAGTCCGCACAGCGTGCGCTTGAGGTGCTGGAGTACTTTTCCGACAGCCGGCCGACGGCCACCGTCATGGATATCGCCCGGTCCATGGGCTATCCCCAGTCCAGCACGTCGGAACTGCTCAACTGTCTGGTTTCCTTGGGCTATCTGGAGCGCGACCGTGACGCGCGGACCTATCGCCCCACGGCCCGCGTCGCTGTGATCGGCTCCTCCGTCCAGCCGGAACTGTTCCGCAAAGGGCGCCTGTTGGCCATTCTGGACCACCTGTCAGAAGAGGCTGGCGTCACGGTGACCCTCGCGCACAAGGTCGGGATGTCGATGCAGCACATCCATGTGGTGCGGGCGGCCGACAGCGCGATCGAGATTCCCGCCGCCACAGGGCTGGCAACCTCGGCGCCCGGCAAGGCCCTGCTGGCGACCTTCGATCCGAACCTCGTCAGGAAGCTGGTGCACCGCATCAATGCCGAGGCCCCCGAAGGCACGGCCCGCATCTGTGCCACGGAGCTGGCCGACGAGCTGCGCGCCTGTGCCATTCAGGGCTATGCCCTGCACCTCGAGGACGGTCAGGCCAGCCTGTCGATGTTGATCTCCCAGGGCCGCGACGCCCATGCCCTGGTCCTGACCATCCATGGCGATGCCACGATGTTCGAGGCCCATCGCGATTGGCTGTTGCAGATGGTGCGCGGTGCGATCGCGCGCCTGACCAATCCGTCCATGAGCCGTCCCCTGATCGAGGCACCCCTGACCGAGGCGGGCGTCGCCGAACCGATGCGCCGCTCAGCCTGATCTTCCAAACTGTCAAACAACGAACGGCCGCCCCGACCGGGGCGGCCGTTCTCGTTTCTCAGAGGCCCAGGATCACCGTGGCCTGGCTGGACAGGACGCCGCCGTTGCCGTGGGCCAGGGCGCGTTCGGCCCCGGTGATCTGACGATCGCCGCACTCGCCACGCAACTGGCGCACGGCCTCGACGAGTGTGAACAGGCCGTACATGCCGGGATGGCAGCAGGACAGGCCGCCGCCATTGGTGTTCACCGCCAGAGATCCGCCCGGTGCGATGGCACCGTCCTGGACGAACCGCCCACCCTCGCCCTTGGGGCAGAAGCCCAGGTCTTCCAGGAACAGGATCGTGTTGATGGTGAAGGCGTCATAGACCTGGACCACATCGATATCCGATGGGCCGAGCCCCGCCTGGGCATAGGCGCGCGCGCCCGAGGCCTGGGCCGCCGTGACCGTCAGGTCGTCCAGCCAGCCGATCTCGCGATGGTGGGTCTCGGCGGCCGCGCCCAGGACATGGACCGGCTTGCGCTTCAGGTCGCGGGCCCGGTCGGCGCGGGTCATGACGATCGCAGCGGCCCCATCCGTGACCAGGCAGCAATCCAGCACCGTCAGCGGGTCGGAGACCCGTCGCGAGGCCAGATAGTCGTCGAGCGTCAGAGGGTCTCGCTTGAATGCCTCGGGGTTCAACTGGGCCCACTCGCGCGCGGCCAGGGCGACGGCGCCCAGCTGTTCGCGTGTGGTGCCGTACTGATGCATGTGGCGCGCGGTCGCCAGGGCATAGGAGCTGACCGGATTCAGCGGGCGATAGGGGGCTTCGTACCGCATCGGCTGAACGGTCGAGACCAGCTTGCCCGTCGCGGTCGCCTGGTTCGACCCATAGGCGATCAGGGCGCAGTCGATCAGCCCAGCATCCAGCAGGAAGGCGGCATGCTCGACATAGGTCTGAAACGCCGAGCCGCCGGTGCGGTTGTTGTCGGTGACCTTGGGCCGAATACCCAGATACTGAGCAAACGACAGCCCGCCCATGGTGTCGGTGGGGTGACAGAAGAATAGACCGTCGACGTCGGTTAGGCTCAGGCCCGCATCTTCCAGTGCCAGGCCGGCGGCGATGGCGGCCAGATCGGAAGCCTCGAAACCGGGCGCGCGTCCCTGGCCGAAGGTGGCGGCCCCGACGACGGCCGTGCGGCCGGAAGGGAAACCGCTCATTGGCCATCCTCCACGGGATCGAAGACAACGACCGGCTCACCGTCTTGATCGATAATCCGTGCACAGACGATCATACCGATGGTCACGGCTTCGGGGTCCAGTCCCTCGACCCGGCTCATCATACGGACGCCCTCGTCCAGGTCGATCAGGGCGACGTTATAGCTGGGCTCCGGCGGCCTTTTGCGCACCACGGTGGTGGAATAGACGATCCCCCGGCCCGAGGCCTCGACCCATTCCAGGTCGCGCGCACCGGTGCCCGGCGCGACGGCCCTTGGATAGAAGACGAAGGCCCCCGTCCCCCTCGAGCGCTGGATCATGAACCGCCCCTCGGCCAGGAAGGCGCGGAACTCGGAATCGGGGTGGGTGACGTCCATGGATCAGTTGCCGACGAAGGCGGATTTCCGCTTTTCCTTGAAGGCGGTTGTGCCCTCGCGGAAGTCCTCGGTCTGGACCATCAGGGGCTGGATATTGGCCTCAAAATCCAGGGCCTGGTCGAAGTTCTGGGCCGGGGCGGCCTCGAACTGGCGCTTGGCCATGCCGATGGCGATGGTCGGGGCATCGACGAAGGAGGCGGCCAGTTCCCTGGCCTTGGCCAGCGCCTCGCCGGGCGGCGTGGAATAGAGCGCCAGGCCCAGCTGATGTGCCTCGGTGCCGCTGACGAAGCGGCCGGAATACATGATCTCCTTGGCCCGCTGGATCGGGACATGGCGGCTGAGCAGATAGGCCGCGCCGCCGTCCGGAGCCAGGCCGATGTGGCGGAAGGCGAATTGGAAGCGGGCGTTCTCGGCGGCCACGATGATGTCCGTGGACAGGGCCATGGCCCAGCACATGCCGATGCAGACGCCTTCGACCGCGCTGATGACCGGCTTGTTCGTATTGGCGATGGCGCGTGACATCCGGTGCATGTGCCGCATCCGGTAAAGCGATCCGCGGATCCCGCCGCCGCCCATCTCGCTGACGTCGGCACCGGCACTGAAGTCCGAACCCGCCCCGGTCAGTATGATGACCCGCACCTGGTCGTCGTCCTGGCACTTTTGGAACGCCGCCTCGATCTCCAGGCGCATGGCCAACAGGATGGCGTTCTTGCGCTCCGGCCGGTTGATGGTGACGGTCGCGATGCCGCCCTCGATGGTCAGGTCGATGGCCATGCCGGTCTCCTTTGATGTGTGACCGGCATAGCACCGGGTCTTGGCTGGTGACGACCCAAGTGCGACCTTCGTGCCCGGCCATATCGCGGCTGCGATAGGGGTTGGCCCTCGCTTGTGGCACCGCACGCGGCGGTCAAATTGGCGGGGTGCAGACCTTCGACGCCCATCCTTTCAATCCGCCTGCTGGCGTCGCCGCCCTCCGCGACGAGGTGCGCGCCTTCATCGCCCGCGAAGCTCCGGTCACGGATGCGGCGGGCCGGGCCAACAGCTGGGCCGTCTGCAATGCGGACTTCTCCCGCGCCATGGCGAGGGCCGGCTATGTCGGCATGACCTGGCCCAGGCAATATGGGGGGCACGAGCGGCACCCCCTGCATCGCTATGTGGTTCTGGAGGAACTGCTGGCGGCGGGGGCCCCTGTCGGAATGCACTGGATAGCCGACCGCCAGAGCGGCCCCCTGCTGCTGCGATACGGCACCGAGGAACAGCGCCAGCAGTGGCTGCCGTCGATTGCGGCAGGCGAAACCTATGTCTGCATCGGCATGAGCGAACCGGGCGCGGGTTCGGACCTGGCCTCGATCCGGACCCAGGGCGTGCGCGACGGCGAGGGCTGGCGCATCACGGGCCAGAAGCTGTGGACCACAAACGCCCACAATGCCCATCTGATGATCGCCCTGGTCCGCACGGTCGAGGGATCGCAGCGGAACGAGGGCCTGACCCAGTTCCTGATTCCCATGGATGCGCCGGGCGTGACGGTGCGACCGATCATCGACCTGGTCGGCGGGCACGATTTCAACGAGGTTTTCCTGGACAATGTCCATGTGCCGGATACGGCGCGGGTGGGCCCCGAAGGCAATGGCTGGACCCAGTGCACAGCCGAGCTGGCTCTGGAGCGGTCGGGGCCCGAGCGATATCTGTCCAGCTATTCGGCCTTGACCGAGCTCATCCGCTTCGCCGGTCCCGATCCCGATCCGGTGCTGGCCGGGGTGATCGGACGGCTGACGGCTGACCTCTGGACCCTGCGGCACATGAGCCAGTCGACGGCCGCCAAACTGGCCGCCGGACAGGACCCGGCCCTGGAGGCTGCGATCGTCAAGGACCTGGGCAACAGTTTCGAACAGGATCTGCCGCGAGCCATCCAGGCCGCCTTGGACGGGGTGGACGATCTGTCGGACGCCGGCGACCTGGCGCGGGTCCTGGCTCTGCTGCTGCAGGTGTCGCCGTCATTCTCGCTGCGGGGCGGTACGCGCGAAATCCTGAGGGGCATCATCGCTCGGGGGCTGGGATTGCGATGAGTGAGGCCCGGTCCATGCTGGTTGAAACTGCAGATCGTCTGTTTACGGATATTTCTGCCGCGCCCGACGCCGTCTTTGCCGATGTGTGGTCCGGCCTGGCCGACACGGGGTTCGCCGCCCTGCTGCTGTCCGAGGACGAGGGCGGATTCGGTGGCGACTGGGGCGACTTGTTCGCCGTGGTTCGGCTCGCGGGTTTTCACGCCCTGGCCGCTCCGGTCGGAGAGGCTGCTCTTGCCGCCTGGGCGTTGGCGAAGGCCGGTCTGGATCCGGTCGAAGGGCTGGCCACCATAGCTCCCGTGGTCGAGGGTACGATCGAGGCAGGCCGTTTCACCGGCAGCCTGCGCGGCGTGCCCTGGGGAGGCGAGGCCCAGGTCGTGGTCGCGATGCTGGAGGGGTGCCTGCTGCGGCTCTCGGTCGCCGATGCGGTGGTGACACCGGGATCAAGCCCGGCAGGCGAACCGCGCGACCGTCTGACCTTCGCCAGTGCGCCGATCCAGGCAGCGGGCTGCGGCATCGATCTGCTGGCCTGCGGTGCCTTTCTGCGGTCCGCGCAGATCGCCGGAGCCCTGGATGCGGCCCTGGCAGCCTCGATCGCCTATGCCAACGACCGGGTCCAGTTCGGCAAGCCGATCGCCAAGTTTCAGACGGTGCAGCAGAACCTGGCCATCTTCGCGGTCGAAGCGGCAGCGGTGAACACAGCGGGACAGGCGGCAGCGCGCGCTGCGGATGCTGGGGATGCCAGTCTGGAGTTCGCGGCGGCCAAGCTGCGGGCCAACGCCGCCGCCGGACAGGGGGCCGCGCTGGCGCATCAGGTCCATGGGGCGATCGGCTTCACGCTGGAGTATCCGCTGCATCGCCTGACACGACGTCTGACCGGCTGGCGGTCCGAGTTCGGCGGAGATCGTTTCTGGGCCACGCGCCTGGGCCGCCAGGTCGCCGCTCTGGGACCGCAGGGCCTGTGGCACGAACTCGCCCGCCGCACCGACGCGGCCTGACGCCAAGGACCGACCCTCATGCCCCACGCCGTCATCGTCTCGACCGCCAGAACCCCGATCGGCCGGGCTTTCCGTGGTGCGTTCAACAACACCCACGGCGCGGACCTGGGGGGGCATGTCGTGGCAGCGGCCCTGGCGCGCGCCGGTGTCGGGCCGGACGAGGTCGAAGACGTCATCCTGGGCTGCGCGACGCCCGAGGGGCCGACCGGAAACAATATTGCCCGCCAGTCGGCGATCCGGGCCGGATGTCCGGTCGGTGTGCCGGGCTTCACCCTGGACCGGAAATGCTCGTCGGGCCTTCAGGCCGTGGTCCTGGCCGCCCAGCGGGTGCTGGCGGGTGAAGCGGATGTGTTTGTGGCGGGCGGGGTGGAGAGCGTCTCCCTGACGCATCATCACATCAACCGGCACCGCAATCGCTCGAACTGGTTGCTCGAGCACAAGGCTGACATCTATGCGCCCATGATCGCCACGGCCGACACGGTAGCGCGGCGATACGGCATCAGCCGCGAGGCCCAGGACGCCTATGCGCTGGAGAGCCAGCGGCGGGTCGCGGCGGCCCAGGCGGCGGGCCGGTTCGATGCCGAGATCGTGGCGCTGGAAAGCGTCAAACAGCTGACCGACAAGGCGGGATCGGTCACGGGGGAGGAGACGGTCACCCTGACGAAGGACGAGGGCAATCGGCCGGACACGACGCTGGAGGGTCTGTCGGCGCTGAAACCCATCATGGGCGAAGGTGCCTTCATCACGGCCGGAAACTCATCCCAGCTTTCAGACGGGGCCAGCGTCTGCGTGGTCATGTCGGACGCAGAAGCGGATCGGCGCGGCCTGACGCCCCTGGGGCGTTTCACCGGTTTCGCCGTGGCCGGCTGCGAGCCGGACGAGATGGGTATCGGTCCCGTTCTGGCGGTGCCGAAACTTCTGGCGCGACATGGCCTAGACATCCACGACATCGACCTGTGGGAGCTGAACGAGGCCTTTGCCTCACAGGTTCTTTACTGCCGCGACACCCTGGGCATCGACCCGGAGCGGTTCAACGTCGACGGCGGCGCGATCGCGGTCGGCCACCCCTATGGCATGAGTGGCTCGCGTCTGGTCGGTCATGCGCTTATCGAAGGGGCACGGCGGGGCGCCCGGCGCGTCGTCGTGACCATGTGCATCGGCGGAGGCATGGGCGCCGCCGGTCTGTTCGAGATCGACCGATGACCGACCACTACGCCGCCTTCGACCGTCTGAAGTTCGACCGGCCCGCGCCCTGGGTGCTGCGGATCACGATCAGCAATCCGGGCAAGTCCAATGCCGTGACCCCGGCCATGCACCGCCAGCTCGAAGACGTCTGGGCCGCCATCGACGCCGACCCGCAGACGCGCGTGACCATCATCACCGGCGAGGGCCGAGCCTTCTGTGCGGGGGGAGCTTTGGACGACATGCCGAGCGGTGGCGTGCTGGATCCGAACCAGCAGGTGTCCAAGGATTTCAACAATGCGGTCCGGCTGGTGCGGGGCATCATCGATGCGCGAAAACCGATCGTCTCGGCCATCAACGGCGCGGCGGTCGGAGCCGGGCTGGCCATCGGCCTGCTGGCCGACGTCTCGATCGCGTCCAAGACCGCAAAGCTGCTGGATGGCCATGTGCGGATCGGGGTGACCGCCGGGGACCATGCTGCGATCGTCTGGCCCCTGCTGTGCGGCATGGCCAAGGCCAAATACTATCTGCTGACCAACCGGCCGATGACGGGCGAGGAGGCGGAGCGCAACAATCTGGTCTCCCTGGCCGTCGATGCCGAGGTGCTGGAGGCGACGTCGATCGAGGTGGCCAGCGAACTGGCCGCGTCCGCTCCCACTGCGGTGCGAATGACCAAATACGTCCTGAACCACTGGCTGCGGCAGCAATCGGCGATCTTCGACCTGTCGGCGGCTTTCGAGATGGTCAATTTTTCAGGAGCCGAGGCGACCGAGGCCATGGCCGCGATGGCGGAAAAACGCGCGCCCGACTTCAAGTCCGACGTGACGTTCTGAGGGGCTGGCGATGACCGACACCGAAACCGGCATGGACCTGATTGCCCTGCGCGACGGGGTCCGCGGCGTCCTTGCCGAACAGGCGTCGCATGAGCGGGTGAAGGCCTTCGCCGACGCGGAACAGATCCTGGACAAGGCGTTGTGGGATCAGGCCGCCGGCTTGGGCTGGACGGCCCTGTCGGCACCCGAGTGTTTCGGCGGGCTTGGCCTGGGTGCGCTGGAACTGGGTGTGGTGCAACAGGAACTGGGCCGCGCGGTGGCCCCTCTGCCGTGGCTGGGGACCATGCTGGCCGTTGAAATCCTGTCCCATGCCGGAGAGGGGCCACAGGTCGCCGCCTGGACCGAAGGATTGGCCACGGGCACCCGCATCGGTGCCGTTTCCATGGTGACCCCCGAGGCCCTGTCGACGGATCTGATCCTGTCGTCAGGCGCGGGCGGCCTGGTCCTGAACGGCTTTGCGGGCGATCTGATGGACGGATCGGCAGCCGATCTGCTGATCCTGCTGGCCCGTCGGGAGGACGGCAAACTCGCCTGGGTGGTGGTGGAACCGTCGATCGATGGCGTCACGCCGGAAAAGATCGGCACCGTCGACCGGACCCGGCATCTGGCCCAGGTCCGCTTCACCGATGTCTGGCTGCCGTCCGAGCGTCTGCTGGCGGTGGATGCCGAGCGGGTGGGACAGGCCTTGCTGGCGACGGCTTCGCTGGCGATCGCCGCCGACTGCGACGGTGGGGCCAACGCCATCCTGGAACTGACACTCGACTATCTGAAGACCCGACAGCAGTTCGGAAAGCCGATCGGGTCGTTTCAGGCGCTGAAGCACCGATGTGCCGAGCACAAGATTGCCCTGGTCGCTTCGGGTGGCTTGCTGGCCGAGGCGACCGACCGGCTGGCGCGCGGCGATGACGAGGCGCTGCGCTTAGCCCTTGCGGCCAAGGCCCTGTGCGCCTCGGTCTATTTCCGTATCGCCGAGGATGCGGTCCAGCTGCATGGGGGCATCGGCTATACCTGGGAGCACCCCTGCCATCTATATCTGAAGCGCGCGCGGCTGAACCAGCAGCTGTTTGGCGGCGAGACTGCTCACCTGGATCGGGTCGCGCAGCTGTTGCTGGCGGCGGCGTGAGATGACGATGACCCTGTCCACACCGACCGTTTCTCCGGCTCGCGTCTTCGACCCCCTGGCGCACAAGGATGACCTGACCGCCTTTCGTGCCGAGGTCCGGGCTTGGCTGGAGGCGGTGGTCCCAGCTGACTGGCAGACACGGATGACCGGGGCGGATGAGGCCGACTATGTCGCCTTCCAGCGCTGGTGGTTCGCAGAAATGCAGAAGGTGGGTTTGGCCACGCCGCACTGGCCTCGCGACTGGGGCGGTGCCGACATCGGCATCCGGCACCAGACGATCATCTTCGAAGAGGTGGCACGCGCCGGGGCCCCGGGGCCCGAGCTGTTCGTTATCTCGCTGTATCACCTGCCCGCCACCCTGTTCGGTCATGGATCCCAGGCGCAGCGCGACCGCTATCTGACCGGGGTGAAGGAACGCGGCGAGGTCTGGTGCCAGGGCTTTTCGGAGCCCAACGCCGGATCGGACCTGGCCTCGCTGCGCACGCGGGCCGAGCGGCGCGGTGACGTCTATGTGGTCAATGGTCAGAAGGTCTGGTCGTCGTACGGGGCCTTTGCCGACTATTGCCTGCTGCTGGCCCGCACGGACTTCGAGGCCCCCAAGAAGCAGGCCGGCATCACCTATTTCATCCTGGACATGAAGGCTCCGGGCGTGACCGTGCGCCCGATCCGTCAGGCGACCGGCCAGTCCGAGTTCTGTGAAATCTTCCTGGACAATGTCGAGATTCCGGTAGCCGACCGGATCGGCGAAGAGAACGCGGGCTGGATGATCGCCCAGTCGACCCTGTCGGCCGAGCGGGGCCTGATCGTCTTCGAACTATCAGAGCGGATGGCCCGGGCCTTCGACGCCGACCTGGCCGAGGCCAAACGCACCGACGCCGCCTGGCTGAAGGACGACCAGCTGCGGCGCGAATTCACCGCCGCCTATTCGGACATGGTCACCCTGCGCCTGATGATCCGGGCCATGATGCAGGAGGTCGAGGCCGATCCGCACATGGGTTCGGCTACCCTGCCGACCTATATCAAGATCCACTTCTCGAACATTCTGCGGCGCTACACTGATTTCCGCGTGCGGATCGGCGGATTGGCGGCCCAGGCCCAGCAGCCGGCGGTGATGGGCGGCGGTCATCAGACCGGCAATGCCATGCACGATTTCATTCTCAGCTACGCCTGGAGCATATCGGGCGGCACGGTCGAGATCCTCAAGACCGTGATCGCCGAGCGCGTGCTCGGCCTGCCGCGCTAGGGGCCTGCGCATGTCCGATACCGAAGCCGCCGTCCTGGTCGATCGTCCTGCCGAGGGCGTGGCCCGGATCACCCTGAACCGGCCCGAGGCGCTGAACAGCTTCACCTTTGACATGTACGAGGCGCTGATCGCGGCCTTCGAGGGGCTGCGTGACGATCCCGACGCTCGCGTCATCGTCCTGACCGGGGCGGGTCGGGCTTTCTGTGCCGGGCATGATGTGCGGGCAGGATCAAAGCCGGGTTGGGTCCGGCCCGGCCTGGGGCGAATCCAGGCGGGCAAATACACCATGCGGGTGCTGGGCCAGATCCCGGTCCTGATGCGATCCATGCCCCAGCCGATCATCTGTGCGGTCAATGGCACGGCGGCGGGGATCGGCTATTCGCTGGCCCTCGCTTCGGATCTGACGATTGCCGCCCGTTCGTCGAAATTCGTCAATGTGATCCACAATGCCGCGACGGGAGCGGAACTGGGGATGAGCTATCTGTTGCCGCGCGCCGTCGGCACCCAGAGGGCGGCCGAACTTCTGCTGACCGCCCGCCCCGTCCTGTCGGACGAAGCCGAACGGATCGGCCTGGTCCTGCGTACTGTCGAGGACGAGGCGCTGATGGATGAGGCGCTGAAACTGGCTGACGCCATCGCCGTGAACAGCCCGGTCGGTATCTGGCTGACCAAGCAGTCGCTCTGGTTCAACCAGTCGGCGGGCAGTCTGGAAGCGGCGATCGAGCTGGAAAACCGCGCCGTCCTGGCCAGCCAGGCCACCGAGGACGCCGTCGAGAAGCGCACCTCGGCGATGGAAAAGCGCCGCCCGAATTTCAAGCACACCTGACGGGCCCAAAGGGCTGCGTCACCCAGGATGAGGATGGATCGATGACAGATGCGATGCGCTTTGACGGCAAGGTCGTAGTGGTTACGGGGGCCGGGAACGGCCTGGGCCGGACCTATGCCCTGCAACTGGCCGAGCGGGGCGCGCGCGTCGTCGTCAATGATCTGGGCGGATCTACCGACGGTCGCGGCGACGACCAGGCGGCAGCCTCCAGAGTCGTCGAGGAAATCCGCGCGGCGGGTGGAGAGGCTGTGGCCAACTTCGACAGCGTCGCGACCCAGGCTGGTGGTGCGGCCATCGTTCAGACCGCCCTGGATACCTGGGGCAGGGTCGATGCGGTCATCGCCAATGCCGGCATCCTGCGGGACCGCAGCTTCTCCAAGCTGAGCGTCGAGGAACTGGACATCATCCTGGATGTCCATCTGCGCGGGACCTATTTCACGGTCCAGCCCGCCTTCAACTGGATGAAGGACAACGGCGGCGGCAACATCGTGGTGACGGCCTCGCCGTCGGGCCTGTTCGGGGCCTTCGGCCAGGCCAACTATGCGGCGGCCAAACTGGGCATCGTCGGCATGATGCGCGTCATGGCCATTGAGGGCGCGCGGGCCGGAATCAAGATCAATGCCCTGGCTCCCACCGCGGCCACCCGGCTGACCGCCACGGCCGGGATGTCGGGCGAGGCGACCGAGCCCAGGACGCCGCAGGAGGATCCGATGTCCACCGAGCGCGTCTCGCCCCTGGTGCTGGCCCTGGCGCACGAGACCTGTCCGGCGTCGGGCGAAATCTTCAACGCGGGCTGTGGCTGGATCAACCGGGTGGTCGTTGCGGTGACCGAAGGCGTGGTCCTGGATGACTTCAGCCCTGAGGCCGTCGCCGGTCAGTGGGAGGCCATCCGCGACACTTCGGCCTTGACCGTGCCCGCCGATGCGACGACCTATTGGCACATGATCCAGGAAAAGACCGGCGCTCAGGGCTGATGGGCAACAAGGGCGCGCCGACACCCTCGCTGCTGGACCTGCTGGATCTGCAGGACGTCGGATCCGACTATTTCCGCTCGCGCCATACCGAGCCGAACCTTTCGGGTGCCCTGTTCGGGGGGCAGGTGCTGGCCCAGGCGCTGCGGGCCTGTCTGTTCACTGTCGCGGACCGGCCGGTGCATTCGCTGCACGGCTATTTCATCCGGCCGGGGGCGGAGGCCGAGCCCGTCGTCTATCAGGTCGAGCGGACGCGGGACGGCCGCAACTTCACCACCCGCCGGGTGATCGCCCTGCAGAACCGCAAGGCCATCTTCCATATGGAAGCGTCCTTTCACGACGGCGGCGAGGGCATCAGCCATTCGCGTGCCGCACCGGTGGTGCCCGGCCCGGACGAGGTCTCGGCCGAGGATCCGTTCGAGCGGGCCATGCATGATGCCTTTGAACCGAACGGCGAGGTGCTGAAGCTGCTGCCCCTGGTCGAGCGACGGATGATCCCGCTCGACGTCGGGCGTCGCGAGGCCGAGGGAGAGGCGCGGCGGCTGCTTTGGATGCGGGCGCGCGAACAGGGTCTGTCGGATGACGCCCTGCGGGCGTGCGGCCTGGCCTATCTGTCCGACTTCTGGCTGGGCGGTGTGGCCAAGATCCTGCACCCCGATGCGGTGCGGCAGAAGCTGACCAGCGTTGATCACGCCATGTGGTTTCACCAGCCCACAGACCCCTCGCAGTGGCTTCTGTACGACATGGAAAGCGACTGGGCCGGCTCGGCGCGCAGCCTGGCACGGGGGCGGATCTTCGACCGGGCTGGACAACTGATCGCTTCGGTGGCGCAGGAGGTCTATCTGTTTCCCGGTCAGATGCACGAGGCCCCCCGGCGCGGCGATCTGATCGCCTGACCGGATCGCCCATGCGATTGCAGCCGGTGACTGTGCCCATTGGGGATTTCGCTGGCGCGTCCTGCGCTAAGGTCCGGCCATGAATTTTACCCTGGACCCCGAAGACGCGGCCTTTCAGGCCGAGATGCGGACCCTGATCCGCGATCTTCTGCCCGAAGGTATCGCCCGGCGCGGGCGCCGGGGTTTTCACGCGACGCACGACGATATTCGCGACTGGATGCGGATACTGAACGCCCGTGGCCTGGCCGCGACCCACTGGCCGGTCGAGCATGGCGGCACCGACTGGTCGCCGCTGCGGAAACATCTGTTCCAGGTCGAACTGCGGGCGGCGGGAGCTCCGGTGCCTGACCAGGCGGCGCTGGAGCTGGTCGGGCCGGTGATCTATACCTTCGGCGATGCGGGCCAGAAGGCGCGGTATCTGCCCGAAATCCTGAATGGCGACACCTTCTGGTGCCAGGGCTTTTCGGAGCCCAATGCCGGGTCGGATCTGGCCTCGCTGAAGACATCGGCTGTTCGTGACGGCGACCACTATGTCGTCAATGGACAGAAGACCTGGACGTCCGAGGCGCACAAGGCGGACATGATGTTCGCCCTGGTTCGCACCGATGCCGACGCGCGCCCCCAGGCGGGCATTTCGTTCCTGCTGATCGACATGAAGAGCCCCGGCGTTTCGGTGCGGCCGATCTATACGATCAACGAGGGTCTGAGCGTCAACGAGGTCTTCTTCGACAATGTGCGCGTGCCGGTCGAGAACCTGGTAGGCGAGGAGAACCGCGGCTGGGGCTATGCCAAATTCCTTCTGACCAACGAACGCACGATGAGTGCGGAGACGCCGCACACCGCCTTTGACTTGGCCATGGTCAAGGATATCGCCCGGCGCGAGCTGCGGGATGGTCGGCCCTTGATCGAGGACCCCCTGTTCGCCGCGCGACTGGCCCGGTTCGAGATCGAGCTGATGGCCTTGCAAGCGGCCGTATATCGGGTCCTGCACATGGCCGAGGATGATCCCGCCTTGAATGCGACCGCCTCCGTCCTGAAGCTGCGAGGGTCGGAACTTCGCCAGCGCATCGCCGATCTGGCGGTCGAGGCTCTGGGCGATCATGGGCTGGCCGTGTTCCCCGATGTCGAGGGGCAGGACAATATGGATGTTCTGGCCCCCGTGCCACCCGCGCCGGATCATGCGGCCGGCTGGCTGTCGCGGGCGATGTTCCGCCGGGCCACGACCATCTATGGCGGCGCCAACGAGATTCAGCGGACCATCGTCGCCAAATCCGTTCTGGGTCTGTGAGGGGGTAGGTTGATGGAACTGTCTCTGACCTCCGAACAGGTTGCACTCAAGGACAGCGTGCGGCGCCTGTGCGAGCGCGACTATGGTTTCGAGCATCGGCGGGGCCTGCTGCGTTCAGCCGAGGGATTCAGCCGCGATCTTTGGTCTACCTTTGCCGAACTGGGCTGGACTGGCGCCGGCCTGTCGGAGGCCGATTACGGCTATGGCGGCGGCCCGGTCGAAATGGCCATCGTCCAGGAGGAAATGGGCCGCGCCCTGGTGGTCGAGCCCTATCTGTCCTGCGTGGTCGTCGCCGCCACGGCGATTGCAGCCCTGGGCGACGCCGATCAGAGAGAACGGATGCTCTCAGGCATTGTGGGGGGCGAGACGCTGGTTGCCCTGGCCCACAACGAAGTCGCCATGCGGGGCGACGATGCCGAAGTTGCCACGACGGCGGCGCAGGGGCCCGATGGCTGGCACCTGAACGGGCGCAAGGGGTTCGTCCTGGGTGGGCCCACCGCTGACATCCTGCTGGTCTCGGCGCGGACGCCCGGCGGTATCAGCCTGTTCGAGGTGCCTGCAAAGGCCGCCGGACTGGGCCTTACCGCCTATCACGCCGTTGACGGCCGGCGTGTCGCCGATATCGCGCTGGCCGATGTCCAGCTGGGTCCAGAAGCGCTGATCGGTCCGGAAGGCGGGGCCTTGACCGCGATCGAAAAGGCCGTGGATTTTGGTGTCATCGGTCTGATGGCGGAATGCGTGGGGGCCATGGACGCCGCGCTTTGGCTGACGCGGGACTATCTGAAGACCCGCAAGCAATTCGGCACCACCCTGAACAGCTTCCAGGCGCTTCAGCACCGCATGGCCGACATGCTGGTGGAGACGGAACTGGCGCGGTCCATGCTGATGGCCGGGGTCGCCGCTCTGTCCCATCCCGACCCGGCCGCGCGCCGGGCCGGCGTCTCGGCGGCCAAGGTCCAGATCAGCGAGGCTGCGATCAAGGTCACCGCCGAGGCCATCCAGCTGCACGGCGGTATTGGGGTGACAGAGGAATATGTCGTCGGTCATTTCTACAAGCGGGCAGTGCTGGCGCGCGGGCTGTTCGGAGGGATCGACCGGCATCTGCAAAGGTTCGCCGCCCAAGCCCTGAAGGAGGTCGCATGAAGACCCTGGGCGATCTCATCACGCGGGCGGCCCGCTTCTCTCCCGACGATACGGCGTTGGTGTGTGGCGATGTGCGCTTTACCCATCGCCAGCATCTGGACCGGGCACGTCGGCTGGCCTCGGCCCTTCACCGGGCCGGATGCGGTCATCAGGATCGCGTGGCGGTCCTGGCCATGAACGGCACCGAATATGCCGAAGCCTTCAGCGCGGCCTGGCTGACCGGCTATATTCTGGCCACCGTCAACTTCCGCTTGGCGGCACCGGAAGTGGCCTGGGTCCTGGGTGACACCGCGCCGCGGGTCCTGATCTTCGAAGACCAGTATGCCGCGCTGGTGGACGGTCTCCGTGCCGAACTGCCGTCTATCCAGACATGGGTCTGCATCGGCCAGGCCCCGGACTGGGCGACTGAATACGAGGCCTTTCTGGACGGGGGCGATCCTGCGGGTGCGCCCCTCACGGCCCGGCCCGAGGACATTGCCCACATCATCTATACCTCGGGTACCACGGGTCGGCCCAAAGGGGTGATGCGCAGCCATCGCAACGAACTGGCCATGGGCGAATGCGTCGCCTTCATCATGGACGTGCGACCCCGCGGCCGGATGCTGGAAGTCATGCCGATGTTCCATGCCGGCGCCCAGTCCAGCATGCTGGCGCAGATGTGGCGGGGCGGCGAGATCCACATCCATCGCGGTTTCGATCCCGGCGCGGTGCTGGCTGCGGTGCGGGACGAGCGGATCACCCATCTGCATCTGGTGCCGCTGATGGTGCAGGCCCTGGTCGATCATCCCGATTTCGAGACCTGCGACCTGTCGAGCGTCGAGACGATCCTGTACGCCGCTGCCCCGATGCCTGTGCCCGTTCTGCGACGGGCGCTGGAGCGACTAGGGCCGGTCTTCGTCAACGCCTGGGGACAGACCGAGGGCACGGGCTCGGCCCTGCCCAAGCACCTGCATGCGGTCGAGGGGCCGATGACCGAGCTGCTGGGCTCGATCGGCCATCCCTATCCGCTGGCGGAAATCCGCATCGTCGACGACCAGGGGCAGGACTGCGCACCCGGCCAAGTGGGGGAGCTGTGGATTCGGGGCGACGCGGTCATGGTCGGCTATTGGAACAATACCGCCGCCACGATCGAGGCCTTTCATGACGGCTGGCTGAAGACCGGCGACATGGGGCGGTTCGACGACTGCGAGCGCATCTTCCTGGTCGATCGCAAGAAGGACATGATCATCTCGGGCGGCGAGAACATCTATTCCCAGGAGGTGGAGCGGGCCATCGCCGAACATCCCGCTGTGTCCCAGGTCGCCGTCATCGGGGCCCCCGATCCGAAATGGGGGGAAAAGGTTGTGGCCTGCGTGATCCTGAACCCCGGTGCCGAGGCCGATGCCGAAAGCCTTATCGCCCACACGGCGGGACGGATCGCAAGCTACAAGAAGCCCAAACAGGTGCTGTTCCTGGAGGCCTTTCCCGCCCTGCCCAGCGGCAAGGTCAACAAGGTGGCGCTGCGCGCCCTGCATGCGGCATCGCATGGATGATCGTGTCGCGCGCGCATTGACCGGGCAGGGCGCGGGCGGACAAACCTGTAGGACGGCGCAGGGGTTGCGCCAGTTGGGTCAGGACTGACGATGGCTTCGGCGCGCGATCCGGTGGTGGTGGGGGTCTATGCGACCCAGCAGGCGCGCAGCCTGCCGGGCCGGTCCTCGCACGAGCTGCTGATCGAGGCGGTCAAGGGCGCAATCGCCGATGCCGGGATCGATCGCCGAACCATCGACGGCGTGGCCCTGGACTGGCCGGGACCGGGCGGTGCGCCGGGCGATTCCGCCAGCTGGGCCCCCTATTTCAACGGTCGTCTGGGCTGGGTCGACAGCCACTTCATGGACACCACCGGCGTGCGCGGCGTGCTGAAGGCCGGGGCCGCCATCCGGGCGGGCCTGTGCGACACGGTGGTGATCGGCAGTGCACGGGCAGGACCGTTCAATACCACCGGCGCAGCGGTCGGCTCGGGCATGGGTCTGGAGTGGATCGACCCCTATGGCGCCTCGACCATGGCCTATTTCGCCCTTGTGGCGCGGCGACACATGCATCAGTTCGGCACGACGCCCGAACAGATGGCGCATGTCGCGGCTGTGATCCGCAATCATGGGCGGCTGAACCCCGAGGCGACCCTGCACGGCGGGCCAGAGGTGACAGTCGCCGACATCCTGGCCTCGCCGATGATTGCCGATCCCCTGCACCGGCTGGACTGCTGCCTGATGAACGAGGGCGGCCATGCCCTGATCCTGACCACGGCCGAGCGCGCGCGCGACCTGTCGGTCAGGGGGGTGACCGTGGCCGGCGGGGCGATGGAGTTCGCCCAGGGCAACTATATCAATCCGCCCCTGTATCGCGACGTGCGGACCCTGGGGGCAGAGGCTGTGGCGCGTGCCTTTGCCATGGCGGGCCTGACCGTTTCGGACGTCGATGTCTTCTGCATGTATGATCCGTGCTCGTTTGAGGTCCTGCGTCAGTTCGAAATGCTGGGCCTGTGCGCCGAGGGCGAGGGCGGGGATTTCGTCGCGGGCGACAGGCTGACCCTGACAGGCGACTGCCCGACCAATCTGGATGGCGGCATGCTGGCGGGCAGCTGGACGGGCACCAGCCAACTGACGGGCAAGGTGATCGAGGGGGTGCGCCAACTGCGCGGCGGCCTGGGAGCCCGCCAGGTCGAGGGGGCTGAGGTCGCCATCGTCACCAATGCCGGATCGGGGGCCCAGCATCTGGAAACCCTGATCCTGACCGGAGGGCGCTGATCGTGAGCCAGACCGCGTTCGACTTTCCCGTCACCGACCTGTCGCGACCCTATTGGGAGGCGGCGTCCCAAGGGCGTCTGACTGCGCCGAAATGCGACGACTGCGGGCGGTTCTTCTTCGCCCCCGAGATCGCCTGCACCCACTGTTTCTCGCTGAACTGGACCTGGAGCCCCGTCGCAGGTCAGGGCGAAGTCTACAGCTACACCACCATCCACCGTGCGCCCCAGCCGGGCATGGCCGCCCCCTATGTGCTGGCGGCGATCGACCTGCCCGAGGGCTTTGCCATGTTCGCCCACCTCGTGGATTGCCCGCCCGAGGCCCTGGCCTGCGGCCTGCCGGTCCAGGTCGACTTCCGCCCGCTTCACGACGGCCGGATCGCCCCCGTCTTCAAGCCCCGCTGAGTTCGCGCCCTATTGAGTTCACGCCCATGTCCGACGCCCTTCACACCCTGACGCTGCTGGACGTTGTTCAGGAGCATCGCCGGTCCTATCCGAACCGAACGGCCCTGGTTCAGGAGGGACGGCGCTATACCTATGCCGACCTGGAGGACCGGGTGAACCGGCTGGCCAATCTGTGGGAAGGGCTGGGCGTCGGGCCGGGTGAACGGGTTCTTTGGCTGGGCCAGAACTCCCTGGCTGTCCTGGAGGGGATCCTGGCCTGCGCCAGCCTGGGGGCCATGTTCTGTCCGCTGAACTGGCGCCAGTCGGCCGAGGAGATCGCCTTTGTCATCGACGACCTGAAGCCTCAGGTCCTGCTGTGGCACGAGGGTGAGATCGGCGAGGCCGTGCGCGGCGCGCGTGAGCTGGCCCAGTGGAAAGGGGGCACCTGGATCCATTTCGACGATGCCGGTCCCGACGGCTATGAGGCCCTGCTGGAAGGGGCCGATCCGGCGCGCAAGGATCGTCCCATCGACGTCCATGCCGGGACCCTGATCATCTATACCGCTGCCTTCGGAGGGCGGCCGAACGGGGCGATCACGACGCAGTCGGGCATCATGGCCCAGAACGTCAACATCATGCTGGTTCAGGGGCTGACCGCAGACACCATCTTCCTGAATTCAGGGCCGCATTTCCACATCGGGACCCTGATGGTCACCCTGGGCGTATTCCACGCCGGCGGGGCCAATGTGATGATCCGACGCACCGAGGTGGCGGTGATCGCCGAGGCTCTCCATGCCGAGAAATGCAGTCTGGCCTTCCTCGTGCCCAAGACGATCGAGGAACTGACCGCCTTCAACGCCGACGGGCGCTATGACCTGACGCACTTCCGCTCCGCCGCCATGCCCAGCGACCAGTATTCGATGATGGGCTATGGCCAGACCGAGGTTGGCGGGCTGTCGACCTGGGCTCACTACGACCGCAAGGCGATCAGCATCTTCGGCCGGTCCAGCCCCGTTGCCGTCAACCGTATCTTCGACGAGGACGGCCAGGAAGTGCCTGACGGCGAGGTCGGCGAGATCGGCGTGCGCGGCCCCATCGTCGGCCTGGGCTACTGGAACCGGCCCGAGTTGAACGCCCACCGCACCCGCTTCGGGTGGTGGATGACCAACGACCTCGGCCGGCGCGAGGCGGACGGTTCAATCAATTTCGTCGGGCCCAAGGTCCAGATGATCAAGTCGGGGGTCGAGAACATCTATCCGGCCGAGGTGGAAGGCTGTCTGAAGAGTCATCCGGCAGTGGCCGATGCCGCCGTCATCGGCGTGCCCGATCCCCGATGGATTCAGAGTGTGAAGGCCATCGTCGTCACCCGGCCGGGCCAAACGGTGGACGAGGCCGAACTGATCGAACACTGCCGGGCGCGCATCGCCTCCTACAAGAAGCCGCGGTGGGTGGTGTTTGTGGACGCGTTGCCGCGCACTCCGGCCGGTCCCATCGACTATGCCGCGCTTGACCTCGCCCACGGCGGCGGCGGCTATCCGGGCGGCAAGGATTACAAACACTGAGCGGAGACGGTCGATGGCGATGAGACTGCTGCATGTCGGCTTCGCCGTCCGCGACCTTGAGATGACGACCGCAGTCTGGCGCACGCTGTTCGGCATCCACTGGGAGCCGCCTGTCCGGCACGATCTGCCGGACCCCGACAGCGGCCCGGACCATGTCAGTCTGGTCACTCATGGGCGGACGGGTGATGGCGTCGAGCTGGAGATGGTCCAGACGGTGTCAGGCCCGACGATTGACGCCCAGGTGTTCGGCGATCGCGAGGGGATGTCGCACCTCGCGTTTCAGGTCGACGACCTGGATGCAGAACGCGCCCGCATGATCGCCGCGGGCGTGGAGGTCCTGGGCGAGGGATCGGCACCGCGCGCCGACTGGGTCTTTCTGCGTGATGCGCGCCTTGGCGGCCTTCTGGTCCAGCTGGTTCAGCTGCACAGAGATTGAGGAACCGCCGAGGCCCAAGCCCATTCCGGATAGGAGACACACCCCATCAGGAGATGCCCCCATGGCCGACAAGGTCCTGTCCCCCGCCGATGCCGAAGCCGAGTTCTGGAAGCATCTGAAGTCGTCCAACACCGGCATGCTCGGCCTGGACCAGCCCGGCTATCACAGCCAGCCGATGACCGCCTATCGTGAGGAAGAAACCGGCACGATCTGGTTCTTCACCCGCGACGACACCGACCTGGCCAAAGACGCCGCCGTTCCGGATCAGTCGGCCATGTTCACCTATGGCTCCAAGGACCAGGAGGTCTGGGCCTGCATCCACGGCACCCTGTCCGTCCATGGCCCGGACCGTCAGATCATCGACAAATTCTGGAACCCCGTCGTGGCGGCCTGGTACCCCGAGGGCAAGGACGATCCGCACCTGACCATCCTGCGCTTCGACGCCGACGACGGCCGAATCTGGGTGTCCAAACAGGGCCCGGTCAAGTTCCTGTATGAGGTCGCCAAGGCCAACCTGACCAAGACCGTCCCCGACGTAGGCGGCGTGGCGGACGTAAATCTGCAGTAGTCGGATCCGGGACTGCCCGCTCCGGTGGGCAGTCCCTCTCTGATCAGCCTGCGAAGCACCAGGCCAGGACGGCCTTCTGGGCGTGGATCCGGTTCTCGGCCTCGTCCCAGACGAGGGAGGCGGGGCCGTCGATGACGCCGTCGGTGACTTCCTCGCCGCGATGGGCGGGCAGACAGTGCAGGAAGGCGGCACCGGGGGCGGCCAGATCCATCAGGGCCTGATCGACCGTATAGCCATCGAAGGCCTCAAGCCGGGCCTCATAGTCGCCGTCACCCATGGAGACCCAGGTGTCGGTCACGACCACATCCGCCCCCGCCACGGCCTCGCGCGGGTCGGCCGTCAAGGACACGGCGCTTCCGCCGCGTTGCAGATCCACCAGGTCCGGATGGTATTCGGCGGGGCAGGCGACATTCAGGTGAAAGCCGAACTTCGGCGCCGCGTGCATGAAGCTGGCGCAGACGTTGTTGCCGTCGCCGACCCAGGCGATCGTCTTTCCGGCGATCGGTCCGCGATGCTCCTCGATCGTCATCAGGTCGGCCAGAATCTGGCACGGATGGCTGCGATCGGTCAGGCCGTTGATGACCGGCACGGTCGAGACCCGCGCGAAATGCTCGACGTCCTCATGGACATTGGCGCGGATCATCACCGCGTCCACCATGCGTGACAGCACCCGGGCGGTATCCTCGACCGGCTCGCCCCGGCCCAGCTGCATGTCGCCGGCATTGGCGATGATGCCGGACCCGCCCAGCTGGCGGATAGCGGCATCGAAGCTGAAGCGGGTGCGGGTCGAGTTCTTCTCGAAGATCATGGCCAGGACGCGGTCTCTGGCCGGGGCGTCGGCATCGACCCAGCCCATGGGGCGGCCCTTGCGGGCGGCCTTGCGGGCATGGCCGTCGTCGAGAATGGCACGCAGATCGGCCGCTTCCAGCCGATGAATGTCGAGGAAGTGGCGGACCATCGTCACGCTACCAGTTTGCCGCGCGCGAACTCGCAGGCCTTTTCGAACCGTTCCACGACCTCGCGGGCCTCGTCCAGGGTCAGGTTCAGCGGCGGCAGGATGCGGACCAGATTGTCGCCGCCCCCGGCCACCAGCAGCTGCGCTTCATCGCGGGCCCAGCCCATGAACTCGCGGTTGTTCGGGATCAGCTTGACCCCCATCAACAGCCCTTTGCCGCGCACCTCGACGATGACGTCGGGATAGCGGTCCTTCAGCCCGCTGAGCTGCTGCTTCAGATAGCCGGCGACCTCGTTGACATTGTTCAGGGTCGCTGCGCTGGCGATCTCGTTGAAGGCGGCCAGGCCGACGGCCATGGCCAGGGGGTTGCCCCCGAAGGTCGAGCCGTGGACGCCCACGACCATGCCGCTGGCCGCCTCGGTGGTGGCCAGGCAGGCCCCGATGGGGAAGCCGCCGCCCAGGGCCTTGGCGATGGCCATGATGTCCGGGGTCATGCCGCCCCACTCGTGGGCCCACAGCTTGCCGGTACGGCCCATGCCGCACTGGACCTCGTCGAAGATGATCAGGACGCCGTGCTCGTCGCACAACTGGCGCAGGCCGCGCAGGCAGACCTCGGGAATGGCGCGGCATCCGCCCTCGCCCTGAACCGGCTCGACGATGATGGCGGCGGTGGTCGGGCTGGCGATCGCGGCCTTCAGAGCCTCGTGATCGCCGAAGGTCAGCTGGTGGAAGCCCTCCATCGGGGGGCCAAAGCCGTTGGTATAGCTGGGGTTGGCCGCGGCGTTGATGGCCCCGTAGGTCCGGCCGTGGAAGCTGCCGTCAAAGCCATAGATGTCGATGCGTTCGGGCTGGCCCTTGGCCGAGAAATGCTTGCGTGCGGTCTTGATCGCGCATTCGACCGCCTCGGTGCCCGAGTTGGTGAAGAAGACGACATCGGCAAAGCTGGTCTCGCACAGCCGGTCGGCCAGGGCCTCCTGGCCAGGGATGCGGAAGATGTTGGAGACGTGCCACAGCTTTTCAGCCTGATCCTTGACCGCCTGAACCAGGGCCGGATGGGCATGGCCCAGGGCATTGGTCGAAATGCCCATGACGCAGTCCAGGTACTCGGTCCCGTCCGCCGCCCACAGACGCGCACCCTGACCGCGCTCGACCTCCAGCGGTGCACGGTTGTAGACGCCCATCAGGTGTTCGGTGGACACGGTCGGTCTCCGTAAAAGTCAGACGGCCCCGCCGCTGGACTGCGCCGGGACCGCCAAGGGAAAGGGTACTTGCCTTGTCAGGCGAGGGGCAGGGTGAGTCAACACTCTGCGGGCATCAGCTCTTCAGGCGCCAGCCCGACCGGAAGACCAGCCAGCAGGCGGTGGCCATGGCCAGGGTCAGGACGCCGCTGAGGACGACGCCGATCAGCAGCGACCCCTCGGCCTGGCCGATGAAGCCGGCGCGGAAGCCGTCGATCAGATAGAAGATCGGGTTCCAGTGGCTGATGGTGGCGAAGGGCTCGGGCAGGTTGTCGACCAGATAGAAGGTCCCGGACAGGAAGGTCATCGGCATGATGACGAAGTTCTGGACCGCCGCCAGCTGATCGAATTTCTGCGCCCACAGCCCGGCCAGAACCCCCAACATCCCCATCAGCAGCGAGGCGATCAGGCCGAACCACACGATCAGGGCCAGATTGGCCAGGCCCAGCCGCGCGAAGGGCGCGACACACAAGGCCGTCACCAGCCCGACCACGAGGCCCCGGGTCGCAGCCCCCAGCGAAAAGCCGACCGTCAGTTCCAGCGGGCTGAGCGGTGGGGTCAGGAAGTCGGTGGCCGTGCCCATGACCTTGGCCTGGATCAGGCTGGACGAGGCATTGGCGAAGGCATTGTTCAGAATGGCCATCATGATCAGGCCCGGCGCGACGAACTCTCCGAACGGCGTGCCGTGCAGCGGCGGCCGCGCGCCCTGAAGGGCGACCACGAACACCAGCATGTAGAGCAGGGTCGTCACCACCGGACCGGCTATGGTCTGGGCCCCGACCTTCCAGAAGCGCCGCACCTCGCGCATGTAGAGGGTTCGCACGCCGATCCAGTTGACGCCGTCGTAGCGACGCGGCTGGGGCAGGGCTTCGGGGCTTTGAGAGGCGAGATCGGTCATCCCGCGCAAATGCGCGGTCGCGGGCCTGCGCGCAAGGGTCGGGGGCACCCTATCGGCTCACCGAGCGAACGCTGATTCAAGATGTGGTTTCTGTGGACGATCTGATTCGCACATATTGCGTCCGTTAAGGAGTGCTTTACGATTAGTTGTGGGTTCGAGGCCGCTAACCAGTCGCCCGGCCCCAAATGTTGAATCAATCGCTGACGGAGGGTGTCGTGAACCTGGGCTGGACCGAAGACCGCGTCGGCGCGCTGAAGAAGCTTTGGCTGGAAGGCCAGTCGGCCAGCCAGATCGCCAAGCAGCTGGGCGGCGGCGTGACCCGCAATGCCGTGATCGGCAAGGTGCACCGCCTGGGTCTGTCGGGCCGGGCCGCTCCGTCGCAGCCGGCACGCACGAACTTCCGCCCGGCGCGCCCGCGTCCCGCCCAGGCTCCGGTGATGGCCCAGCCTTCGGCTCCGCGCCGGATCGAGGCGGCCCAGCCGCGCCCGGCCGTCCCCGTGGTGCACGAACCGGCCCCCGCGCCTGATCTGCCGGGCACCGCCACGGTGCTGACGCTAGGGGCACACATGTGCAAATGGCCGATCGGTGACCCGTCCTCGACCGAGTTCAGCTTCTGCGGTCGGCGCGCCTCCGAAGGCGTCTATTGCGTCGAACACGCCCGCGTCGCCTATCAGCCCCAGGTCCGTCGCGGCGCCAAGGACGGTGCTTCCGAACTGGCCCGTTCGCTGCGGCGCTACATCTAGGGCGCCAAGCGCGGTAGCCCACGATCACCAATGGATGCCCGCAAAGGACTTAGCGCCTCCCCGCCGGGCTCACCCCTTGCGGGGAGCGCGGCGGGGCTGAGGTCATTCGGGGTGGTGCAGCCCCGTTCGCCGGGACCCTAGTTCAGGACCCGCCGCGCTCCCGGCACATCCAGGCTAAAGGCCGGGATTTCGGCCTCGAAGGTGTGCCCCGCTTCATCCGTCATCGTATAGCCGCCGACCATGGAGCCTGAGGGCGTCGTCAGCGGACAGCCAGAAGCATAGGCATAGCGATCACCCGGCTGGATCACCGGCTGCTCGCCGACCACGCCGGGGCCGCGCACTTCTTCAACCCGGCCCAGGGCATCGGTGATCAGCCAGCGACGGGCGATCAGCTGGACCGGGCGGTCGCCGCGGTTTTCGATCTCGATCTGATAGGCCCAGACCCAGCGGCCGTCCTCCGGCGCCGACTGGCCAGCCAGGAAGCTGGGCCGGACGCGGACGACGATGCCTGAGGTTTCGGCGACATAGGCGGGGGTGTCATGCATGGGCGTACCCTCGTCCCAATGGCGGGTCGGTTCAAGCGGCGTCGCGCGTCGCGAGAGGTTGAGGCCTTCAGACAGGGGAGACGGCGTTCAAAACCGTGTATGTCGGGGTCATGCAAGCCTTCGAATCCTCCGTTTCGGGCATCCTGCCCTGCCAGTCCATCGAGACCCTGATCGCCACGGGCGCGATCGCGTCCGACACCCCGTTCGACACCGATCAGGTGCAGCCCGCCAGCCTGGACCTGCGCCTGTCCGACCGGGCCTGGCGGGTGCGGGCCAGCTTCCTGCCCGGTCAGCGCAAGGTCGAGGACCGGATCGCCGACGTCTCCATGCACCCGATCGATCTGTCGGGCGGCTATGTGCTGGAAAAGGGCTGCGTCTATATCGCCCGGCTTCAGGAGCGGCTCAGCCTGCCGCCCGGCCTGATCGCGCGCGCCAATCCCAAGAGCTCGACCGGGCGGGTGGACGTCTTCGTGCGTTTGCTGACCGACCGGGGCGCGGCGTTCGACGATGTGGACGCGGGCTATGAGGGGCCGCTGTATCTGGAGATCGCGCCCCAGACCTTTTCCATCCTGGTCCGGCCGGGAACGCGGCTGAATCAGCTGCGGCTGAAGGCGGGCGAACCGCCGCGCCTGGAGACCCGCAGCGTCGGGGTCGACCTGGATAGCGGCGAAGGGGGCATCGTCGGCTTCCGGGGGCGGCGTCATGCAGGCGTGGTCGATCTGGACAGGATCGACGGCCACGATCCGCGCGACTTCTGGGAACCGCTGTCGGCCCCGAAGGGCGAGCTGCTGCTGGATCCGGGCGAATTCTACATCCTGGCCTCACGCGAGGCGGTTGAGATTCCGGTCATGCAGGCGGCCGAGATGACGCCGATCGACCCGTCGGTGGGCGAGTTCCGGGTGCATTACGCCGGCTTCTTCGACCCCGGCTTCGGCACGGACGAGGCTCATGGAGCAGGATCAAAGGGGGTGCTGGAGGTGCGGACGCACGACACGCCCTTTTTGCTGGAACACGGCCAGATCGTCGCGCGTCTGGTCTATGAGCCCCTGACGATGCGGCCCGACCGCCTGTATGGTGAGGGCGGCAGCCACTATCAGCGACAGGGGCTGAAGCTGAGCAAGCATTTTAGGGCTTGGAGGTAGCGATGGACGAACCAGGCAAACGTCGGCATCCGCGCGACCTGAAGCCGCGCGAGTATCTGTTCTTCATCATCTTTTTTGTCGGCTGTACGGCTTGGATGTTGGCGAACCAGCCTCACTGAGCCAGCATGCCGCCGTCGATCTTGAACTCGGAGCCGGTGACGAATTTGCTTTCGTCCGAGGCCAGGTAGAGGACGCAATAGGCGACGTCGTCCGGTTCGCCGATCCGCTTCAGGGGGATGCCGCGTGCCAGCCGCTCGTGCGCCCTGTCCTCGTCGCCGCCGGCCATGGCGATGAAGGGGTCCAGGATCGGGGTCTTGATGAAGACCGGATGGACCGAGTTGGCACGCACGTTCCACTCGGCCTTGGCGCATTCCAGGGCGACGGTCTTGGTGTACATCCAGACGGCCGCCTTGGTGGCGTTATAGGCCCCCATGCCGGGCGCCGCCGCCAGCCCCGCCACCGACGAGATGTTGACGATCGAGCCTGCGCCCGACGCGCGCAGGTGCGGCAGGGCGTATTTGCAGCCCAGCATGATGCTCTCGATATTGACCGCCTGGACCGTGCGCCAGTTCTCGAGCGAGTCCTGTTCGGCCCAGACGAACTGGCCGCCGATGCCGGCATTGTTGATCAGGATGGACAGGCCGCCCATGGCCTGGACCGCCGCCTCGACCACACTTGCCCACTGACCTTCGTCCGTCACGTCCTGGGCAAAGGCGAAGGCGCTGCCGGCAATTTCGGCATTGATGGCGGCGGCCAAGGCCTCTGCACCGGCCAAATCCATATCGGTGACGGCGACCTTTGCGCCTTCGCGGGCCAGCATCCAGGCCATGGCCTGACCCAGGCCCCCGGCGGCCCCGGTGATCAAGGCCGTCTTGCCCTCGACCCGTCCCTTACGTGCGATGCTCATGATTGGGTTCCCTGGCTGGAGGCGATGTCGTCGATGAAGCGGGCCATCCGCACGTCCCGCTCGGTCAGACCGCCCGCGTCATGGGTGGTCAGCAGGATGTCGACGCGATTGTAGACATTGGACCATTCGGGATGGTGATCAATGGTCTCGGCCAGCAGGGCCACGCGCGTCATGAAGCCGAAGGCGGCGTTGAAATCGGCAAAGCGCAATGACCGTTCGATCGCCGTGCGGTCTCCGGCATGAGCGCGCCATTGCGGCAGATCGGCCAGAACCTGGTCCAGGTCGAGCGGCGTTTGTGCCATGGCGTTTTCCTCTTGTCCCTGACCCTGCCTATCGCGGTGTCGGCACCCCTACAAGGTCACGCAGCGGCAACTGCGACCGGGCCTGGAACACGGCACAAGCTCTGGCGTTACCAAGCGTCGCCGTTCGCAAAAGAGCCTCGTCATGGACAATCTGTGGATTTCCCAACTGGAGCCTGCCGATCGTAAACGGATCGAGCCGCACCTCAGCGAGAAGGCCTTTGCTGCGGGCCAGATGCTTTACGACGCCGGCGAGGCGGTCGACGAGGTCTGGTTTCCGATGCGCGGCGTGGTCTCGCTGATGACGGTGCTGCCCGATGACCGCATGGTCGAGACGGCGGCCATCGGGCGCGAGGGTCTGGTGGGCGTGACCTGTGGGCCGTTGAACGCGCGGGCGGCCAGCCGTGCGGTGTCCCAGCTGGAGGGTGTCGCGGCCTGCTGCCCGGCCGATATCTTCTCGGCCGCCCTGGAAAAGAGCGAGCCCATGCGGATGGCTCTCGCCAAATTCACCGAAAGCCTGTTCGCCCAGGTTCAGCAGACAGCCGCCTGCAATGCGCAGCACAAGCTGGACGAGCGTCTGGCCCGGTGGTTGCTGACCTTGCACGACCGGGCCGATGAAGATCGCTTCAACCTGACTCAGCAGGATATCGCGGGCATGCTCGGTGTGCGGCGCGCCACGGTGTCGGAGGTCGGGGCCGAACTGGAAGGGCGACGCCTGATCAAGCGCGGGCGCGGCTGGGTGGAGGTCCTCGACCGCAAGGCTTTGGAGGGGGCGGCCTGCGGTTGCTATGCCATGATGCGGGGCGTGATGAAGGATCTGGGCGTGCCTCGTCCCCGTCACGGCCGATAGCCGCAAGTGTCGCAAAGAGCCGCGACGACGCAGCCCGGTGACGCCAGCCTCGCGACCCGCTAAAGCGCAAAGATGACCGACGCTGCGCCGCCTTCCGATTTGCCCGCGGGCAAGACCTCGACCTTTGGCTTCCGCGACGTGGAGGCGGGCGAAAAGGTGCGCCTGGTGCGCGGCGTGTTCGACAGCGTGGCCTCCAGCTACGACCTGATGAACGACCTGATGAGCGGTGGCGTGCACCGTCTGTGGAAGGATGCGGCGGCGGCTCGCCTCAATCCCCGGCCCGGCGAGGTGATCCTGGACGTCGCGGGCGGCACCGGCGACATGGCACGCCGCTATTCGAAGATGGCGCGCGCGGCCCAGCAGCGCCGCGGCGGTGAGGACGCCCGGGTCATCGTGCTGGACTACAACGCCGAGATGATCCTGGCGGGCGTGGCCAAAGGGGGCGAGCCGGAGATGACCTGGACGGTCGGCGACGCCATGGCCCTGCCTCTGCCCGACGCCTCGGTCGATGCCTATTCGATCAGCTTCGGCATCCGCAATGTGGCCGACATTTCCCAGGCCCTGGCCGAGGCGCGCCGGGTGCTGAAGCCGGGCGGCCGGTTCCTGTGCCTGGAGTTCTCGCGCCCCACGACGGGCGCTTTGAGGAAGGCTTATGACGCCTGGTCCTTCAACGCCATCCCGCGCATCGGCGGCTGGGTGGCGGGTGATCGCGACAGCTATCAATACCTGGTCGAAAGCATCCGCCGCTTTCCCGAACAGGCGACGTTCAAGGCCATGATCGAAACCGCCGGATTCAGCCGTGTCAGTGTGACCAACCTGTCCGGCGGGATCGCGGCCATCCATCACGGGTGGGCGATCTGACCGGCCGCCTGCATCCCCTGGTCCCGCCGCAGGCACCGGCAGCCCAGCCTGTTCGCGATCCGCTCGGCGCGGCGGCAAGGCTGATCGGCTGGCTGGTCGTGCTCGCCCGGCACGATGCCCTGGCCCCGCGCGAGATCACGCCGATCCTGCCCGCCTGGGCCCGGCCGATCGCCCATCTGCTGCACGCCTTTGCCGGACCCGAGGGGCGCGCCGGTCGGCCCGGCCAGCGCTTGGGCAAGGCGTTCGAACACCTGGGCCCCGTGGCGGTAAAGCTGGGTCAGGTCCTGGCAACGCGGGCGGATATCTTCGGCATCGAGTTTGCGCGCGACCTGGGTCGTCTGAAGGATGCCCTGCCGCCGTTCTCCACCGAGCTGGCCCGCGCTGAGGTCGAGCGCTCACTCGGGCGGCCGGTCGATAGCCTGTTCACCGATTTCGGCGACCCTGTGGCTGCGGCCTCCCTGGCTCAGGCGCACCCGGCCTGGCTGGCGGATGGACGCAAGGTGGCGGTCAAGATCCTGCGGCCCGGTGTCGAACGGCGCGTGGCCAGCGGGCTGGATGCGATGCGGCTGGGGGCGCGGCTGGCGCACCGGCTGGTGCCGGTGGTGCGGCGGTTGGAGCCGATGGCCTTCGTCGAGACCATTGCCCAGTCGATGATGCTGGAACTGGACATGCGGCTGGAGGCGGCTGCAGCTTCGGAAATGAAGGATGTGCTGTCCCGCCCAGTCAGCGGCGGCGGCGGACATATGTCGGCGCCGGCAGTGGTCTGGGATGGTGTCGGCAAGCGTGTCCTGACGCTGGAATGGGCGACGGGGATCGCCATGACCGACCCGGCGTCCGCCGAACAGCCGGGATTGGACAAGAATGCCCTGGCCGACAATGTCGTGCGGTCCTTCCTGAGCCAGGCTCTGGATCACGGGGTGTTCCACGCCGACCTGCACGAGGGCAATCTGTTCGCCAGCGCCCCGGCCGAGGTGATGGCGGTCGATTTCGGCATCGTCGGGCGGCTGGGCAAGGCCGAGCGGAGGTATCTGGCCGAGATCCTCTGGGGCTTCCTGAGCCGCGACTACGACCGGATCGCGCGGGTGCATTTCGAAGCCGGCTATGTGCCGCCGCGCCATTCGGTGCAGGTCTTTTCCCAGGCCCTGCGGGCGGTGGGCGAGCCCGTGATCGGCAAGGCCGCCTCGCAGGTCTCCATGGGACGCCTGCTGGGTCAGCTGTTCGAGATCACCGCACTGTTCGACATGCATCTGCGTCCCGAACTGATCCTGCTGCAGAAGACGATGGTCTCGGTCGAGGGCGTGGCGCGGCGGCTGAACCCGGATCACGACCTGTGGTCCGCCGCCCAGCCGGTGGTCGAACAGTGGATCCGGCGCGAACTGGGCCCCGCCGCCCAGGTGCGGGATGTGCTGGCCGATGTCCTGACCACCGCTCGGGCCGCGTCGCATCTGGTGCAGAACCCGCCGGTCGTGGAAACGGTCATTGTGCGAGAGACGGTGACCCCGGTCTGGTTGGTCGCGGCTGCGACCCTGGGAGCCGTGATGTCTGCTGCTGCCCTTGTTCTGTCGCTTTGGCCCGGCATTCTCTCCTGACTGTTCCGGAGAGTCCCGCCATGTCTGCTCGCATTCCCGCCGGTTTGATCGCCGCAAGCCTGTTCGTCGCGCTCGCCGGCTCGGCCGTCGCCCAGGACGGCGTGGCGGCCGCACGCCTGCCCAACAGCTTCGATCAACCCGCGCGTGCCGTCTCGGCGGCTCAACCCGCGCCTGCTGCGCCTGTGCCGACCGAGGTGGCGGATCCCCGGACGGAGCCGGCGCTGCGCGGCGTGATCGCTGCGGCGCAGGCGGACGGCATCGACTATTCGGTCTTCACCCCCGGTGTTGGCGAGACGATGCGCCAGGGACAGGGCGCGGCTTTGTCCGAGATGGTCGAAAACATGGGGGCCCTGACAGCGGTCACCTTCGTCGGCGCCCAGAACGGTGCCGACCTTTACCGCGCCCGTTTCGAGGCGGGCGACACCCAGTGGATCATCGGTCTGGACGCCGCTGGAAAGATTGGCGTCTTCCTGTTCCGCGAAACGCCGGTGAGCCCGGAATAGTCGCTATTCCGGGGGTGGCCGGCCCCGTCCGCTCTTGATGCTGGACCGGTGCGACTTGGCAACCAGTCTTCGTTCCTTCGACGCCCTGGTGGGGCGGGTGGCCACGCGCCGGATCGGCGCAATCGCGGCCTGATCGACCAGGGCTTGAAGGCGTTCGATGGCGTCCTGGCGGTTCCTTTCCTGAGTGCGATAGCGGACGGCCGTGATCAGGATGACCCCGTCCTGCGTCAGGCGCGAACCCGCCGCCTTCATCAGCCGCTGGCGCGTGCCTTCGTTCAGCGAGGGAGAGTTCAGAGCGTCGAACCGCATCTGGACCGCGGTCGAGACCTTGTTGACGTTCTGGCCGCCAGGCCCGCCCGCGCGGAAGTAGCGAAACTCCAGCTCCGTTTCGGGAATCACCGTCATGGCGCGGTCCTGCGCGCCTTGACCACGGCCTGGTCCAGCGCCTGAAGGAAGTTGGATCGGTCGCGCGGGCCGAACGGAGGCGGGCCCGAGGTGGCGACCCCCATGGATCGCAGATGTTCGCCGACCATCCGCCCGGCCAGGGCCGAGCCGATGGAATCGGGGGTAAAGAACCGGCCGTTCGATTTCAGCGCCAGGGCCCCGGCTTTCAGGCAGCGGTCAGCCAGGGGGATGTCGGCTGTGATGACCACATCGCCAAGCCCGGCCCGCTCCGCGATCCAGTCGTCGGCAATGTCCGGGCCCGCATCGACGACCACCTGTTCGATCCAGGATTGGCGGGGTGTGTTGATCCAGCTGTTGGACACCACAAAGACGTGCAGGCCGTATCGCGCGGCGACGCGATAGACCTCGTCCTTTACCGGGCAGGCGTCGGCGTCGATGAACAGGCGGGTGGGCATGGGGCGGCTTATACCTCTCCCTCCCCCGCAGGAGGAGGGAGAAGCCCAAGCCCCTACCTCGAATAGGCCGGAGGCATCGCCCCCTCGCCACCATCGCGGTAGCGGTCGCGCAGCAGCAGGGGCCGGCTGGTCAGGGGCTGTTCGCGGCCCTGGATGAAGATGGCGACGGGCTGGGACAGTGGCTCCAGCGGATCGCCGGACCAGACCACGACGTCGGCCTCCGCGCCGGCCACCAGGCCGCCGAACCGGCCTTCCATGCCGAAAATGCGCGCCGGGTTCACCGTGATGGCCGCGATCGCCGCCGGATAGGACAGGCCGTGCGAGACGGCATTTCCGGCGTTGTAGCGGGTCTCGCGCGCACGGTGGACCGAACCCTCATTGCCCTTGATGGCGATCAGGACGCCCGCCGTCTCCAGCGCCGCGGCATTCTGCATGCGGGCGGCACGGCGTTCGAAATTGCCGGGCAGGTTGGTGATCGGGTTCAGCAGGACCGGCACATTGGCGGCGGCGATCTGGTCCGCGACCAGCCATCCCTCTTCAGCCCCATCCAGAATGACCTTGATGCCTTCCTCGCGGGCCAGGCGCAGCACCTGAAGAATGTCCGACGCCCGGTGAACCGTGACGATCAGCGGCATCCGGCCCTCGGCGACGGGGACCAGGGCCTCCAGATCGGCCCGCGACAGCGACAGATCGCGCAGACCGGCACGGTCATAGGCCGACCGATTGCGGGCATAGAGGCGGACCTCGGCCATGGTCTCGCGGAACAGGACGAACTCGGCTCCGCGCGCACCGCCCGCGACATTGGCCCCGGCCTCGCCAAACGGGGCGACCATGGCGACCCGCGACTGGACCACGATCTCGGTGCCGCCGTTGCGGGTGTCGGGACCCAGGTGGATGATGGAGGCCTGGCCCGCGAACAGGCCGGGTGTGTGATAGCCGCCGTCACCTGCCCCGGCCATGTCTTCCTGCTCATGGGCATGGCCGCCCGACGAACCGGGATGGTTCGGCACGACGATGGCGCGGGTCACGCCGCCCAGGCGTGCAACCGGCAGGGTCATGGACCACGGGTCCAGTCCCCATGACACGTCAAAGGCGGCGCTGAGGGTGTTGGAGGCGTTTGACAGGTCGTCCGAACCCCGAACGGAAGAGACCTCCGACCCGCCAAGACCGGAGTCCACGGCGACAAAGCCGGGGGCCACGACCCTGCCGGTGGCATCGATGACGCGGGCACCAGCCGGCGCGGCACCGGTGCCGACCGAGACGATGCGGCCCCCCCGGATGACGACGGTGCCGTTCTCGATGACCGAGGTGCCGGTCAGCACGCGGCCGCCGGTGATTGCGGTCGTTTCCTGAGAGACGGCGGGTGTCGCCAGCGCAAGGGCGGCGACGGCCAGAAGGCCCTTGATCGACAGGGATGCGGTTTTCATCAGCGGGCTCCCTGGCGGGTGGCGGCGGCGTCCTGGCCATAGCCGGGTTGGCCCAGTTCAAAGTCGGAAAGCGGCTGATAGGCCGGATCGAAGCGGTCGAAGGCCAGTCCGCCGTCGATGAAGACCTGATCGGCGCGGGCATAGACGCTGAAGGGATTGGCGCTCCAGATCACCACGTCGGCGCGCTTGCCGACTTCCAGCGAGCCGGTCTGATCTTCGATGCCGATGGCCTTTGCGGCGTTCAGGGTGATCCAGCTGATCGCGTGCTCTTCGGAGATGTCCAGACCGGCGCGGCGGCCCGCCGACAGGGCGGCGGCAGCTTCCTGGTTCAGGCGCTGGATCAGTTCGGCGTCATCCGAGTGGACCACGGCGCAGGATCCCTGGGCCGCATCGACCAGGGCGACGTTCTCTTCGATCCCGTCCAGCGATTCCATCTTGAAGCCCCACCAGCCGGTCCACATGGCCGCGCAGATGCCTTCGCGCGCCAGGGTGGGAGCCAGTTTGTAGGCCTCGGTCGCATGGTGGAAGGTGGTGATCCGGTATCCGAACTCACGCGACATATCGATCATCAGCGCCATCTCGTCGGCGCGGTAGCAGTGGTTCTGCACCAGGATCGAACCGTCCAGCACGCCGGCCAGGGTGTCGTTCTGCAGATTGCGCGTCGGGGGCGTGCCCTCTCCGGTCTCGCGCCAGCGGTCCCATTTGTCCTTGTAGTCGCGCGCCGCGATGAAGCCGGCGCGATAGCCTGCCATATTGCCCATGCCGGTCGCCGGCGAGCTGTTGCGGCCGCCATACACCCGCGACGGGTTCTCGCCGCAGGCCATCTTGATCGTATAGGGGGCACCCGGGAACTTCATGCCCTGCATGGTCACGGACGGCACGTTGCGCAGTGTCACGCCGCGCCCGCCGAACAGATTGGCCGAGCCGGGCAGGATGTGAAGCGTCGTCACCCCGCCCGCCCGTGCGGCGTTGAAGCCGGGGTCCTGGGGCCAGACGGAATGTTCGACCCAGACCTGGGCCGTGTTCGGATTGGTGGGCTCGTTGACGTCGCTGTTCCCCTGGACGCCCGGTGACGGGCCGGCCCCGAGGTGGGAGTGGACATCGATGATGCCGGGGGTGACGAAGCGGCCCTGGGCATTCACGACGCGATACCCAGACGGGATGGGGGTGGAGGCGTCGCCGACCGCCGCGACCTTGCCGTCCGTCACCACGACGGTGCCGTTCTCGATCCGCTGGCCTGCGCCTGTGAAGACGGTGCCTCCGACGATCGCCATGTTCTCGCGCGGCAGGCCGCGATACGTCGAAGGATAGGGGTCCAGATTGGTCGCGGCGTCCATGCCGGTGGGCAGGGCGCGGGCCTGACGGGCAGGGGCGGTCTCGCTGCCTTCGCTGTCGGCCGCGCCGGTCGCGCAGGCGGAAACAGCCAGGGCCATGGCGCAGGCGAGTATCCTGAGGCCGGAGCCTGGAGAAAGATCGGTCGTCATTGAAGAACCCCCTTGTCGCCCACGGGCCAGAGCATGGCGCGAGCGTTCGAACAGGGCGGCATAGAAACGGGTGGACCCTGACGCGTAAAGCCCCTTTCGTCCGGTGACGAAGCATCGGGGCGGTCCATCCGCACGCCTGGGGACAAGCCGCCGCCCTCACGGGAAAATGAACAGCGCCGAGCGATGGGGCCGTTAAGGTTTGCCCATGATGCCGAGGGCCATGATCTTACCGCTGGCAGCCCTGATCGCGGGCCTGCTGGCTGCCGCATCGGCGGCCCAGACGAACGGGATCCAGCCTGGTCGGCGCGCTGGGCCGCCTGCTGAACCCGTCGTGGTGGAGTTGTTCACCGCTCAGGGCTGCAGCGGGTGTCCCGATGCCAATCGGGTATTCGAGACCCTGTCCGCCCGGCCGGGCGTGATCGCCCTGACGTATCCGGTCGACTATTGGGACTATCTGGGTTGGGCAGACACCTTTGCCCGGCCCGAGTTTACCCGCCGCCAGCAGTCCTATGGGCAGGCCCTGCGTCTGCGGGCCGTGTCGACGCCCCAGGTCATCATCGACGGACGCCGGGTCGCCTCGGCCGCGCGCGAGGCCGAGCTGACGCTGGCGGTCGATGAGGAGGCCGCCCGCCGCGACTATCCCCCCGAGATCGAGTTTCGGCAGGACGGAAAGCGGGTCGGGGTCGGGTCCGGGACCGTCCCGGCCGGTGGAGCCGATGTGGTCGCAGTCACCTATGTCGCCGGGTCCCAGGTCGTTCAGGTGGGCGGGGGTGACAATCGGGGCAAGGCGGTTCGACAGGTCAATGTCGTGCGCCGCATCATCCGCCTGGGCGACTGGACCGGCCGCCCGGCCTTGTTCGATCTCCCTGCGACCACCGCGGACACCGAATCCGTGGTGATCCTGGTTCAAAGCCGGACCGATCGCCGCATCCTGGCGGCTGCGGTCCCCGACTGACGGCGTTCTGCGATGCGCTGGCGGTCCCCGTCAGCTTCGGTCAGTATCCCCATTGCGCCGGATGATCTGAAACGGCTGCAGGGGGCCCGTATGCGTCGGGCCGTGACGGGACGATGATGATGGCTGGATTCAAGCTGGGCAGGAGCGCGCGACGACTGGGGCTGGGGCTGGGGCTGATCGCGGCCCTTGCAGGCGCCTCCCCGGTTGAGGTCTCTGCCCCTGTCCAGGACCCGTCGGCCCTGTCGCCCGAGGCAGTAGGGATCGGCCAGGTCGTCACCGCGGCGGAGCTGGCCGCCTGGGGGCGTCGACGCGGCGATCCCGGAGCCCTGATCCTGGCGGCGCGGATGTTGGGCGAGGTGCCGGTGCGGGTCGGCGAGGGCGAGGCTCCCATTCTGACGCCTGACCGGCTGCTGGACGAGGCCGCGTCCCTGTCCCTGGGTCAGCCGGCGTGGCTGGACGCGATTGATCGTGTGCGTGAGCACGGCAGCCGGGGGGTCGATTCCTCCTCGTTCGGAGAGGGGCCGATCTTCACCGTCAAGGAGGTGCGCGCGCGCGCTGTCTATGGCTTCAATGTTCAGGCTCGCGGAGGCGAGGTCCTGCGGATCGCGGCCATCGGCGATGGCGACACCAATATCGATCTGTCGATGCGCGACGCCAGCGGGGCTGTGATCTGCCGCGACGGATCGGGTGATCATTACCCGGTCTGCACCGTCGTCCCGCCCCGTGCCGGTACCGTGCGGATCGACATCATCAACCGCGGCGACGTCTGGACCAAGGTCCAGATCCTGAGCAACTGAACGGCCGGATGACGGGGGGCTGAGTATGGGCAGGGGGCGAGTTCTGGCAGGCGTGCTGGCGGCGGCTATGGCCGCAGTCACGCTCGGCCTGACGCTGCGGAGCGACGCCGTGGCCACGGTGCGCGACGATACGCCCGCCTCCCTCAGGGCCGAGGCATTCGAAGCCGCGCAATGGGCCATCGCCTCCGACGCCGCCGACGCCCTGGCCAAGGTCTCTGCGCGCTTTGCTGCGGGGGACGATGCGCTTGGCCAACTGGCCGAGGATCGCGAGAGACTGGTCGGCCGCCGCGATCGACTGGAGCGCGAACTGGAGGGTCTTTATGGCCTGGCCGGCGAGGAAGGCGTGCGTCGTCGCGCCGAAAGCCGGGCCGAATACGACAGTGTCCTGGAACGCCTGCGCGCCCTGGACGCCCAGATCGCGGTCCAGTTTCCAGCCTATGCCGAGTTGACGCGCCCCCGCGCCCTGACGGTCGAGGAAACGCAGGCGTTGCTGGGACCGGACGAGGCCCTGCTGCTGGTTCTGGTCAACCCGGAAGCCACCTATGTCTGGGGGGTGTCGAGGGACCGGATCGAGTGGGCTCGGGCGGCAGGCCTCGGCGAAAAGGCGATGTCGGAGGCGGTTGGGCGCCTGCGGGCCTCGCTGACCCAGGCGGCCGCGGCGCGTGGTGACGAGCCCGAGTTCGACCCCATGATCTTCGAGGGGCGCCCGGTGCCTGCCTATGATCGCGCCACCGCCCACCGTCTCTACGCCGAGCTGATCCAGCCGGTGGAGGGTGTGTTCGAGGGCAAGTCGACGCTGATCACCGTGGTCACGGGCGCGCTGACGACCCTGCCCCTGGCGGTGCTGATGACCGAGCCGTCCACTGGCCTGGATACCGACCGGGACGCGCTGGACGGGGCGTCCTGGCTGATCGACCGCTATGCCCTGGCCAGCCTGCCGTCGGTGTCGAGCCTGAAGGCCCTGCGCTGCCATCTGGTCGTCGCCTCCGCCGACCGTCACCCCGGCTGCCCACCGGGCAAGATCGAACCGACCAGAGCCGACGCCGCAGTGCCCGAGCGGATCCAGCTGGCCGCATTCGGCGCGCCGGTGCTGTCAGGTCAGGCCGTGCGCGGCTCGCGCGGGACCGAGCCTGCTGACAGGGTCATGGGCGAGGGACGGCTGGCCAATGTGGCCGTGCTGCGCGCCCTGCCGGACCTGCCGGGATCGCGGGCCGAGCTGGCGGCTCTTGGCAGGCGCTATCCGAACAGCCTGGTTCGTACCGGGGCCGAGGCGACCGAGGATGCCGTTCGGCGGACGGATACCGCCGCCCTGTCGAATGCGCGCTTCGTGGTCTTCTCCACCCATGGACTGATGGCCGGAGCCTCTGTGGCGGAGCCGGGCCTGGTCCTGACGCCTCCGACCACGGCGTCTGAGGCGGACGACGGCTATCTGACGGCGTCCGAGGCGGCGCAACTGCGGCTGAGGGCCGAGTTTGTGGTGCTGTCGGCCTGTAATACGGCAGCGTCAGACGGGCGGCCGGGCGGCGAGGGGCTGTCGGGTCTGGCCCGCGCCTTTTTCTATGCCGGGGCCCGTTCGGTGCTGGTCTCGCACTGGGAGGTCTCCGACCTGGCCACCACGGCGCTGATCACCGGCACCTTTGCGGGACTGGACACGGCGGCACCCGATGATTCGGCAGCACGGGCCAAGAGCCTCCAAGCGGCCATGCTGGCCGTTCGCTCAGAAAGGCGTTGGGGGCACCCGGCCTATTGGGCGGCCTTCACCCTGGTCGGGACCCCGGGCTGAGGTCTGCGGGCCGGCATCAGGCCAGCACGTCGTTATAGGCCGTGTTTCGGCGGTGCCAGGCGACGGCATAACTGCATCGCGGGACCAGTTTCAGGCCTTCGGCTCGCGCGTGGTCAGCCAGGGCCTGCATGAAGCGGCCCGCCGCGCCGGTGCCGCGCAGGGCCTCGTCCGCCTCGACATGCAAGATGATGCGCGTGCCGCCCTGAACCGCATAGTCAGCCCAGACGGGGCGTTCGGTGCCCTGTGAATCCGGCTCGGTCTGGTGAAAGCGCTGTGCCCCGGTGTCGTCGGTGAAGGCCGTCATGACTGCGTCTCCGCTTCTGTCCTGATCCAAGCCTGCGGCGGGCGAACGGTTCCCGTCAGGCCGGGCGATCCTGCAGCAGGTTCAGCAGCCCCAGCACACTCTTGACCGTGAACCACACCGTCACGAGGAACCACAGGATGACGAACAGGATCAGGAACGGGATCCCGATCGCAACGAACGAGAAGACCAAGCTGACTGCGATCAGGATCCAAAGGGCCACCGTCCACCAGAAGGTCTGCCAGAACAGGGCGATCTGGGCATCCAGGTGCTGACGCGCCACGCCCGTCGCCGATCCGCGCGTGGCATAGGCCACGACCAGTCCGACCAGCACCAGGGTGTTGGCGCTGGGCAGGGACAGCAGATACAGGCCCCAGGCGATCAGGGCGGCGGGCTTGCCTTCGGAATCGTTCGACTGGAAGGACGGTCGGCTGGACGGAGGCAGGTCGGTCATGGGTCAGAACAGCCAGTGTCTGGGGTTGTCGATGGGCCGGTCGGCCTTCAGCCGCCAGACGCCCCAGGCACCGCGGGCCAGGGTCCAGACGGCCAGAACGAAAAGAACGAAGACCCCCAGGCCGATCACGATCAGGATCACGCCCAACAGGGCCGTGATGGCGGCGGCATAAAGGGTGCGCTGCTGATAGATGAAATGGCTTCGGGCCACCGGGTCGCTGGGGCCCTCGCGTCCGAACACGGCCAGCAGGCCGATCGCCGCCGAGACGCCCAGCGTCGGGACGGAGAACAGGATCAGCGCGTAGACGGAATAGAGACCCATGATGCCCTCGATCGACGCGGTCTTGCGACGCGCCATGGTCTGGACCGGCGCAATGGTGGATTCGGCCTGGCGCAGCTGTTCACGCCAGCCCGGTTTCAAGTCGGCATCCACCACCGGCAGTACGGCGGCAGTCGGCACCGTCGGGGCCGGGCGCAAATCCAATTCGGGTTCAGGCTCGCGCGGCGACACGACAGGCTTTGTGGCCACTGTGTCCGGCTCTGCCTCAAGCTTCGGCGCAGGCGGCGGGGACAGGGTGAAGTCGGCCCGGTCGTGATCCTCTTGTGCCGCGGCCAGCGGCTCGTGCTCGAGGGGATCGGCCTGCGTCTCCGGGGGATAGTCGATCTCTACGGGCTCGGCCGCCACGCGCACCGGCGCACCAGCCAGCGATCCGGGTGTGCTGAAGCCGACCAGATCGTCCAGATCGTGATCCACGCCGGGGGTGGCGTCCTGGGGTTCGGGTTTGGCCATCGACATCGTGCGGCGCGGCTCCATCCTGCCCTGACGGGGCAGCCTGCTCAGGGGCGACAATGACGGCCCGGCCTTTCCGGCGCAACCGTCAGCGCACGTAACGCAGTTCGCATCCGGGGGCGACGGCCCCGTCCAGGGCGCCCGGTTTCTCGATCCGGACCGTCACGGCGCGCACCCGCACATCGTCAAGGCAAGCCAGGGCCAGGCGCTCGGCAAAGGTCTCGACCAGACCGACATGGCCGGAGCGCGCGATGTCGCGGGCCGCCTCCGCAATCGTCTCATAGTTCACGGTATCGGACAGACGATCGACCGGGGCCGGGCCCAGGTCCAGGGTGACATCGATCACCAGGGTCTGGAACCGCCCCTGTTCATGGTCATGAATGCCGATTCCGGCCTGGATCGACAATCCGCGCACGAAGACGATCAGCCCCTCGCGGCGCGGCAGGTCGGCATTCGGAAAAGCGGTCACGGTCGGAAACGGAGCCATGGGGCGGGGGTTACTCCACAATGTCGGGTGTGTGCCAGGCCAGGTGCTGGCCGCCATCGACGGCGATCATCTGGCCGGTGACCATGTCGGCATCGACAAGCCACCGTACCGCGCTCGCCACGGCCTCGGGACTTCCGGGCTTTTGCAGGAGGGTGCCTGCGGCCTCGGCATCGAAGTCGGCCTGGGTCTGGTGAATCGACGGCAGGGTCGGGCCGGGTGCCACACCATTGACCCGGATGTGCGGGGCCAGAGCCTGGGCCAGGGTCCGCGTCGCCCACCACAGGCCGGCCCGCGACAGGCTGTAGGAAAAGAATCGGGGATCGGGCTTGGCGACCTTCTGGTCCAGAAGGTTGACGATAGAGGACCCGGCGGGGGCCTGGGCGGCAAAGGCCTCCGCCAGCACGATCGGTGCCCGCAGGTTGGTCTCCATATGCTGGTCCCACAGGCCGCGCTCCAGCCCGCCAACGCGGTCGTCCTGAAACACCGACGCATTGTTGACCAGCAGGGTCAGGGGGCCCAGGGCCTGGACCGCCGCCGGGACGACGGTCCGCACGGCGGCCTCATCCGACAGGTCGGCCGTGACGGCGGCGGCGCGCCGCCCCAGGGCCTGTATGTCGGCGATCAGCGCCTGGGCGTCGGCGGCCCCGCCGCCCTGCGGCTCGCGATGGTGCACGGCGATGTCGAAACCGACCCGCGCCAGTTCCAACGCGATGGCGCGACCGATCCGGCGACCCGCTCCGGTGACGAGGGCGACGCCCCGGTCAGAGGCCTCAGTCAACCCGGCCGAACTCGAACGCATTGATCGCGGCCAGAACGGCGACGAAGCCGAGGATGATGGCGAGAGCCAGCATGAGGAGCACTCCTGTTTCAGGGCCGGGCAATAAAGGCCCGGAGCCCGCTGTTCAAGTCGTCGCCTGACACCCTATCGTCATCGCATGACCGACTGGCGTGCCCGCATCGAGCCCTTCACCCGTCCGCTCTTCTTCGCCCTGTCACGGGCCACGCGCGGCATGACCCTGGGCGTCAGGATCGCCGCCGTCGATGAAGGCGGCAGGGTTCTGTTGGTGCGCCACACCTATCTGCCCGGATGGTGGCTGCCCGGCGGCGGCGTGGATCGGGGCGAAACGACCGATGCAGCGGCGGTGCGTGAACTGCGCGAGGAGACGGGGCTGATCGCCACCGCGCCGCCGCGCCTGATCTCAATCCACTCCAACGAGCGGTTCTTTCGCGGCGATCATGTCCTGGTCTATCGGGTAGACGCCTTTGAAGCCGGGCCCTCGGACAGCCGGGGTGAAATAGATGCCGTGGAGTGGTTCGATCCCCTCAACCTGCCCTCGGACGTCAATCGCGGCAGCCGCGATCGCCTGGCCGAGATATTCCAGGGCATCCCGCTCAGCCCCCACTGGTGAGGCCACACAAGGGCGTGATGGCCTGCGCATCGCAGGCAGTGGACGGCTGGTGGTCTTCGGGAGTAGCTACAGAATAACAGCCGGCGCCAATCCAATGCGCGGCCACAGGGAGTTTCATCGATGTCGCTTCGTCGTCTGGGCCTGACCGCCTCCTTTGCCGCCATGGGCGGTGTTGCCTTTGTTCTGGCCGCCGCGCCCGCCATGGCTCGTGAAGAAGGGATGTGGACCTTCAACAACTTCCCCATCGCCCTGGTGAACCAGAAATACGGCACCAACATCGACCAGGCCTGGCTGGACAATCTGCGTTCGGCCTCGGTGCGCCTGAACGGCTGTTCGGCCTCGTTCGTGTCGGGCGAAGGCCTGATCCTGACGAACCACCACTGCGTCCTCAGCTGCGTGCAGGAGCTGTCGACGGCTGAGAACGACTATGTCCAGAACGGCTGGATGCCCGCCACGCGCGAGGAAGAAAAGACCTGCCTGGGCCAGACGGCCGAGGTCCTGACCGACATCATCGACGTTACCGACCGCGTCCTGGCCGCCGGCCAGGGCCTGACGGGGGCGGAGTTCACCCAGGCCCGCAACGCCGAAACCGCCAAGATCCAGCAGGAAAACTGCAATGGCGATCCCAAGCTGACGTGCCAGGTCATCAGCTTCTATCGCGGTGGTCAGTACGCCCTGTACAAGTTCCGCAAATATGACGACGTCCGGTTGGTCTTCGCGCCCGAGCTTCAGGCGGCCTTCTTCGGCGGCGACCCCGACAACTTCAACTTCCCGCGCTATGCCCTCGATGCCGCCTTCCTGCGCGCCTATGAGGACGGCAAGCCGGTCGAGACACCGAACCACCTGGTCTGGAACTCGTCGGCTCCGGCCGAGGGCGACGTGACCTTCGTGGTCGGCAACCCCGGCTCGACCTCGCGCCTGCTGACCATGAGCCAGCTGGAATGGACCCGCGACCAGCAGCTGCCGATCACCCTGATCCAGGGCTCGGAACTGCGCGGACGCATGCTGGCCTATGCCGCCACCAGCGCCGAGGCCAAGCGGGTCGCGACCGACCCGATCTTCGGTCTCGAGAACAGCTTCAAGGTCTGGTACGGCCAGAACCAGGCGCTGCTGGACCCCGCCTTCATGGCCAAGAAGCGTGAAGAAGAGGCCGCCCTGCGCGCCGCCGTCGATGCCGACCCGGCCCTGAAGCAGCGCATCGGCGATCCGTGGAGCGAGCTGGCCCAGATCCAGTCCGTGGCCCGCGAGCTTTACCTGCCCTACCGCCAGCTGGAGCAGGGGGCGGGCAGCCGCTCGACCCTGTATTCCATCGGCCGGGCGATCGTCCGCACCGGCAAGGCCCGCGAGGCCGGCCGTGTCAGCGACGCGCAGATGGCTCAGTTCGGCCAGCGCGTCAGTGCCGATCTGCCGATCGATGCCGGGCTGGAAGAAGTCTATCTGGGCTTCTGGCTGTCCAAGACCCGCGAATATCTGACGGTCGACAATCCGCAGGTGAAGGCTCTGCTGGGCAATGAAAGCCCCGAGGCCCTGGCCGACCGTCTGGTCTCGACGACCCGGCTGGCCGATCCCGCCTTCCGCGCCCAGGTCGCCACCATGACCCCGGCGGAAATGGCCGCCGCCGATCCTCTGCTGGCCTTCATCCTGGCCAATGACGATGCTGCTGCTGCCATCGGCGCGCGCTGGAACAACGAGGTCACCGCGCCGACCGCTCAGGCTGCCGAGCGCGTGGCCCAGGCCCGCTTTGCCGTTTACGGGACCAACCAGTATCCGGACGCCACCTTCAGCCTGCGCATCTCCTACGGCCAGGTGCAGGGCTGGACCTATCGCGGCGTCGAGGTCCCGGCCTTCACCTACATCGGCGGACTCTATGAGCGCGCCACGGGATCGGAGCCGTTCAACCTGGCACCGTCCTTCGCTGCGGCGGAGGATCGGGTGAACAAGCAGGCGGTCTATAACTTCGTTTCGACCAACGACATCATCGGCGGCAACTCCGGCTCGCCGGTGGTCAATGCCAAGGGCGAGGTGATCGGTGCCGCCTTCGACGGCAACATCCACTCCCTGGGCGGCAGCTATGGCTATGACGCCGCGCTGAACCGCACGGTAACGGTCTCGACGGCGGCCATCACCGAGGCGCTGCGGACGGTCTATCGCCAGCCCCATCTGCTGGCCGAACTGGGCGTCGAATAGGCGTCTGACGACGGGGTCGACCGGCATCAACCTTTGGTTGATGCCGGTGCCCTTAGTGTTGGCCAGCCGCCCCTGGGCGCTCCGGAGCTTGGCCAGCATGCCCGCGCGAGACTTCGCACCTGCGGACATTCCTGCGGTCGACGCGCTGCATCGCAGTGTCGGCTGGCCCGTGCGGTCCGCTGCCGGTTGGACATGGTTGCGGCAAAACCCGGCCCAACGCGCCACCGGTTCGCCCCTTGGCTATGTGCTGGCCGACGATCAGGACAGACCTGCGGCCTTTCTGGGCAATCTGGTGCAGGGCTTTCGCCAGGGCGAGCGGACCGTCTATGGCGCGACAGGCTTTTCGCTGATTGTTCCGCCCGAGAAGGCCGGTCGCAGCCGGGGTCTGGTCAAGGCCCTGATGACCCAGCCGGGCATGTTTGCCCACTATACGTTCAACGCCAATCCGGCGGCGGCGCGCATCTATGACCGGATCGGGCTGGAGCCGTGGCCGGTCGGAACCCATGCCCTGAAGCTGTCCTGGATCATTGATCCGCTGGTCTGTGCGGCCGGGCGGGGTCTGAGGCAGATCGACGACCGCTGGCCCGGTCTGACCCCACGTCTGGGCGAGCGGCTGATGAACCGGCGCCTGGGGCAGGGGCGATCATTGCGCTTGCCCGCCGGGGTCACGGTCCTGACCGATTTGACCGACAGCTCGCCCTATGCCGCCTTCTGGCAGGCTCTGGTGGCCGAGGGACGGCTGGTCGCCGACCGCAACCCGGCGATGCTGCGCTGGCGTCTGGCGAACCCGGACGTCACGACCGCCCCGCTTGCCCTGATTGGCAGCCATGGGGGCAGGGTTGTCGGCCATGCCCTGGCTGTCCTGGCCAAGGACAACGCGATTTCCCCGCCTGTGCTGGAGGTCATCGATCTGATCGCTCTGGAAGGCCACCCGGAGGCGGTGGCGTCCCTGATGCAGGCCATGATTGAGGCTGCGCCGAGCTTGGGTGCCGCCAAGGTCCGATTGCAGGTGGTTTCGCCCCGGCTGTTGTCACAGCTGGGTGGCTGGGAACGGCGGGCTCGGCGTGAGGGCGGCTGGGGCCATGGGCACGCCACCTTTGCCGCCGATGGCCCGGATCCCGCCGGCTGGTCGCCGACGCCGCTGGACGGGGATTACCTGATCTGCCTCAGGCCCGTGCCGGTCAGCGGGGCTCGGGTCCTCTGACGGCTCCGGCACGAAGCTCATCGCGGATCTCGGCCAGAAGGGCCTCGGTGGGCGTGGGGGCCGGCGGAGCGGCCTGAGGTTCCGCCGCCTGCTGGCGCCGCAGCTTGTTGATCGCCTTGACCATCAGAAACACCACGAAGGCGACGATCAGGAACTGAATGACGGTATTGATGAAGGCCCCATACTGGATGGCGACCTCCTCGATTTCGGTGGTGGCGGGGTTCTCGGGGGCCAGGACCAGCTTCAGCTCCGAGAAATCGACGCGTCCCAGGATCAGGCCGATCGGCGGCATGACCACCTGTTCGACCAGGCTGGTGACGATCTTGCCGAAGGCTGCGCCGATGATGACCCCGACGGCCAGATCGACCACATTTCCGCGAGCCGCGAATTCCTTGAACTCGGACAGAAGGCTCAAATCGTTACTCCAAAAATCAAGCGTCGCCGGACGCGTTTAGGCGCTCGCGCAGTTCCTTGCCGCTCTTGAAGAAGGGGACGGACTTGGCGGGGACGTCAACGGTTTCGCCGGTGCGCGGGTTGCGTCCAGCGCGCGCCGGACGGCTGCGGACGGAGAAGGCCCCGAAACCGCGCAGCTCGACGCGGCCACCATCGGACAAGGTGTCCACCATCCGGCCCAGAACGATGTTGACCACCCGTTCGACCTCGGCATGGGTCAGATGGGTGTTCTCGGCCGCCAATTTCTCGATCAGTTCCGATTTGATCATGTCATGGGCCCCCGCCCTCTATGCCTGTCTCACCAAGCTCGCGGTGCGGCTCCTGACGCGGCCGCGGCACTACCCTAGCCTTCGCCTGCCGGGCGAGAAAGGGTCCAAAGGTCTATTGACCGGTCAAATCATCCTTAAGTGTCCGATCCCGTACAGTTAAGCTTGGCGCGGGTTCATGCGCAAAGGGAATTTTCAGGACAGCAGTCCGTCGCGGATCGCGACCCTCATGGCCTGGACGCGCGCTCCGGCCGGTCCCCCATCGACATTGACGATGGTGGCTACGGTCAGGCCGTTGTCCGGATAGCTGCCGAGATACGCAGAGAAGCCCTGGATGCCGCCTGAATGGCTGATCAGGGAACGGCCCGCTGCCTCGCCGATCGAGAGGCCCAGCCCATAGCGTATGGGCGATCCGCCCTGCATCGGCAGGCTGCCGTCCGCCAGGGTGGCCGGTGTAAGCATGCGTGCCAGGGCCGCCGCCGACAGCACCTTCCCGCCCAGCAGGGCCTGATGCCAGCGGCACAGGTCCGTCGTGGTCGATCGCATCGATCCGGCCGCGCCCGGGTAGGACATGGAGATGAAGGAGGCGTTCTGGAACACACCGGGGGCCAGGGTGGGCGTGTAGCCAGAGCCGCGCTGCGCCACGATCTGGGACGCGTCGTCGACAGCGGTGTCGTTCAGACCCAGGGGGGTGAACAGGCGCTCCTTCATCGCCACGTCATAGCGACGTTCCGACGCCTTCTCGATCACGGCCCCCAACAGGACATAGGCGGTGTTGCTGTAGGCCCAGCCGGTGCCGGGCTCGAAGGCCTGCAAACCGGGAGATGCCTTCATGATCTCGACCATCTCGGCCATTGATCGGTCCGGCCGGCCAGCCTGGAGAAAGGTGTTCAGGCTGGCGGCATCGGTATAGTTGCCGAGGCCGGAGGTGTGGTCCAGCATCCGCTCCAGCGTCAGATCGGCCGCTCGCGGGAAATCGGGCAGGAACCGCGACAGCGGATCGGTCAGCGACAGCCGGCCTTCAGCCTCCAGCAGCAGAAGCGTCGCTGCGGTGAACTGTTTGGTCAGGGAGCCGATCCGCAGGACGCTGCTCGCCGTCATCGGGGTGGCGGTCTCGACATTGGCCTGACCGAAGCCCTGCTGGAACACCACTTCTGCGCCCTGCCTGACGCTGATCTGGAGACCGGGCGTCAGGCCCTCGGCGATGATTGCCTCACCCATGGCCCGGATGCGGGCCCACAGGTCGCCGGTGTCCTGGACCTGGCGCGCACCCCCGATCAGGGGAGCCGCGGCCAGACCTGCCAGTCCGAACAATGCCTGCCTGCGATTCATGATGTGCCTCCCCGACCAGGTGGCGACCTTAGCCAGCCACAGAACAAACAGAAAGGGCGGCCGGATCGCTCCGGCCGCCCTCTCCTTCAGGTCATCCGATCAGCGCAAGCCGATCTGGAAGCTTTCCCTCGGACTATTCCTTGGGAGCGGTCTTCTCGCGAAGCGCCGCGCCCAGGATGTCGCCCAGCGACGCGCCGGAGTCCGACGAACCGAACTGTTCGATGGCCTCGGCCTCGTCCTTCATTTCCAGGGCCTTGACCGAGACGGAGACGCGGCGCGTGGCCTTGTCGATGCTCGTGATCATGGCATCCAGACGATCCCCGACCGAGAAGCGCTCGGGGCGCTGCTCGCCGCGATCGCGCGACAGGTCCGACTTGCGGACGAAGCTCGACACCGGAGCGTCGTCTTCACCGAACTTGACCTCGATGCCGCCGGACTCGATCGCCGTGACGGTGACGGTGACGATCTGACCCTTCTTGTAGGTGTCGCCTTCCATCGGATCGCCGCCCAGCTGCTTGATGCCCAGCGAGACGCGTTCCTTCTCGACGTCGACGTCCAGGACCTTGGCCTTGACCATCTCGCCCTTGCGATAGCGCTGGATGGCCTCTTCGCCCGAGACGTTCCAGTCCAGGTCGGACAGGTGCACCATGCCGTCGATGTCGTTGTCCAGGCCGATGAACAGGCCGAACTCGGTGGCGTTCTTGACTTCGCCCTCGACGGTGGAGCCGACCGGGTTGGCGGCAACAAAGGCATCCCACGGATTGTCCTGCGCCTGCTTCAGGCCCAGCGAGATCCGGCGCTTGGAGCTGTCGACGTCCAGGACGACCACGTCCACTTCCTGAGAGGTGGAGACGATCTTGCCCGGATGGACGTTCTTCTTGGTCCAGGACATTTCCGAAACGTGGACCAGGCCTTCGACACCGGCTTCCAGTTCCACGAAGGCGCCGTAGTCGGTGATGTTGGTGACGCGGCCCGAGTACTTGGCCCCGACCGGGTATTTGGCTTCGACGCCGTCCCACGGGTCCGACTGCAGCTGCTTCATGCCCAGGCTGATGCGCTGGGTGTCCGGGTTGATCTTGACGATCTGAACCTTGACCGTGTCGCCGACCGCCAGCACCTGCGACGGGTGCGAGACGCGCTTCCAGCTCATGTCGGTGACGTGCAGCAGGCCGTCGATGCCGCCCAGGTCCACGAACGCGCCGTAGTCGGTGATGTTCTTGACGACGCCGTCGCGGACTTCACCCTCTTGCAGCTGGCCGACCAGCTCCGTGCGCTGTTCGGCGCGGGCTTCTTCCAGGATGGCGCGGCGCGAGACGACGATGTTGCCGCGCGGACGGTCCATCTTCAGGATCGCGAAGGGCTGTTCCTTGCCCATCAGCGGGCCGACGTCGCGCACGGGGCGGATGTCGACCTGCGAACCCGGCAGGAAGGCGGAGGCACCGCCCAGATCGACGGTGAAGCCACCCTTCACGCGGCCCACGATGGCGCCCATGACCGGCTGCTGCTCGGCGAAGACCACTTCCAGACGGGTCCAGGCTTCTTCGCGGCGGGCCTTGTCGCGGCTGATGACGGCTTCACCCAGAGCGTTCTCGACGCGCTCCAGATAGACTTCGACATTGTCGCCGACCTTGGGGATGACAGCACCTTCGCCGATGCCGAACTCGCGGGCAGCGATGCGGCCTTCGGTCTTCAGACCGACGTCGATGATGATGATGTCCTTCTCGATGCCGACAACGCGGCCGTGGACGACCTGGCCTTCGCCGAGATCGCGGCCCTGCAGGGTCTCATCGAGAAGCGCGGCGAAATCGTCGCGCGAGGGGGTCATGGTATCGGTCATGTAACTCTGGGGTTTTCTTAAGGGCTGTGGCGCGTGACCGATTGGCCCCGCGCGAGGTGAAGGTGGAGGTTGGACGTCGGTCGCAGGACACGAGACGGTCAGGCCGTCAGAACGCCCGCGGTGGCCGAGCCCTGCGCGTTGGATTTGCCCGATCGCCTTTTTGCTTCCCTATCGCGCCAGGCGCTATTTGAGGGAGGCTAGAGACTGTACCGGGCGCGCGCGGCCTCGACGATACGGCGGGCCGCATCGAAGGCCGTCTCTATATCCATCTCGGTGGTATCCAGCAAGACCGCGTCTGGCGCCTGGACCATCGGGGCGGCCCCGCGCCCGGCGTCCCGCTCGTCCCGCCGCTGGATGTCGGCCAGCATGGCCTCATAGGTGATGGCGTCGCCCCGGTCGTGCAGTTGCTTCCAGCGGCGGCGGGCGCGGACCTGCGGCGTGGCGGTGACGAACAGTTTTGCCGGTGCGTTCGGCGCGATCACCGTACCGATGTCGCGACCGTCCAGAACGGCCCCGCCCGGCTGGCTGGCAAAGGCCTGCTGCAGTTCCAGCAGGGCGGCCCGCACGCCCGGATAGCCCGCGACCCGACTGGCCGCCTCGCCCGCCTCGCCTGTCGTCAGCCGGGGATCGTCCGACAGGCCGTCCGCATCCAGGGCCCGCGCCACCCCCTCGGCCGCCGCCTCATCCGACAGGTCCGCCCCGGCGGACAGCACGCCCATGCCGACCGCCCGGTACAGCAGGCCAGTATCCAGGAAGGGCAGGCCGTAGACCTGCGCCAGCCGAGACGCGATCGTCCCCTTTCCCGAGGCGGCAGGTCCATCGACGGCGATAACGAGAGGGAGAGAAGGCACCATGGCCGCTTGGTAGGTTCTGCGCACCGCCTTGTCCAAGGGCTGGTTGGCGCGGCGGTCCATCAGGGCGTCCAGACCACCGCGTTTGCGCGCGATATGGATGGCGGAAAACGTGATCGCCAGCACCGGCAGGATCACCATCGCCGCGACCAGCCAGCCGAACGTCCCCGGCTGGTCCGCATAGGTGATGTCGCCGTGGCGCAGGGGAATGCGCGCCTCGAAAATGATGTTGTAACCGTACCAGAGGACCACCGCGGAGACGGCCGCGATCATCGCCAGGCCCTTCCGGCCGATCCGCCGGTCGTCACGGTCCCGCCGCCTCCGGCTCATCCGAAGTCGGTGCCCCGGCCACGCATCCGTGCGACGAAGCCGACCGCCCGGTACAGCGGGCCGGTATCCAGGAAGGGCAGGCCACAGACCTGCGCCAGCCGCGAGGCGACCGTCCCCTTTGCCGAGGCGGCGGGGCCATCGACGGCGATCACGAAGTTCATGGCATTGATGACCGGTTTGTTGCCTGGATGGCCAATCCACCCACAGTACCGACCACCGAGCCAACCAGGGCACCGACCGTGTAGAGGCCATAGTTCGCGATCAGCGCGCCTCTGAAGCCCTTGGGGTTGTCTTCCAGTGTAACCATTGAACGCCTGCCCATGCGGGTTTGGCCATCTGACGCATCAATCACAGCGAAAACCGCGAAAAGGCAGCAAACGGCGAAAGTAACCGCCGCAAACTCGAAATAGGGACGGGGATCGCCGGCGGGGCCGTGGATTGTCATGCGGCGCTTCCCAGACGCGCCGTCACCTCGATCTCGATCTTCATTCGGGGATCGGCCAGACCGACCTGCATCATCGTCGCGGCGGGCCGCACTTCGCCGAAGGCCCGGCCCAGGGCGGGCCAGCAGGCCTCGAAATCGGCGGCGTCCGGCAAGAGATAGTGCACCCGCACCACATCGGCGAAACTGGCCCCCGCCTCGGTCAGGGCGGCGGCGATGTTCTTCAGTGCCTGTTCGGTCTGGACCGCGACGTCGTCCGAAATCGTCATGTCGGCATAGTCGAAGCCGGTGGTCCCCGACACGAAGACCCAGTCCCCGTCCACGACGGCGCGGGAATAGCCGATCTGGGCTTCGAAGCTGGAGCCGGAGGAAATCAGGCGGCGCATCGGTCAGGCCTCCGCGATGTCGGCGCCCAGCCCACGCATCAGCGCGACAAAGCCGGGGAAACTGGTGGCGATCATGCCGGGCTCGTCCACGGTCACCGCCTGTTCGGCGGCCAGGCCCAGGATCAGATGGCTCATGGCGATGCGGTGATCGCCGTGGGTGGTGACGGTCGCCCCGCCGCGCACGGCGTTCGATCCGGTCACGGTGAAGCCTTCCGCCTCTTCCTCGACCGCCACGCCGCAGGCGGCCAGGCCCGCTGCCATCAGGGCGATCCGGTCGCTTTCCTTGACCCGCATTTCGCCGATGCCGCGCATGACGGTCGCACCGTCGGCAAAGGCGGCGGTCGCGGCCAGGATCGGATATTCGTCGATCATGGAGGCAGCGCGATCCTCCGGCACGACGATGCCATTCAGACGCGAGTGCCGCGCGGTGATGTCGCCGACCTCCTCGCCGCCGCTGCTGCGCCGGTTGGTGATCGTCAGATCGGCGCCCATGTCGATCCAGGTCTGGAACAGGCCGGTGCGCAGCGGATTCAGCATCACCCCCTCCACGGTCACCGAGGAGCCCGGCACGATCAGGGCCGCCGCCAGCGGGAAGGCGGCCGAGGACGGATCGCCCGGGACGGCGACGCCTGTGCCGGTCAGGGCCTGTCCGCCGGTCAGCGACACGCGCCAGCCTTCGTCCAGCGTCTCCACCTCTACCACGGCACCAAAGGCCCTCAGCATCCGCTCGGTATGATCCCGGCTGGGCTCCGGCTCGGTCACGGTCGTGATGCCCACAGCGTTCAACCCGGCCAGCAGGATGGCGGACTTGACCTGGGCCGAGGCGACGGTCTGCACATGGTCGATGGCCGAGAGGCTTCCGCCCGTCAGATCGGCAGGCAACAGGCCTCTGGCCCCGCTCCAGTCGAACCGCGCGCTCATCCGTTCCAGATGATCGGTCACCCGGCCCATGGGCCGTTTGCGCAGGCTGGCGTCGCCGTCGAACGTCGCCGTGATCGGATAGCCTGCCGCGGCCCCCATCAGTAGCCGGACGCCCGTGCCGGCATTGCCGCAGTCGATGACGTCCGCCGGCGTGCGGAACCCACCCTGGCCCGTCACCCGCCACTGACCGACGCCCAGTCGCTCGACCGTGGCGCCAAAGGCTTTGACCGCGCGGGCGGTGGCCAGGACGTCGTCGCCCTCCAGCAGACCCTCGATCTCGGTCGTGCCGGTGGCCATTGCGCCCAGGATCAGGGCGCGATGGGACATGGACTTGTCGCCCGGCGCGCGCGCAGTGCCGTTCAGTGACGGGGCGGGGCGGGCAGTCAGATGAGAGGGCTGTGTCACCGGGGATCGGCTCCGGGCTGGCGGCGAGACGCCCAGCCGGGGAGGCGGCGCGGAAGATGGCTTTTGACAGCGGGCCCGCCGAGTGGCAAGGGACGCCCCCGATTTCCACTCCCCGCCAAAGGTCTTATCCGTGGCCAATCCCGAACTGGGCGCCAAGCAGATCTGTCCGAACTGCCAGGCCAAATTCTACGATCTGGGCCGCCGCCCGGCCCACTGCCCCAAATGCGCGACCGATTTCGATCCGGAAGAGGCGCTGAAGCTGCGCAGCCGCCGCACTCGTCCCGGTGGCTATGCTGCCGATGACGAAGCTGAAGATCAGGTCAAGGACAAGTCCGCCGATGGCGACGAGGACGAAGAAGAAGCCGTCGTCACGCCTGAGATCGACGAGGAAGGCCATGAGCCGATTCTGACGCCGGACGATGAGGACGAGGCCCCGGTCGACCCGGCCGAAGAGCCCGGCATGGGCGAAGCCGGCGACGACGACGTCCTGGACGACGACGATGACGATTCGGTCCCCTTCATCGAGGACGAAGACGACGACAGCTTCGAAGATGAGATCGTCAAACCCGGCGACGACGAGGACTGATGACCGCTCTGCCTGTCGCGCCTCGGGCCGTCCCGGGGCGCGACAGGCAAGAACGCAAATAAATCCTCTGATTGGGGTTGATCGCAAAAAGACCCTGACATAGGTTCCGCCGCCTCGCCGGGGCCTTCCGATTTCGGAACAACCGACGATCCGACCAAAGGGCCCTGGTGCTCAGAGGTTCGGGGCTTTAGCTCAGCTGGTAGAGCGCTTGCATGGCATGCAAGAGGTCAGCGGTTCGACTCCGCTAAGCTCCACCATAAAGGCCGCTTCCGAACAGGAAGCGGCCTTTTCCATTTGCGGGCCGATCGCGGCGCGCTTGCCGGATACGACCGCTCATCCCATATCGTTCGGCTCAGGGTCCCCATGCCACTTCCGGGTGGGGGCCGGATCCGCAGTCGCTTTGTTCGAGGACGCGCCGTGACCACACGAACCCTTCTGTTCGACAGCCCCTTCCTGCTGGGTTTCGACCATACCCGGGCCCTTATCGACCGGGCGGCAAAGGCGGCGGCCGAGAGCTATCCCCCCTACAACGTCGAGCAGCGCGGGACCCATTCGGTTCGCATCACCCTGGCCGTGGCCGGGTTCGCCCCCGAGGATCTGGCCGTGACCCTGGAAGGGCGTCAGCTGGTCGTGGCGGGCAAGCGCGAGCCGGCCGCCAAGGGGGCCGAAGGCGGTGATGAGGCCGCAGCCTTCCTGCATCGCGGCATCGCCGCACGCGGCTTCGTGCGGACCTTTGTCCTGGCTGACGGTCTCGAGGTTGAACAGGCCCGGCTGGAGCACGGTCTGCTGCATGTCGACCTGACCCGGCCGGAAGACGTCCAGACGGTGCGTCGGATCCCGATCACCACGGGCTGAGCGACGCGATAGAACCGCCGGCTTCCAGCGGCGTTAGTGAACAAGAAGGAGGCGGTCGATGATGACGCCGTTGATGACAAAAGAAGACTTTGCTGGTCTGGGCGCACCCGACCTCGTCTATGTGCGCGAGATCAGTGCGGCCGACGTTCTGGCCGACACCCAGATCGCGGAGACGCGCGGGTTGGAAATCGATCCGACCCAGACCCTTTATGCCGTTCACAGCGCCGACGGAGAGCGTCTGGCGGTCATGGTCGACCGGGCCTCCGCCTTCGCTGCCGCCGTGGCGCACGAGCTCGAGCCCGTTTCCGTTCACTGACGGGGCGGACCGGGCGATCTGTGCCACGGTCCGCCCGACGTGCTTAGTCGACCCAGTCGCGGCGGAGGCTGCGGGCCGCGATAATCAGAAGGATCGCCGCCAGAGCATAGAACCACTGGCCGACATACAGCGAGTACCGCAGGGCTTCCTCGGCAAACCGCGGGGTCAGATAGTCGGAGACCGCGCCCAGCAGATAGATGCCCAGGCCGATCCCGACCAGGTTGTTGATCAGGAGGAAGCTGGCCGAGGCGGTCGATCGCATATGGGCCGGAACCAGGTGCTGGACCGCCGTCACGACCGGGCCCAGCCAGGCCAGGGACAAGGCTTGCGGGATCAGGAACAGGGCAAAGGCCAGCCACTTGTCCTGAACATTCATGGCCAGGAAGAACATGGGCACGGCGATGATGAAGCAGACGGCCGGAACCAGCGGATAGGGCGCTTTCTTGGTGCCCTTGCCCAGTTTGTCGGCCAGCCAGCCGCCCAGCCAGATGCCCACGGTGCCGCCGATGAAGGCGATGCCGGCGATATAGAGGGCGCGGTCCACGCCCTCCATCCCCAGTGACCGCTGGAAGAAGCTGGGCAGCCAGAAGGCCGCGCCATAGCCATAGACCGAAGAACAGGCCGCACCGAAGGCCAGGAACCAGAAGCTGGGCTTCTTCAGCAGCACGCCCCAGACTTCGGTGAAACCCGCCGCCTTGGTCGGAACATGGTTCACCTCAGGCGTGCCCTCGGCGCTGGCGACGCGGTCGAACCCGCCCCGGACCGGGTCCTTGACCGTGAACTTCAGCAGCGGGGCCAGCAGGACGCCCACACCGCCCACGATCATGAAGGCGATCCGCCAGTTGATGTGTTCGGCCAGAAGGCCCCCGAACAGATAGCCGAGGGCGGTGCCGATCGGCACGCCGAACGAATAGAAGGCCAGGGCCCGCGCCCGCTGGGACTTGGGGAAGTAGTCCGCGACCAGCGAATAGGAGGGAGCCACGCCGCCCGCCTCGCCGACTCCGACGCCCATGCGTGCGCCGAACAGGGTCCAGAAGCCCGTCGCAAAGCCGCAGACGGCGGTAAATCCGCTCCAGACCGCCAGGGACACCCCGACGATCGAGACCCGGCTGACACGGTCGGCGAACCAGGCGATCGGCAATGCCAGGGTCGAATAGACGATGGCGAAGGCCGGGCCGCCCAGCAGGCCCAGCTGGCCATCGGTGAAGTTCAGCTCGGCCTTGATGTAGGGCAGCAGGATCGCGAGGATCTGCCGGTCGATGAAGTTGAAGGTGTACACCACCATCAGCAGCGCCAGCACATAGGCGCGGTAGCCCCGGTTGGCGGCCGGGCCGATGCCCCGCTCGATGGCCTCTGTGGTGCTCATGGCGTTTCCCGTGGTTTTCTATCTTTGGATGGACGGTAGCGGGCGTTTTCAGCCACGCCAACAAAAAGGGCGGCGGTCCGTGATCGAACCGCCGCCCCTTCTCGTTTCAGATGCCGGGCCGGATCAGAACCGCAGCGTGACCGAGGCCGAAACCGTGCGCGGCGGGCCGTAGAAGGCCGAGATCGAGTTGTTGAAGGTGGCACCGGCGAAGTTGTAGCCGCCGACCTTGTATTCCTCGTCCGTCAGGTTGCGACCGACGACGCCGAACTCATAGGCACCGGAGGGCGCGCGCCAGATGATGGCCAGGTCGACCAGAGCATAGCCGTCCTGGTCCAGCACCGGGTCCGGCGCGTCGAACAGGTGGAAATCCGAGCGGTAGGACACCGAAGGCGTGATCCGCAGATCGCCACCCGCCACAGTGCTGCTGTGGGTCAGGCTCCAGAACGCCGACCATTCGGGCGAGTTCTGCGGGGTGCGGCTGTTGGAGATGTCGACCGGGGTGCCGGTGACCAGGGTGATGAACTCGTCGAACTCGTTCTTCAGGTAGCCGAGCGAGACGGTCGAGGTCAGGCTGTCGGTCAGATAGGCGGTGCCTTCCAGTTCGAAGCCGTAGATGGTCGAGGCGCCGGCGTTGTCGACCACCGAGGCAATGCCCGTGGCCGGCGGGGTCGCGACCTGCTGGGTCGTAATCTGCTGGTCCTTGAAGTCCGAATAGAAGACCGCCGAAGCGAAGGAGAGGCGGCGATCGAAGGCCGAGCCCTTCAGGCCGATTTCATAGGTCGTGACCGTCTCCGGCTCATAGCCATTGACCGTCTGCGGGACCAGGAAGGCGTCGCCGCGCATGTCCCAGCCGCCCGACTTGAAGCCCTGACCCACCGAAGCATAGCCGGTCAGGTCGTCGCTGAAGTCATAGGAGATGCTGGCCCGCGGGGTGAACTGCTCGAAGGTGTCCGAGGCGGTGTAGTTGGTGCGGGTCTGCAGAATGGCGCGCGGCGTGCCACCCGTCAGCGGCGACCGGGTCGCGCCCAGATAGAAGGCGCGGAAGACCTCGCCCGTCTTGTCGTCGCGGGTGTAGCGGCCACCGATCGAGGCGTGCAGCCGGTCCGACAGGTCGAAGCTGAAGTCCGCGAAGGCCGAGAAAGATTCGGTCTCGACCGATCCTGCGGCCGCGATCACGACGCCCAGGTTTCCGGCGATGGTGTCGAACACGCCCGACGAGGTGCCATCCAGATAGAACAGGCCCGCGACACCGGACCAGCGCTCGCCCGTGAACAGCAGTTGCAGTTCCTGGGTGAACTGATCGTCGGAATAGATGGCCGGGACGTCCAGGGTCGGCAGGGGCGTCTGGTCGAAGTCGATGACGGTCTGGGTGTCACCGCTGCGATAGGCGCTGATGGACTTGAAGGTGAGGCTGTCGCTCAGCACGTACTCGGCCGTCAGAGCCACACCTTCGGTGACCACCGACTGCTCGCCGGTCAGGCCCGCCTGGGTGTCGTAGATGTCGGCGGGAGGGGTGAAGCCGCCGGTCGTGGAGTTGACCTCGCGGTGGCCGTGACGCGGGCTGGAATCGTCCTCGACGCGGTCATAGGCCAGGCGCAGGAAGAAGCTGTCGCTGGGCGTCCATTCGGCGCTGGCGCGGAACGCCTTGACGTCCTTGTCATAGTGCTCCTGACCGGTGGTCAGGTTCTGGCCGAAACCGTCGCGGTTATACACGGCCACGGCACCGCCGACGGCGAAGGTGTCGCTGAGCGGCACGGAGGCCGACATCAGGAAGTCGCGCTGGTCATAGGAGCCGATGGTGCCGCGCCCCAGGAAGCTGGGCTCATTGCCCAGGCGCTTGGTCACATATTTGATCGCGCCGCCGATGGTGTTGCGGCCGTAGAGCGTGCCCTGCGGGCCGCGCAGCACTTCAATGCGGTTGACGTCAAAGATGTCGAGCACGGCGCCTTGAGGACGGGCCACATAGACGTCGTCGATGTACAGGCCCACGCCCGGCTCGAAGCCCCACAGCGGGTCCTGCTGGCCGACGCCGCGGATGAAGCTGATGAGGGTGGAGTTGGAACCGCGGGCGATCTGCACCGTGGCGTTCGGGGTCTGCTGTTGCAGGGCGGTGATGTCCGAGGCGCCGGTCTGGTCCAGGCGTTCCGAACTGATGGCCGACACCGCGATCGGCACGTCCTTCAAGGCTTCGTCGCGCCGGCGGGCGGTGACAACGATCTCATCGACGCTGGTCGCCTCATCTCCCGGACCCGCGACGTCCTGGGCCATGGCGAAGGTCGAAAGCGCGCTCCAGGCGGCTCCCGCCATCAAGGCGGTCTTGACGAATTTATTCATTGAAGTCCCCAGTTCCTGTGTGTCGTTCCCGATGACGCTTTTATTCAGCGTTCAATGATTTTCCGCAAAATGACCGCAATCTCGGTTTCTGTCAAACGGTCGCGCTTACCCATGGGGAAGGTTCTGCGAACCGTGTGGCCCCGTTGCACAGGGAGGCGACATCAGCCTAGCGTCGCGCCATGACCAAGCTGCCAGTTCCCTCGCCGAACGTCGAACCTGGACTGCCGCGCCGGGGACGGCCGCCCAAGGCCCGTGCCGCGGCGGCGGGCGACACGCGGGACATGATTCTGGACGCGGCCGAAGATCTCTTTTCCAAGCACGGCTTCTACGGGGTGACGATCCGGGAGGTGGCCCGCGAGGCCGGCGTGGATACGGCCCTGGTCCACTATTATTTCGGGGCGAAGCGCGGGCTGTTCGACGCCGTTTTCCTGAGACGGGCCGAGGTCTGGAACAATGACCGGGTCGATGCCATCAACCGTTATGCGCGCGAAGCGGGCGAGGCCATGACGCTGGAGGGTCTGCTGGAAGCCTTTCTTCGACCACCGTTTCAATGGTCGCTGAAGGGAGGGCCGGGGTGGAAACACTATTCGGCCCTGGTGGCGCAGACCAACGCCAATCCGGCCTTCGGGGGCGAGACCATGGCGCGTTATTTCGACCCCGCGATCCGGCGGCTGATCGAACTGATCAAACAGGTCCTGCCCGGCGCGGCAGAGGTCGATCTTTACTGGGCCTATCACAATCTGTCGGGCGCCTTGACGCTGACCCTGGGCGAGACAGGCCGGCTGGACCGGCTTTCGGGGGGGCTGTGCCGGTCCGGCGATCTGGACAGCGCCTGCGACTACATGGTGCGTTTCGCTGCGGCAGGGTTCCGCGCCGTCTGCACCGACCGCCCCTAGAGTATCCGCCCTTCAATCGATCGCGAATCCATGGTCTCAGACGGCCGGACGAAGGAGTGGCCCATGGCGGAAGGCGATCAGGATGAATCCCATCGAAAACGGCGCGCCCTGATCCGCGGGCTGGTCGTGACGGGAGGCGCGGGCCTGGTTCTGGCTCTGACGGGGGCCTTCAATACCGGAGGGGCTGCTCTGTGGCTCCGGCTGGCCTATTGGGTGCCGATGATGTTCGCTGGGGCGTTGTGGGCCCACGGCTGCTCGCTGTTCGTCGCCCGCTTCGTCGATCTGGACGAGCGACCCTGGCTGTCGGTTCTGGTGCTGACCCTGGTCATTTCGGGGCCGCTGTCCGTCGTGGTCTGGGCGGTCACGGGGCCGGTCTTCAGCGGCGCGATGATGCCGCTGGCGGCTCTGCCCTATATGCTTGGACCGGTGGTGACGGTGACGGCGGCGGTCAGCGCGATCAATGTCTTCCTGGCGCGCGTCGAACCGCGCCAGACCCATGCGGCGCCGACGGGGGCCACCCCGTCCCGCTTTCTGGACCGTCTGCCGCCCAAGCTGAGAGGCGCCACGATCCGGGCTGTCCAGGCGGAAGACCACTATCTGCGGATCCATACCGATCGCGGCTCGGATCTGATCCTGATGCGGCTGTCCGACGCCCTGGAGGAGCTGGAGGGCCTGGAAGGCGCGCAGACCCATCGCAGCTGGTGGGTCGCGAAGGCCGCCGTGCGCGGCGTCAGTCGGGGCGACGGGCGGGCGACCCTGACCCTGGACGGCGACCTGTCCGCACCGGTCAGCCGCCGCCATGCCAAGGGCCTTCGCGACGCGGGCTGGTATTAGCCCTTCCACGTCCCATGGAAACCGGCGGGCAGAACGACCTCTGCGCGCCATGTGGCCAAAGGACCGTTCGATACATGGGCTGCGTCGAACACATGCAGTTCCGTGACGCCCCGGCGCAGGTTGATCGACGGTCCGACCAGCCAGGCCTCGGCCTCTCCGCTGCGGCCCGGCTTGGGGACATAGAGCATTTCCTCGACAACGTGATCGGGCCCAAAGTCGAAGCCGTCCGAGCGGCCCGTGGACCAGTCGTGAACCGCAACGCCCGTGGCCAGCGGACGTCCGCCGCTCTCGCCGGTGACATGGACGGTTCGCGTGCGCGCAAGGCCCGCGCGGCGCGGGTCGCTCTTCGGAAACTCGCCGCTGATGCCGCTGGAGACCATCTCGGCCCGGCCATCGGCATGGAGCGAGACCAGGGACATGACCGCCGGTTCGCCCGGCACGGTGCCGCGACCCTCGACCAGAACCCGCGCGCCCTCCACGGCAAAGGCCACGTCCTTGCCCGCCGCCACGTCGAACCGGATCGTGCCGGAGGCATCCTCCCAGGCGTCGCCGAGGTGGAAATAGGAGAAGGTCGGCAGTTCGAAGATGCGGTGGCGGCTCAGGTCCGACTTGTCCACGACCATGACTTGGGTGCCCATGTCGGCATGCCAGGCGAACTGGCTGGCGAACGGCATGCCCGACCGTTCGAACACCCAGGGCTGCAGCACGATCACCAGATGACGGGCCGTGGCGGTGAAGTCGTGCATATAGCTGGCCCGCGGCAGCGGCAGGAGCTGGGCGTCGATCAGGCCGCCATCACTGTTCAGGTGCCAGACGATGGCCTTGTCGCCATTCAGCCCGATATTCCACAAGGTGCCGTCGGGTGCCTGGCGGGGGTGGGCCTGGAACGGCATGCCCTTCAGGTCGCGCCGAAGGGTAATGAAATCATCGGTGCCGAGATCTGATGCGCTCATGCCCAGGGGAGAGCCGCCCTCCCACAGCGCCCAGACCCGATCCCCCGCAACCATCACCGAGGTATTGGCCGCATTGGCGTCGTCGTTCGACCCGATGCGGGCCCGATCGTCGCCTGCCGTCCCGAAGCCGGGGGTGACCACGGCGGCCAGTTCGGTTTCGGTGCGGCGCTTGGGCGTGTCGGCAAAGCGGGCGTCCAGCGTCACCTGACCCCCCTCCACGCGGAAGGCGCGCATCAGGCCGTCGCCGTCGAACCAGTGGGTCGCCGATCCACCCGGACGCCGGAACTTGCCCGGTCCGTTTCGGAACAGCGTCCCGGCCAGATCGACCGGAGCCCGCCCCCGGACCAGCGACAGGGCCCGGGGGGCGATGTCGCCCTCCAGATCCGCCGTGGCCAGGGCCCAGTCGGCCCCGCCTCGCGCCAGGGCCATATCCTGGGCCGCCGCCGCCCGGACCATTTCGGGCGTGGCGACAGCGGCGGACAGGGCCGCAGCCCCCATCAGAAAGGATCGACGAGAAGGGATCATGGCAGGGGTTCCGTGAGGTTGACGACATGGCCCGGCATCACGGGCCGCAGGTAGCGCCAGGCGCGATAGGCCCAATCAACGAATGCTGATGGTCTGGACAGTCGGGCCGGCCACTTCGAAGCGGGCCCGGTCCCAGCGGGCCGGGCCCATGTTGCCGACCGCATTGTTGGAGAAGGCATAGGGCTCGGTCGGCATGCCGAAGGGGTTGGAGTCCATTTCGCCGTCACCGTCCACGTCGTGGAAGGCCTTCATCGCATAGTCGCCGGGGGCCAGGCCCTCGAAGGTGACGCGGGTGATGCGGCCCGACACCGACACCGTCTGGGCCCCGACGGGGCGGCTGCCCTCGTAGCCTGCCTCACTGTCGAACAGGGCCACCATGACGGCACCGCCGCGCTCGCCGGTCTCGAATTCGAAGGTTACGGAGGTGGGCTCATGGGCGAGGGCCGCACCGGCGGCGGACAGGATCAGGGCAGCGGCGGAAGCGGCGATGGCGAAGGTCTTCATGGTGTGGGTCCTGTTAGGTCTGAAAGCGGGAGACCCGACCGCCGGGCCTCGACGTCCCGACACTCACCCCGCCCGGCCCACCCCGCCAGCGGACTTGCGGCGGTGGCCGTGCCGCCTTCGCCAATGACCATGTTCGTCCACTGGCGAAGCGCGAACGAACGCGTCCGCCACAAATGAAAAAGGGCCGGACCCTCTGACGAAGATCCGGCCCCTTTCGCGAATGTCCGGCGATCAGCCGAACAGGTCTTTTTCGAACACCTCGCCCACCGGCACGATGCGGACATCGTCAGCATCCAGGTCCAGCGGATAGACGGCGATGACCTTGTCCTCCTCCAGGATCTCGGCGGGCTTTTCGGAGGCATAGGTGATGGGCGAGGCGACGTCGTCGACCAGGGCCGTCTTCAAGGCCTCGGCACCAGAGGTCACCACCACAATGGCCATGTCGTCGCTCTTGAGGTGGCGAGCGATCGCATCATTCACCTGCTGCCGCGTCAGGGTGGCCAGGCCGTCCCGGATGTAAGCCGTGAAGGTGCCCAAACCATAGAAGGCCTGATCGAGGCTGTAGCCCAGGTGCACACCCTGGCGTGCCGTCAGAAGGCCTGTCGATTTGACCAGGAAGCTCTTGGTCGCCTCGAAATCGGCCTCGCTCATGCCGTCCCGAACCAGCTTGTCCAGTTCGTATTTGGCGATGCGAATGGCGAAGTGGGTCTGCTCCAGCGGGACCGGGCGGATCCAGATGCGGAAGGCCTGCTGGCTGCGGGCCACATTGGCGGGCGGGGCGGTCAGATACATGCCCGCCGGGAAGTATTCCGTATAGGCATAGTCCCCGTAGTTCATGCCCCGGATTTCACGCATCCGCTGGTACAGATACGAGGACGACGACCGGTGCTCGCCCAGATAGGCGCGGGCCAGATACAGGGCCACAAAGTCGGGATGGCCGCGCTTCACCTCGATCGGGAAGCCCATTGAAATGGCCGCCGCGCGGGTGTCCTTCTCAACCACAGTGACCTTGAGGCCCTCGGGCCGGGCGGCCGCTGCGATCCGGCGATTGGCAGGGCGGCCGGTCGGCAGATGAGCCCCCAGGTCGCCGCGCAGACGGTTCAGGAAGGCGTCGCCCGGTGCCCCCGCCACGCCGACGGTCAGGGCCGCCTGGGTGTAGTGGGCCGCATAGAAGGCCCGGACGTCGTCCAGCGTCAGTGCCTCGACAGCCGCTGCGTGACCGGTGGACAGATGGCCATAGGGATGGTCGGCGTACAGGTGCTCGTACAGCACCTCATTGCCCAGTTCCTCGTCGTTGTTGCCACGCAGGGCGACGCGGATGCCGCTGACGGTGGCGGCCTTGACGCGGCGGAAGTCTTCCTCACGGAAGCCGGGCTCCAGCAGTTGGCCCATGACGACGTCGTACCAGCCATCCAGATTGTCGCGGTGGACGGTGCCCGAGAAGGTGGTCATCTCCTTGTCGACGATCGAACCGAAACCGGCGGCCATCGGGAACAGGGCCTGCTGGATCTGGGCATAGGTCAGGGCCTTGCTGCCCGCGCCGGTGACCATCTCGGCGGTCAGGGCGGCCAGGCCCTCCTTGCCCTCCGGATCATCGACCGAGCCGGTGCGGAAGCTGAGGCTGACGTCGATCAGGGGAGAGGCGCTGGGCTCGATCAGTTCGCGGAACACCTGACGCGCGGATGGCTCCAGCACGGGGCGAGACGCGATCGCCGCCGGGGCCGCGAGCGCCGCAACCGGAGCCGCAGACGCTGCGCCGACCTTGGCATCGACGCTGCCCTTGGCATCGCCGCCCTCGGGCAGGTCGCCATAGGCCAGGGTCGTGATGATCATGCCCTTATCGGTGAAATAGGTGTTGGCCACGCGCAGGATGTCGTCCGGCGTGATGGCGTCATAGGCCCGATAGACGGCGTTCAGCGTGCCCGGATCGCGGGTGGCGGCGACCACCGGCACGATTGCGTCGGCGACGGACTCGGTATTGTCCAGGCCTGCGGCAAAACCATACTTCAGCGAACTGCGGATCGCGGCCAGACGGGCCGGATCGGCCGGGGTCGTCCGCATGGTGGCCAGTTCCTGCTGGATGGCCTCGCGGACATAGGGGATGTCCGCCTTGTCCTTCACCTGGGCCAGGACGCCGATCAGGCCGGGATCCAGGCTGTCCGGGAAATAGCCGGCCAGGGCCTGCAGCTTCTGTTCGGTCACCACCAGCCGCTGATACAGCGGCGAGGACGGGGAAAAGGCATAGGCGCTCAGAACGTCCAGCGCCTGCATGTCACCGGCGGCCGGATTGTTCGCGGTCGGATAGGCCCCCGGTCCGCGGAAGGCGACGCTGACCCAGGACAGGGTCTCGCTGTCCCAGGGCACATGGGCATAGAGCGGGCCATTGGGCGCAGGCTCCGCAGGCACCGGCGGCAGCTCGGGGCCCGCCTGCCAGTCGCTCCAGTATTTCTCGACCAGGGCGAAGGCCGCGTCCGGCTGCACGTCGCCGGCGATGATGATGGTCGTATAGGCCGGGCGGTAATAGCGGTCGAAGAACTGGCGGCTGTAGTCGAACTGATCCGGCATCGCCTCGATGTCGGCGATGAAGCCCATCGTCGTGTGCTTGTAGGTGTGGGTCGTGAAGGCGGCGTTGCGCTGGACCTCGAACAGTTTGGAGATCGGGTTGGCGACGTTCTTGTTGTACTCGCCCAGCACCGCCAGGGCCTCTGTGCGGAAGTCCGGCTCGGAATACTCCAGGTTCTGGAACCGGTCGGCCTCGATCCGGAGGGCCGTCTCCAGGTCCTCCTTGTTGATCGTCATGTGATAGTTGGTGCGGTCATCCGACGTATAGGCGTTGGAGTCGGCGCCCATGCTCTTCAGCGTGGCATTGTATTCGGGCCCCGACATGGTCTTGGTGCCGCGGAACATCATGTGTTCGAAGAAGTGGGCAAAGCCCGACTTGCCCGGCTCGACCTCGTTGCGCGACCCGACCGAGACCGGGATCTGCAGCGAGACAATGTCGGGGAAGCCTGTCTCGACCACGATGACGCGCAGGCCGTTGGGCAGGTCGCGGATGTGGGTCGGGAACGGATAGATGTCCCCTGCCGGAGCCGCCGATTGAGCCAGGGCCGCAGCCTGGGCCAGGCTGGGCTGGAACGCAGCCAGCGCCGCGCCCGCCATCAGACTGCCTGTCAGCATGGAACGGCGCGTCATTTTCAGGGTCTGCATCGGAATCGTCCTCAATCCGCCGAAATTTCAGGAGGGCAGGGTCGCACACCCGAGCCGCCAAGCGACCTTACACTTTCGTAATGCCGACTACTCCGCCTCGACGCGATCGATGTCGTCGTCGGTCAGGCCGAAATGGTGGCCGATTTCGTGGATCAGGACGTGGGCGATCAGTTCGCTGAGTGTGATCCCGCCATGGTCGCACCATTCGTCCAGGATCGGACGGCGGTACAGGAAGATGCGCGAGGGCTCGGCCGCAGGGCCCAGGCTATCGCGCCGTCCGATATCGACGCCATGATAAAGACCGGTCAGCTCGAACGGGTCTTCTATCCCCATTTCGGCCAGGGTGGCCTCATCGGCGAAATCGTCGACGCGGATCACCACCTCACCCGACAGACTGCGGAAGGGCTCGGGCAGGGCATCGAAGGCCGCTCGGGCAATCGCGGCGAAATCGTCCAGGGACGGCGCGGTCAGATCGGTCCAGCCGGAGAGGGCGGTTTGGGTCATTCTGGCGATATCGTCCGCGCGTGATCGGGTCGCAATGGGCGCTGCATGCGTTATGGTGACCGAATCGTTACGGATCGGCGCATCGGCGCCATGGGCCGGGGCAGGGATGGCTGAAGCGGACATCGCCTATGTAGCCGCAGCCGGGGCAGCGGGACTGGCCCTGGCTGTCAGTGCCTGGACATGGCGGTTCACCACACGCGCTGCGGCGGCCCGGTCATTGCTGGCCGATCATACGGCGGAACTTCAGGGCGATCTCGCTCGTCGTGAGGCCGCCCTGGCGGCGTTTTCCGATGTGCGAATGGTCGTTCACCCGGACGGGAGCCTGGGCCATCCTCTGGGCGATGCCGAGGCGGTCGCCGCCCTGTCTGATGTCGGCCAGGCCGTGGACGCAGCGGCCTTGACCGCCCTGGCCCAGGAGGGCTGCCCCTTCGATCGGATCGCGACCATCGGTTCTCGCACATGGCGGGTCGAGGGCCGTGCCGTTGCCGGCCAGGCGTGGCTGCGCCTGTCGCCGCTGGAGGCCGTGACCGAAGGGACTGAGAGCGGCCTTGGCCTGCTGGTCGATGCCTCGCCCGTGCCGACCTGGGTCATGGATGCGTCCGGGGCCTTGGCCTGGGCCAATCGGGCCTGGCTGACCGAAACCCGCAGCGACAGCCTGGATGCGGCCAAGGCCCAGGGCCTGAGCTTCGATCGCGGGGCCGACGCCGTGGCGGCAGAGGCGGCAAGGCTGGGTAGTCGGCATGAGGGTTTCCGCTGGACCACGGCGGCCGACGGTCGGCGCCGGGCCTGGCGGATCGTGGCCGAGCCGGCTCCGGGCGGGACCGGGGCCGTGACCGTCTTCGCCATCGACACCACCGACGTCGAGGAAACCCGCGACGCCCTGCGCCGCCACGTCACCGCCCATGACGAGACGCTGAACCATCTGGCAGATGCGGTCGCCATCTTTGGCCCGTCCAAGCGGCTGGCCTTCCACAATACGGCGTTCCAGACCCTGTTCCGGCTGGACCCGGCCTGGCTGGACGAGCGGCCGACCCACGCCGAACTGCTGGACCGCTTGCGCCAGCGCCGGCTGCTGCCCGAGGTCATGGACTATGCCGGGTGGAAGGCGCACGAGCTGGATTTCTATGGCGAGGCCAAGGCATCGCCGGATGACAGCTGGTCCCTGCCCGATGGCCGGACCCTCCGGGTGGTGCGTCAGCCGCACCCGCTGGGCGGCATCCTGCTGATCTTTTCCGACATCACCGACGAGCTGAAGCTGCGGGCCAGGTTCAACGCCCAGATTCAGGTCCAGACGGCCACTCTGGACAAGCTGAACGACGCCGTCGCCGTTTTCGGCTCGGATGGCCGGTTGCGTCTGCACAATGAGGCGTTCGAGGCCTTCTGGGGCCTGTCCGCCGAACAGTTGACCGAGGCGGGCGATTTCGAGGCCGTAGCATCGCTCTGCAAGGCCAGCCTGCCCGATCCCGCCCTGTGGCTGGGCCTGAAGGCGCGCGTCGCCGATCCCGATCCGGAAAGCCGCGTGCCGATCTCAGGCGAAGGTCGGACCGGCGATGGCCGGATCGCTGCCTGGCAGACCCGGCCCCTGCCCGATGGGGCCACCCTGGTCGCGTTCTCGGACGTCACGGCGCGGCGGGAGCTGGAACAGGCCCTGGCACAGCGCGAGGCGGCGCTGAAGGAGAGCCAGGCCTTGAAGCGGGAGTTCGTGGGCAGCGTCTCCTATGAACTGCGCACGCCATTGACGACCATCGTCGGCTATTCCGAGCTTCTGGAAACCCTGGGCGACCTGCCCGAACGCAGTCGCCAGCATGCCGGTGCCATCCGCGTCGCCGCCAGCCAACTGGCCCGGTCGATCGATGACGTCCTCGACATGGCCCAGATCGATGCCGGAGAGATGGAGCTGTCGCTGGGCGATGTCCATCTGAACGACCTGCTGACACAGGCCGGCGACCGGATCCGCGCCCGTGTCGAGGGCCGCGGTGCCACCCTGGCCATCACGATCCCGGCCGGGCTGGCCCCCATCCGCGCAGACGGCCGCCGCCTGGGGCAGGTGGTCGATCATCTGCTGGAGAATGCGGCTCGTGCCGTGTCCGAGGGCGGCCATGTCGCCCTGATCGCCGCGGCGGGGGCCGGTGAGGTCCGCATCCGGGTCGAAGATACCGGCCGGGGCATCTCCTATCACCTGCAGGCCCATGTGTTCGACCGCTTCGTCAAGCGCGAGCGCGGCGGACCGGGCGTCGGTCTGGCGCTGGTGAAGGCGATCGTGGAACTTCACGGCGGCTGGGCCGAGGTCGAGAGCGAGCCGGGCAAGGGCGCGGCCTTCATCCTGCATCTGCCGCTGGAAGCCGCCGGCGAGGCGGCAATGCCGGAACTGGCGCTGGGGTCGTGAATACCGGCTTCCTGACCAGGAATTGAGCATGCCGGTTCGGGTGTCGCCCCTGCGATTTTGACACGGCAGGAACGAGCCACTAGCCACTAGCCACTGTCACGCGCTGGACACACCATGACCCCCCGTCTCAAGACCGCCCTCATCTATGATTTCGACGGCACCCTGGCCCGGGGAAACATGCAGGAAGTCACCTTCATCCCGTCGGTGGGCATGGGGATCGGCGACTTCTGGGGCGAGGCGGACCGGCTGACCAAGTCGGTCGATGGCGACAACATCCTGATGTACATGCAGCTGATGCTGCAGCGGGCTCGCGAGAACGGCCAGCCGATCACCAAGAAGCTGCTGCGCGAGCATGGCGAGGACGTAAAGCTGTTCGACGGGCTGAAGTCGGACCTGACGGGCTCGGGATGGTTCGAGCGCATCGATGCCGTTGGGGCCAGATATGGCCTGGAAATCGAGCACTACATCATCTCGGCCGGGCTGGAGGAGATGATCGACGGCTGTCCGATCCGCGAGGCGTTCAAACACGTCTTCGCATCGAAATTCGCCTATGACGACCACGGTGTCGCCATCTGGCCGGCGGTCGGCGTGAACTACACCACCAAGACCCAGTATCTGTTCCGCATCAACAAGGGCGTGCTGAACCACTGGGACCACGAGCGGATCAACAAATTCGTGCCCGACGACGAGCGCGCCGTCCCATTCGAGCGGATGATCTTCCTGGGCGATGGCGACACCGATGTGCCGACCATGAAGATGATGCACACCAAGGGCGGCTTTTCGATCGCCGTCTATGATCCGCGCAATTCCGAAAAGGACCAGAAGAAGATCTACGGCCTGATCTCGGAGGACCGGGTGAACTTCGTCGCTGCCGCCGACTATCGCGAAGGTCAGCCGCTGGACCTGATCGTGAAGGGACTGATCGGCCGCATCGCCATCAATGCCGGGACGATGAAGGATATCTAGGCAGGTCCTTCGGCTGCGGCTGGCGACGCGGTCGCTCGCTGCTTGAGCCGGTTCTCGATACGATCGCGCGCTATGTGAGCGTTCGGCTCAACGCCCGCCTGCCCGGAGCAGGGCGGCGCGCGCGGCGGTCAGGCGTGAAGGAACGAGGCCTTTCAGCGAAGCCTGGCTGCGCTGTTTCAACCCTGCCTCCTGACCCTTCTGCCAGATCACATCCACCTCGTGAGCGGTGGCCTGGGGCACGTCGATGACGACGACCTGGCGGGGCAGGGACAGGTTGCGCTCCATCCGAACCCGCATACCGCCAGCCGAGCGGTCGGCGATCACGCAGCCGACCTCCAGCCCTGGAGCGACGATGATGCCATTGACCCGCGTGGGCGTGCGGACTTCCAGGCGGCGGTTTTCGGACGGTATCATGTCAGAACACAGAACGACGGAAGAGTTTCCAGATCGTTCAGAGGGATGCGGCGATCAGTGCTGGCTCTCGGGCAGGCGAACGATCAGGCCGTCCAGGGCGTCGCTGACCCGGATCTGGCAGGATAGACGGCTGTTCGGCTGAACATTCTCGGCGAAATCCAGCATGGACTCCTCCATCGCGCTGGCCTTGCCGGCAGCCTCCTGAAAGGCCTCGTCCACATAGACGTGGCAGGTGGCACAGGCGCAGGCCCCGCCGCAGTCGGCGTCGATCCCCGGAACATTGTTCCGGATCGCACCCTCCATCACCGACAGCCCCGGCTTCACGTCGACGACATGTTCGGATCCGTCGAACTCGATATAGGTGATCTTGGCCATGACGCGGGCTTAGGGGTTGCTGCGCATGGCGACAATGCCACCGCATGAGGACTTCGTGTGGGCGATCAGGCCGGGACCCTGGCCGCCGTCTTCTTGCGATCGGCCGGCCGGTTGACCATCAGCTTCTTGGTCTCGGCGATGGCCTTGGCCGGGTTCAGCCCCTTGGGGCAGACCTGGGCGCAGTTCATGATCGTGTGGCAGCGATACAGCTTGAATGGATCTTCCAGGTCGTCCAGCCGCTTGTTGGTCGCATCGTCACGGCTGTCGGCGATCCAGCGATAGGATTGCAGCAGGGCCGCCGGGCCCAGATATTCCGTCTGGTTCCACCAGTAGCTGGGGCAGGACGTCGAGCAGCAGGCGCACAGGATGCACTCGTAGAGTCCGTCCAGCTTTTCCCGATCTTTCGGCGACTGCAGCCGCTCGGTCGTGGGGTCCGGATCGTCGGACTGCAGATAGGGCTGGATGGAATCGTATTGCGCGTAGAACAGCGTCAGATCGGTGACCAGGTCCTTGACCACAGCCTGGTGGGGCAGGGGCGCGATGGCGATGGTCGAGGACTGGCACTCGTCCCAGCCCTTGGTGCAGGCCAGGGTGTTGCGCCCGTCGATGTTCATCGAGCACGAGCCGCAGATGCCCTCGCGGCACGAGCGCCGGAACGACAGGGTCGGGTCGATCTCGTTCTTGATGTGGATCAGGGCGTCCAACAGCATCGGGCCGTGATCGTCGGACGAGACCTGGAACTCGTCCCAGCGCGGCGCGGCATCGACCTCGGGGTCATAGCGATAGACCTTGTAGGTCTTGACGTTCTTGGCACCGGCCGGCGCCTTGTGGACCTTGCCCTTGCTGGGCTTGGAGCCGCGCGGAAGCGTAAGCTGAACCATGTTTAGTAAACCCTCGCCTTGGGTTTGATGTACTCGATCTCGTCGGACATCGTGTACTGGTGGACCGGACGGTAATCGATCGCGACGCCTTGGCCCGGACGCTTCCAGGCCAGGGTGTGCTTCATCCATTCGGCATCGTCACGATCGGGATAGTCTTCACGCGCATGAGCCCCGCGGCTTTCCTTGCGGTTGGCGGCGCTCTCGATGGTGACCAGGGCCTGATCGATCAGGTTGTCGTATTCCAGGGTCTCGACCAGGTCGGTGTTCCAGATCAGGCCGCGGTCGGTGGTGCGGATGTCGTCGCCCGCCGCGTGGATGGCGCGCAGCTTGGTCACGCCTTCTTCCAGCGTCTTGCCGGTGCGGAACACCGCCGCGTCCGACTGCATCGCCCGCTGCATCTCAATCCGCAGCTTGGCCGTCGGCGTGCTGCCGGAGGCGTGGCGGAAGCGATCCAGCCGGGCCAGATGGGCCTCGGTCGCGCTGGCCGGAGCGTCCGGAACCTTGGAGGCCTTGTCCACCACCTCGCCAGCCCGCAGTCCGGCGGCGCGGCCGAACACGACCAGGTCGGTCAGGCTGTTCGAGCCCAGGCGGTTGGCACCATGCACCGAGACGCAGGCCGCCTCGCCCACGGCCATCAGGCCGGGCACCACGGTGTCGGCATTGTCGCCGACCTTGGTCAGGACCTCGCCGTGATAGTTCGTCGGGATGCCGCCCATATTGTAGTGAACGGTCGGCAGGACCGGGATCGGTGCCTTGGTCACATCGACCCCGGCAAAGATCTTGGCGCTTTCCGAGATGCCGGGCAGGCGCGCGTGCAGGGTCTTGGGATCCAGGTGATCCAGATGCAGGAAGATGTGGTCCTTGTTCGGGCCCACGCCCCGGCCTTCGCGGATCTCGATCGTCATCGACCGGCTGACCACGTCGCGGCTGGCCAGGTCCTTGGCCGAGGGCGCATAGCGCTCCATGAACCGCTCGCCCTCGGAGTTGGTCAGATATCCGCCCTCGCCCCGGGCACCCTCGGTGATCAGGCAGCCGGCGCCATAGATGCCGGTCGGGTGGAACTGGACAAACTCCATGTCCTGCAGCGGCAGACCGGCGCGCAGCACCATGGCATTGCCGTCACCCGTGCAGGTGTGGGCGCTGGTGGCGCTGAAATAGGCGCGGCCGTAGCCGCCGGTGGCCAGGATCACGAGCTTGGCGCGGAACTGGTGCAGGGTGCCGTCGTCCAGCTTCCACGCCGTGACGCCGGTGCAGGCGCCGTCCTGCATGATCAGATCGAGCGCGAAGTATTCGATGAAGAACTCGACCTCGCGCCGTACGGACTGGCCGTACAGGGTGTGCAGGATGGCGTGGCCGGTGCGGTCGGCAGCGGCGCAGGTGCGCTGGACCGGACCCTCGCCATAGTTTCGCGTCATGCCGCCGAAGGCGCGCTGATAGATCTTGCCATCCTCGGTGCGGCTGAACGGCACACCCCAGTGTTCCAGCTCATAGACGGCCTTGGGCGCCTCGCGGACCAGGTATTCGATGGCGTCCTGGTCACCCAGCCAGTCCGACCCCTTGACGGTGTCGTACATGTGCCACTTCCAGGAATCCTCACCCATGTTGCCGAGCGAGGCGGAAATCCCGCCCTGGGCCGCGACCGTGTGCGACCGGGTCGGAAAGACCTTGGTCACGCAGGCGACCTTCAGTCCCTGCTGGGCGGCACCGAGGGCGGCGCGCAGGCCCGAGCCCCCTGCGCCGACGACGACGACGTCATACTCGTGATCGACGAATTGATAGCTAGCCATCAGGCAATCAGACTCCGAAACCGGCCGGCAGCGGCGCCGAGCTTAACGCCAGCCGCACGATGAAGAAGATCGCCGCCGCGACCAGGACCAGACAGATCAGGTTGACCAAGCCCAGCAGGGCCCCCTTGGTGCCGGGCTTGTGGATGTAGTCCTCGATGATGACTTTCCAAGCCAGGCTGACATAGAGGAAGAAGGTCACCACGGTCAGGATCAGAAGGCCGGCGTTCAGCCGGTTGGCGAACCAGTCCAGGACGGCCTGATGATCGGCACCCGCCAGGGTGAAGACGCTCCACGCCGCCCAGACGCACAGCGGCATCAGGATGCCCAGAGCGATCTTCTCGACCGTCCATTCCACCGTGCCGTGATGTTCGGAGACCTTGATCCCCTTGTGATAGCGAACCGCGTTGGTCACAGCGAAACCCTCCCGGTGGCGAACAGCCCGGCCCAGAACACGACAGTCAGCACGACCGGCCCCCAGACCGAGATTTGCGACAGGGTGTTGGCCGACGGCACCGTCAGTCCGTTGCCCGTGTCGTTGATCAGGTGACGACCCCCGTTCAGCAGGAAGGAGAACAGCACCAGCGTCATGCCGATACCGATCACCAGACCCACCGGCGATGTGGCCGCAGCCAGGAAGGCGGCATAGGCTTCCGGTCCGAAGGCGATGGCGGCCAGCCAGGCCACGACGAACATGGCAGCAAAGCTGGCTGCGCCGATCGTCATGCGGAACAGGATCGAGGCCAACATGGTGATGTGCCAGCGCCAGACCTGAAGGTGCGGCGACAGCGGGCGGACACGGCCGTTGGGCTGAATCGTCTCGCGACCGGCGAGGTCGGAGGCGGTGCCGTCGGCCGGGGAGGGCTGGGACATGCGAGTGCTTCTCAAAAACGGAGGGAAGTCAATCCCTGATATCCGTGACAGGGCACAGGCTTTAGGGACGCGTCGCGACCCATGTCAACGCGCGACCCTGACGCAGGGCACGACGGGTCACGAATTCGCCAGCGCGGCGCGAACGCTTGCTTTTTCGCAACGCCCTGCGGCAGTCTGTTCGGATGCTGCTGAACCTTGCCATCGCGCTTGTGATTTCCGGCCCGCAGGATCCCGCCGCTTCGGCGCCGCCGCCCTCGACCCTGCCCCTGACGGCCTACGCCGCGCCGCCGATACGGCCGTTCGAGCCCGCCTCCAACTTTGGGCGCGAGGCCGCCCAGGGGGCCGAAGCGGGCGACACCTGGCGTCGCGCGATTGCCGCGCCCGTTCCGGTCGATGCCTATAACGGCCAGTATGAGGCGACCCCCACCGATGCCGAACTGGCCTATGACCAGGGCGTCGCCTCGGCAGAAATCCGGATGGATCAGCGCATGGGCCCGCTGGACGGCCGTTGGCGTGTGACGGGCGAGGATGGAACGGTCGTCTATGATCTGATCCTCTCCGACGCGCCCGACGACGGCATATCGGTCGAAGGCGGCTGGCGCTCGGCCTCGGGCGACACCGGCGTCGTCGCGGCCATCGATGCGGCGACGATCGTTCTGGACGGTCAGGGCAGGCTCAGCCTGACGCCCACTTCGACGGGTTTCTCTGCCGTTCTCAGCCAGAACGGCCGGGAACGCGCCGTCCGCCTGACCCGGCGCTGATCACGAGGCCTGAGTTGATGCCGGAAATCGACCTTTCCGCCCTGGCCGGAGCCGACAGTGCCTGGGCGGTCTGGGTGCTGCCTGTGCTGCTCGGGCTGGGGTTAGCCTCGGCGACCGGGCTGCGGACGTTCCTGCCCCTGCTCATGCTGGCCGGAGCGGCACGGTTTGGCCTGTTCGGCATCGATCTGAATGCCCAGATGGCCTGGCTGACGTCCGACGCCGCCATCATGGCCCTGGGTATAGCGGCAGTGGTGGAGTTCACCGGCGACAAGATACCGGTCGTGGACAATGCTTTGTCGACCCTGGGCCTCATCACGCGCCCGGTCGCCGGGGCCGTGGCGGCGGGCAGCGTCTTTGCCGGTGTCGATCCGACCACGGCGGCCGTGGCGGGGGTGATCATCGGAGCGCCGACGGCCCTGGCGTTCAATGCCGCCCAAGGCGGAGCGCGCCTGACCTCCACAGCGACGACGGGTGGCCTGGGCAATCCGGTTCTGTCGTTCCTAGAGGACATACTGGCGGTGTTCACCGTCATCCTGTCCTTCCTGGCACCGATCCTGGTGCCGATCCTGCTGATTGTGCTGGCGGTGGTGGTCTTCCGCCTGGCGCGCAGGCTGCGAAGACCGCGACCCGCCTGACCCCGTCAGTCCAGGGCGCAGATATCGGCCAGGCCCCGCCAGGCGCCGGCATGATCCAGGCCATAGCCGACCAGAAAGCGGTTCGGGGCTTCCCATCCCACGAAGTCGGGCTCTGGCGCGCGGGGCAGGGGCCACGGCTTGCGGGCGAAGACGCAGGTCAGGACCTCCGACGCTCCCGCCTCCCGCATGATCCGCACGGCTTCGGCCAGAGACAGTCCGGTGTCGAACACATCGTCGAGGATCAAGACCTTTCGCCCCTGAACCGACCGCTGGAGCGGGGCATGGACGTCGATCCGGCCGCGGCTGGTCGTCTCGTCGCCATAGGAGGCCAGCCACAGCGCATCGAAGCGGACATGGGCCCCGGCGCGGGCCAGGGCGCGGGTCAGATCGGCGGCGAACCACAGGCCGCCGGTCAGCAGCACCACCGCCACCGTCTGGTCATCGACGACGGGTGCGATCCGCGCGGCCAGTTCGTCGACGACGCGGCGAACCTCCGCCTCCGGCAACAGGACGGTCGGGTCGGCGCGGGTTTCGGGATCAGCCATGATGCGAGGCGGATACCGCCTCGTCATGAGACTTGTCGAGAGGGGCCGTCTCGACCGGCACGGCGTCCAGCGGCCGCATGGTCGGCAGATCGTCCGCCACCGGTGACAGGGCCGGTCGCAGGGAGCCTTGATCGGCAGTGGGCAGAGGGCGCGGCGCAGGCACGGCCGGACCGTGATCATCGCTTGCGGCCGGGCCGTGGTCCGCACCATGGCCGGCATGGGACGGGTCCGTCTTGCGGTCGTCCTCGCCATCCGTCGCCAGCACGAAATCGACGCCGACGCCGGACGCCTTGCTGCCCGGATCGGGGATCAGCACGGCAAAGCCCTGGACGCCACCGGGCAGGACCGGCGCGGCGTCGATGCGGACCACCGCATGGCCGATCTCGGCGCCGTGCGTATCCAGCAGGGCGACGCGGACCGCCGGGGCCGTGACCTCGCGATCTCGCACATTGCGCAGCGCCCCGGATACCACCACCGTTCCGGGGTCGTTCGGCACGGCACGGGCGCTGACCGCCTCGAACTCCAGCCCTGTCGGATTGACCGGAATCCCGACGGCGGCATAGGCGGCGGCGGTGCGGGGGGCCAGGTCAACGACCTCGACCCGGAACAGCCAGGCCGCCCCCATCAGGGCGACAAAGACGCTGGCCAGGCCGGCCCAGGCCACGCCGTGGGTGGCGGCCCGGCGGACACGCCGTTGATGTTCGGCTCTTGCCCGATAGGCGCGGGGCAGTTCGGGGGCGGGGGTCTCGGCCAGGGTCTCGGGCGTCTCGTCGCGTCGCCCCGCGGACGGAGCGGGCTCTTCCTCGGCGCTGGCGGTCAGTTCCAGGGGTTCGTCCAGCGTCGCGCGCCAGGTGTGGGCGCAGGCCTTGCAGCGGACGGTGCGGCCGCCCGCCCCGATGGCCTGATCGGGCGCGAAATAGCTGGTGGCGCAGGACGGGCACGTCAGTATCATGATCGCTGACTGCGAGGCCGCATGTGCCCCCTCCCGCCGAGGCTCGCGGCCCCGTTGAAACCTGAAAAACCGATGTCCGTCACGCCCCGCCGCGCCGCCCGCTCCTCATCCCTGCCCGCCGCCGTCGCGCTGGACGGGGTGGACTTCGGCTATGCGGAGACGCCCGGCGTGCTGAAGGACGTTAACCTCAGTCTGCCTGCGGGCTCTTTCCACTTCCTTACCGGACCGTCCGGAGCGGGAAAGACATCGCTGCTCAAGCTGATGACCCTGGCCGAGCGACCACTTGCGGGGCGAATCGCCCTGTTCGGAGAAGATGTGACCGAGGTGGCGCGGGGCAGCCTGCCGCCGATCCGGCGGCGCATCGGTGTGGTGTTTCAGGATTTCCGTCTGCTGGATCACCTCAGCGTCTTCGAAAACGCCGCTCTGCCCCTGCGGTTGGCAGGCGGACGCGAGATCGACTACCGCCCCGATGTCGAAGAGATGCTGCAATGGGTCGGGCTGGGCCCCCGGATGTCCGCCAGCCCCGCCGCCCTGTCCGGTGGCGAGAAGCAAAGGCTGGCCGTTGCTCGCGCCGTGGTGGCCAAGCCGGACCTGATTCTGGCCGACGAACCGACGGGCAGCGTCGATGCGGCCATGGCCGACCGCCTGATGTCCTTGTTTCAGACCTTGAACCGCATGGGCACGACGGTGCTGATCGCCGGGCATGACCCAGCTGTGGCTCAGCGCCTGGGTGCGAGGGTCCTAGGCCTGACCGATGGCCGTTTGACAGGAGATCTCGCGTGATCCCGCGCTGGTTTCCGTCCGGCCGCTCCCTGATCGCTCGGGACCGGGCGGGCGAGGGGTGGCTGATCGGACTGATCGCCGTGCTGAGCCTGTTGGCCTGTCTGGCGGCTGCGGGCGGGGTGGCGGCCGAGCGCGCGGCGTCCGGCTGGAGCCGGGCTCTGCGGACCGAAGCCACGGTCCAGGTTCGCCCCCGCGTCGGCGAGACCGGCGATGCCGCCGCCGCCCGCGCCGCCGAAACCCTTTCTGGTCTGGACGGTGTGCAGGAGGCGGCCGTGCTGGACCGGGCAGCGGCCGAGGCCCTTCTGAGGCCCTGGTTGGGCGAGGCGGCCTTGCCGGACCTGCCCTTGCCCTATCTGGTTACGGTGCGGCTGGACACGGCCCAGCCGGCCAGCGCGGTCAGCCTCAGCCGTGCCCTTGCCGAGGCGGGGCTGGATGCGAGCGTCGACGATCACAGCCTGTGGCGCGAGGAGGTCGAGCGTTCCGCCGCCTGGATCGCGGCCCTGGCCCTGGCCGTGTTTTGCGTCACGGCGGGTGCGGCGGCGGTTGCGGTGATCTATGCCACGCGGACGGGTCTGGCCGCCCAGGCCGAGACCATTGAAGTCCTGAGCCTTCATGGCGCGACGCCCAACACGATCGCGGCCCAGTTTCAGCAGCGTTACGGCCTGCTGGCGGGGGCGGCCGGCGCGATCGCTGCCGCGGCCTCTGCCTTCTTGATCCTTGTGCTGAGAATGCTGGGCGGCAGCGAAGGCCTTATCCCGGCCTTGCCCCTGACCTGGAGCGACATCATCCTTGTATCGCCAACGCCGCTGGTCGCGGCTACTGTGGCGCTTGTGACGGCGCGGGTGACCGTCCTGCGGCGTCTTCGATAAGGGAACGGACCGGCGTGCGTTTGAAGTTTCTGACCGTGGTCGCGATCGTCGTGCTGGTCTGGCTGGTGGGGCTCTTTGCCTTTGCCGACCGGGTGCGCGGCCTCACGCCCGCCCAGGAGCCACCTCGCGCCGATGCCATCGTCGCCCTGACCGGCCCGTCGGCCGAGCGCGTCAACGCCGCTGTTCGACTGCTGGAACAGGACAAGGGCCGACGCCTGCTGATCTCGGGCGTCAATCGCGAGGTCCGACGCCAGGAGCTGCGCGACCTGACGCCGGGGTCCAGCCGCCTGTTCAACTGCTGTGTCGATTTGGGGTTCGAGGCCGAAAATACCCTGGGCAATGCCAGCGAGATCGCCGCCTGGGCGCGTTCTCGCGGCTACGACAGCCTGATCGTGGTGACGTCCGACTATCATATGCCGCGCAGCCTGGTGGAAATCCGCAGCGCTGCGCCCGAGATCGAGCTTATCCCCTATGCGGTGGTGACGCCTTCTCTCGACGATTCCCGCTGGTGGCGCGCGGCGGTCACGGCACGCCGCATGACGCTGGAATACATGAAATATCTGACCGTCCTGATCCGCGAGGGTATCCGCAAGGTGGCCGGAGACGAACCGGCGCGCGCGGTGCAGGACACGGCCGAGGACGTGGCCAGAAAGGCTGCCTGATTTGACTGCCCTGCGTTCCCTGCTGTTCGTGGCCTGGCTCTATCTGTCGATGGCCGTGTTTGCCGTCGGCCTGTCGCCGGCGCTTTTGATGCCCTACCGCCAGGCCATGTGGGTGATCCGCCATTGGGCCCGGTTCTGCCTGTTCGGCCTGCGCTGGATCGCCGGGGTCAAGGTCGAGTTCCGGGGCCTGGAGCATATGCCGACCGGAGCCGCCCTGCTGGCCGGCAAGCATCAGGGGATGCTGGACGTGATCGCCCCCTTCGCCATCCTGCCGGACAACTGTTTCATCATGAAGAAGGAGCTGATGCCGCTGCCCTTCTTCGGCTGGTTCGCCTGGAAGACCAAAATGATCGCGGTGGACCGCTCGGCCCATGCCAAGGCCTTGAAGGACATGGTCAAACAGGCGCGCGCCCGTTACGCCGAGGGCCGCCAGATCCTGATCTTTCCCGAGGGCACGCGCGCACCGGTCGGGGCCGCCCCGGATTACAAGCCCGGCATCGCGGCCCTGTACCGCGACCTGGACTGTCCCTGCATTCCGATGGCGACCAACTCAGGCGTCCATTGGCCGGCCCACGGCTTCCGCCGCTATCCGGGGACGGTGGTCTATGAGTTCCTGCCCGCGATCCCTGCAGGCCTGAAGCGGGCCGACTTCATGGCCCGGCTGGAAGCGGAGCTGGAGGCGGCATCGGGGGCTCTGCTAGGCCTTCCGAAAGAAGGCGTGGATGCGCTCGGCCAGGGCCTGGTTGATGCCGTCCACCTTGACCAGGTCCGCGACCGCGGCGCGTGACACGCCCTTGGCCGAGCCGAAGGCGTGCAGCAGGGCCTTCTTGCGGCCGGGCCCGACACCCTCGATCTCGTCCAGCGGGTTCTTCTTGATGTCCATGCTGCGACGGGTGCGGTGGGCCCCGTTGGCGAAGCGGTGCGCCTCATCGCGCAGGCGCTGGACGTAATAGAGGGCCGGCGATTTCAGGGGCAGCATGAAGGGCGGCTTGCCCGGCACGAAGAACCGCTCCATCCCGGCATCGCGATCCGGTCCCTTGGCCACGCCGACGGCGGTGATGTCGTCCAGGCCCAGGTCCGCCAGCACGGCCAGCACCTCGGCCAGCTGACCGGCGCCGCCGTCGATCAGCAGCAGGTCGGGGCGAACCACGTCCTCGGTGCCCTCTTCCTCGTCCTTGACCAGTCTGCTGAACCGGCGCCGCATCACCTCGCGCATCATGCCGTAGTCGTCGCCCGGCGTCAGGTCGGTGCCCCGGATGTTGAACTTGCGATACTGCGACTTCTGGAAGCCTTCGGGGCCAGCCACGATCATGCCGCCGACGGCATTGGTGCCCTGGATGTGGGCGTTGTCGTAAACCTCGATCCGCTCGGGGCGGGCCTCCAGGCCGAACGCCTCGCAGACCTCGTCCAGGATTTTGCCCTGGGCCGACCCTTCAGCCATCTTGCGACCCAGGGCCTCGCGGGCATTGGTCAGGGCGTGATCGACCAGCGCGTGACGATCGCCGCGCAACGGGCGCTCGATCGAGACGACCCGGCGCCCGTCCGCCTGTTTCGCCTTCATGGAAAAGGCCTCTTCCAGAAGTTCCTTTTCGAAGGGCAGAACGTTGGACAGGATCAGCCGCGGGACTGGCTTGTCCTCATAGAACTGGCCCAGGAAGGCGGCGAGGATTTCGGGATCGGTGTCGGTCTTGTCGACGCGCGGGAAATAGGCCCGCCCGCCCCAGTTCTGGCCCGCCCGATAGAAAAACACCTGCACGCAGGCCTGCCCGCCTTCGCTGAACAGGGCAAAGACGTCGGCCTCTGCCACGCCTTCGGCACTGACGCTGGATTCCATGGTGATGGCCGACAGGGCGCGGATGCGGTCGCGGACGCGGGCGGCCTGTTCAAAGTCCATGGCTTCAGCGGCGTCGGTCATTTCCTGGGACAGCCGGGCGATCACGGCGCGGGACTTGCCCTTCAGAAAGGCCGAGGCCTCATCGACCAGCTCGCCGTAATCCTCCAGCGAGATCAGGCTGGTGCAGGGGGCCGAGCAGCGCTTGATCTGGTGCAGCATGCAGGGCCGGGTGCGGGTCTCATAGACACTGTCCGAGCAGGACCGCAGCAGGAAGGCCTTCTGCAGCGTGTTCAGCGTGCGGTTCACCGCCCAGGTCGAGGCGAACGGCCCGAAATAGTCGCCCGGCGTCGTATGGGCCCCGCGGTGCTTGCGGACCTGGGGCGCGCGGTGGTCCTTGCGGATCATCAGCTCGGCGAAGGACTTGTCGTCGCGCAGCACGACGTTGAAGCGAGGCTTCAGCTTCTTGATGAAGTTGGATTCCAGCAGCAGGGCCTCGGTCTCGGTTGCCGTGACCACCAGCTCCATCGACCGGGTCAGACTGACCATCAGGCCGATGCGCTGGGTGTGAAAACGCCCCTGAGCATACTGAAGGATGCGTTTCTTGATCGACTTGGCCTTGCCCACATACAGGCAGGTGCCGTCCTCGCCATACATCCGATAGACGCCGGGCTTGTCTGGCGCGCGGCGTGCCTCGTCGCGGATCAGGTCGGCGGCGACCAGCCGGGTCTCGGGAATCGGAGCGTCGTTCATTCCCCCCGATATAGGCTCAGGAACGCCGGACCAGAACCACCCCGGCAATGACCAGGGCGACGCCGGCAACCCGGCCCAGGTTCAACGGCTGGCGCGGCACGCCCAGGGCTCCGAAATGATCCAGCGTCAGGCTGAGAAGCAGCTGGCCTGCCACCATCAGCGTCACGGTCATCGCCACGCCCAGACGCGGCACGGCCCAGGCCGCGGCAACCACAAAGACCACGCCATAGAGCCCTCCGGCCCAGGCCCAGGCCGGCAGGGCCTTGGCCGCCTGGATGTCGGGCCGCGTCTGCAGGGCCAGGGCCATGATCCCCAGGGCGGCTGTTCCCACGGCGAAGGACACAAAGGCGGCATTGACCGGTGAGGCGACGGCGGTCGCCAGTCGCGCATTGGTCGGGGCCTGAAGCGCCGTCGCGCCGCCGGCGATGATGATGGCGATCATGGAAAGCAGCGTCGGGTTCATGGCCTTGGGGCTAACACCGAAGGCGGCGGGACGGGAAGGGCCATGGCGGGTCGTCGTCGCCTTACCCCGATTTAACTTGGCCCTTACGCCGGGGGTCGTCACATAGCGGACAACCGAAAGGGCCGGTCGGAACCGCATGTCTCTCGCACTCTCCACCCTGCTGTACGAATGGCGCCGCTACATGGCCGCCGTGATGGCGCTGGCCCTGTCGGGTCTGCTCGTCCTGGCCATGACCGGCGTCTTCATCGGCATCGGCAAGGGCTTCACCGCCACGATCGAGCGGTCGAACGCCGACATCATGATCATGCAGCCGGGGGCCACCAGCCTGATCGGCGGCCCATCGGGCGTGCCCCGCCGCTTCATCCCCATGGTCTATCGCAACCCGGAGGTGGTCGAGGTCCAGCCGCTGGACGGCGCGGGCGGCACGTTCCAATCCGTCAAGAACGTCGATCCGACCTTGTCCCAGGCCGAGCGAGCCAAGATGGGGGCGCCGCGCCAGGAGTTCGTCCAGGCCAGCATCATCGACACCACGCCCGATGCCGTTACGATCCCTCAGGATTATTCCCAGGAACTGGTCGACGCCCTGCGGCAACCCTATACGGTCGCGGTCGATGAGACGGCCCTGCCCAAGCTGGGTGTGAAACTGGGCGACAAGGCCCTGTACAACGGCCAGACGGTCACCGTCGTCGGTGTGACGCGCGGTTATCCCAACATGATGCAGGCTACGGTCGTGATGTCGCGCGACACCCTGCGGATGCTCGGCCAGGCCGACAACGGACCTCGCGTCGGGCCATTGATGGTCAAGATCCGCAATCCCGAGCGGGCCCAGGCGGTGGCGGCGCAGCTGAATGAGCTGGGCAATGGTCAGTGGAAGGCATGGACCCGCCAGGAACTGGCCGATGCCAATGCCGGGGCGATGTTTCAGGAAGGCATTCTGGTCATCATCATCGGCGGGTGCGTGGTTCTGGGCACCATCATCGGCGTCGCCATCACCTGGCAGACGCTGCGCGGTGCCATCATGGCCAACATCAAGGAATTCGCCTCGCTGCGCGCCCTGGGCGTCGGCATGGGGTCGCTTCGGCGGATCGTGATGGAACTGAGCTTCTGGGTCGGCTGCGTCGGCGTGATCGCGGCGATCGGCCTGACCTGGCTGGTGTCCCTGTTCGCCATGGCCAATGCCGTCATCATCGCCCTGCCACCCATCCTGCTGATCGTCGTCGGCGGCGGATTGATCCTGATCGCCATGCTGTCGGGCTTTCTGTCGCTCGGCATCCTGAAGAACAGCCAGCCTGCGGACCTTCTGCGATGACCACAAAGGTGCACGGCAATCACGGCGACTTCGCGATCGAGGCCAAGGGCCTGGTCAAGCGGTTCAAGTCCGGAAAGAGCTTTGTCGAGGTTCTGAAGGGCGTGGACTTCGACGCCCGTCACGGCGACCTGACCATGGTCATGGGGCCATCCGGTTCGGGCAAGTCGACCCTGGTGGCGACCCTGTCCGGTCTGCTGCGCCCGGAGGAGGGCCGCGTCGACATGCTGGACGTCGATGATCTCTGGAAGATGTCGTCGGGCAAGATCGACAAATTCCGCCTGGACCACTGCGGCTTCATCTTCCAGGGTTTCAACCTGTTTCCGGCCCTGACCGCCCTGCAACAGGTCGAGGTGGTGCTGAAATTCCAGGGGCTGTCGTCGGGCGATGCCAAGCGGCGGGCCACGGCGGCCCTCGAAGAGGTGGGCCTGGGGCCGCGTCTGCATCAGCGGCCGACCATCCTGTCAGGTGGCGAAAAGCAACGCGTCGCCATCGCTCGCGCCCTCGCCAAGGATCCGCAGATCCTGTTCGCGGACGAACCGACCTCGGCCCTGGACGGCGAGAACGGCCAGATCGTGATCCGGCTGCTGCGACGGGCGGCCACGGAGCACGGGGCTGCCGTCATCTGCGTGACCCACGATCCGCGCCTCGAAGCCTGGGCCGATCGGGTCATCAAGATCGAAGACGGCAAGATCGTCGACGACCAGCGTCACACGCCCGATCCCAATGCCGTCCTGGCCTCCCATCACTGACATTCATCTCCGTCTTAAAGACCGAAAGACCCCGCTATGCCCGCCTTCCTGAAGAAAAAACGGATCTGGATCGGCCTCGCCCTGATCATCGTCCTGGTGGTCGGCTTCCTGATGATGCAAAGCGCCGGGGCCGCCAAGAAGGCCGAGGATGAGAAGGCGGCCGCCAATGCCCCGGCCAGCCCCTATTCGGCCATCGCCAACGGCAAGGCGGATGTTGAGGGCGGCATCATCCAGATCGCTGCGCGTCGTGGCGGTATCGTGAAGGAAGTCCTGGTTCAGGAAGGCGATCGGGTCGTCGCCGGTCAGGTCCTGGCCCGCCAGGAGGACGACGAGCCGCGCCTGGCCTATCAGCGGGCCCAGGCCGAGGTCGCCCAGGCCGAAAGCCAGCTGGCCGCGATCCGGGTCGAGATCAGCACGGCCCGGCGCGAATACGATCGCCTGGCCCGGCTGGTGGACACCAATTTCGTCGCCGCCCAGCGCATCGACCAGGCCCGCGACGCCATTGCCACGGCCGAGGCACGCCTGGCCTCACAGCAGGCTTCGATCATGACTGCCCGGGCGCGGCTGAACGAGGCGGCCTATAACCTGGAACTGACCGTTATCCGTGCTCCCATGGCCGGCCGGATCGTGCGTCGCTATGCCAATCCCGGCGCGGGCGCCTCGACCCTGAACGTCTCGACCATGTTCGACCTGGAGCCCGATGCCCCGCGTATCGTCCGCGCCGAGATCGTCGAGGCCGACATTCCGAACATCACCCCCGGCCAGCAGGTCGAGATCAGCCCCGAGGGCGATCCTTCCAAGGTCTATGTCGGGCGGGTGCTGCGCCGTGCCGCCGTGTTCGGGGCCCGCAAACTGGCCTCGGACGATCCGTCGCAACGCTCCGACGAGCGGGTCGTCGAGGTGGTGGTGTCGTCCGACGACGCCCCGCTGCTGATCGGTCAGCGGGTGCTGGTGAAGTTCATGAAGCCGGGTGAAACGGCCGGAGCTCCGCGCCAGACCACGGTCGGCGTCGGCCCTGACCAGGCGATGCGGACGCCGGGGTAAGACTTGTCAGAGTTCTCCCCGCAGGTTCGCGGGGCAGGACGGTTCATCGCCCCGTGAAGTCCCCCGGGCGCTTCTCCAGCACAGCGCTGACCCCCTCCAGGTGGTCGTCGCTGAGATGGGCCAGGGCCTGGATGGCCGCGGACATTTCCAGGATCTGATCGAAGCTTGCCTCACGACCTTGGCGCAGCAGGCTCTTGGCCATCCTCAGGGCCTGGGGCGGCTGGGCGGCGATCTGGCCGGCGGTGTCCATCGCCTCGTCCATCAGCTGATCGTGCGGCACCACGCGGTTGACCAGACCCCAGCGCTCGGCCGTCTCCGCATCGATCGAGCGGGCCGTGAACAGCATTTCGGCCGCGCGGACATAGCCGATGTTGCGCGGCAGCAGCCAGGCTCCACCGTCGCCCGGAATGATGCCCAGCTTCAGAAACGGCACGCCGAAACTGGCCCGGTCCGAGGCGATCCGGATGTCGGCCAGTCCGGCGATGTCGCAGCCCAGCCCCATGGCCGGCCCGTTGACAGCGGCCACCAGCGGCACCTCAAGCCCATAGAGAGCGCGCACGATACGGTGAACGACCCGCCGATAGCGCTCGCGGATGGCGGTGCCCGACCCTTCGAACAGGTCCGTCCGCGCCTTCATCGCCTTCAGGTCTCCACCAGCGGAGAATGCCCGTCCTGCCCCGGTCAGGATGACGCAGCGGATTTCCGGGTCCGCATTGACCGCCTCGCAGGCGTCGGCAAAGGCCTGACCGTCTTCGGGGTCGGGAAGGGCATTCAGTCGCTCTGGGCGATCCAGTGTCCAGATCGCGATCCTGCCGCGCCGTTCCTGGTTGATCAGTGACATCGGGACCTCTCGACTTCGATCGGCGATCTATATCGCGCTTTGCCCGCATGGCGACGGGGGGTAAGGCGTGCGGCATGACGATCATCCTTCATGGGCACCCGCCCGCCGTGTTCGACCCGCCCGCCGGGGCCGTCCAGACCTCGCCACTGATTCCCGGCTCCGCCTCGCTGGAAGACCTGGCGTCCGGCTGCGCCTCCATGGCCATGGTGTATGCGCCCCCCGGCGTGCTGGAGCGCCGCCACACCCTGGCGCTGGCCCTGCGGGCGCTGCGGCCGGGCGGACGGCTGGATGTCATGGCCCCCAAGGACCGCGGTGGCTCGCGCCTGAAGAAGGAACTGGCGGCTTTTGGCGTCACGGTCGAGGAAACGGCCAAGGCGCACCATCGCCGCTGCATCGCCCTGGTGCCGGAAGCGCCGACGGGTCTGGAGGCCGCGATCGCAGCAGGGGACCTGCAATGGGTCGACCCGGTCGGCGCTTGGTCTCAGCCGGGCGTCTTCGCCTGGGACCGGATCGACCCGGGCACGGCGCTGCTGGCCAACCACCTGCCGTCGCTGCGGGGGCGGGGTGCGGATCTGGGCTGCGGCTATGGAGCCTTGGCGACCGTGGCGCTGCGATCGGAGGGAGTCACGGGCCTGCGGCTGGTCGATCTGGACCGCCGGGCGGTCGCGGCGGCCCGGCGCAATGTCGAGGATCCGCGCGCCAGCTTTGAATGGGCCGATGCGCGCACCCTGCCCACCGAGGGCGATCTGGATTTCGTGGTCATGAACCCGCCCTTTCACGAAGGGGGCAGCGAGGATCGCCGCCTGGGTCAGGCCTTTGTTCGCCAGGCGGCCGGGATGCTGCGCACCGGCGGGGTTCTGTGGCTGGTCGCCAACCGGCACCTGCCCTATGAGGCCGAGCTGAGTGCGGCGTTCAAGCGGTTCTCTCCGGTGGCGGACACCGGAGGCTATAAGGTCATCGAGGCCGTGAAGTGAAAACGCCCACTTCCCGCGTGGACAAGCTGCTGGGGTCGATGGGCTATGGCTCTCGCACCGAGATGGCCCGTCTCGGCAAGCTGGGCGGCATCACCCTGGACGGCAGCGAGATCCGGGACGTTTCGGTCCGCATCCCCATCACCCCCGACCTGCCATCGCGCATGCAGGTCGATGGCCAGCCGCTGGACCCTGTTCCCGGCCTGGTGATCCTGCTGAACAAGCCGCTGGGCATGACCTGTTCGCACAAGGAGGACGGCGAGCTGGTCTATGATGTCCTGCCCGAGCGTTGGCGGCGTCGCGACCCGGCCATCTCCACCATCGGCCGGTTGGACAAGGCGACGACCGGCCTGTTGCTGCTGACCGACGACGGCGACCTGCTGCATCGGGTCATTTCGCCCAAACGCCATGTGGCCAAGGTCTATGTGGCCACCTTGGCCCGGCCGCTGGTCGGGACCGAGGGCGATCTGTTCGCGGCGGGGGGGCTGGTGCTGGAAGGCGAGGCCAAGCCTCTGGCCCCCGCGACATTGGAGGTGTTGTCGCCGGCCCCCGATGGTCGCCACAGGGCGCGGCTGACCGTGACCGAAGGCCGCTATCACATGGTGCGCCGCATGTTCGCGGCGGTCGGCAATCACGTCGAGGCGCTGCATCGCGAACGCCTCGGTGGCCTGACCCTGCCGGACGATCTGGCAACCGGTGAGTGGCGGCTGATGACGCCGGAGGAGATTGAGCAGATCTTCCTGTAGCGCCTGCTGGAACCACGCCGCCCCGCAGGCCTTATTGCTCCGCTTCAACGGGGTCTGACGATGACGGGTGCCACCAACAAACGTGACCTTCGCACGGGTCGGTCGGTGTGGGCCGACAGTCCGGGCCTGGGCGTGTCGGTCCGGCCCTTGACCGAGGCCGTGTCCGTCGATGTCGCCATCGTGGGAGCGGGCATCAGCGGGGCCTTCATTGCCAGGGAGCTGGCGCGGGACCATTCGGTCGCTGTGCTGGATCGGCGTCCGCCGCTTATGGGCTCGACCGTGGCCTCGACCGCCATGTTGCAGTGGGAGATCGACCTGCCTCTGACCGCGCTGGCGGACGAGATCGGCATGGCCAAGGCCAGGCGGGCCTATGGCCGGTCCCGCGCTGCGGTCGATGATCTCAAGCGGATCGTGGCCGAGGAGGGCATCCGCTGCGGGCTGAAGGACAAGGGATCGCTCTATCTGGCGGGTGATGACTACGGCCGTCGCGCCCTGGAAGCCGAGGCCGAAGCCAGGGCCGGGATCGGGCTGGACAGTCTCTTCATCGGGCCGGCGGATTTGCGCGACCGGTACGGCATCGAGCGGACAGGGGCGATCGTGTCCCAGGGCTCGGCCAGCGCCGACCCCGCCAGGCTGGCCGCGGGTCTGATGCGGCGCGCAATCGCCGATGGAGCCAAGGTCTATTCGCCGGTCGAGGTTCTGCAGGCGGCCAGCGATCCCGATGGCGTGACCCTGCTGACCGATGCCGGTCATGCGGTTCGGGCCCGGACGGTGATCTTCTGCTGCGGCTATGAGTTCCCCAAGGGCGTGCCGACACCGGGGGCTGAGGTCATCTCGACCTGGGCCCTGGCCACCAAGCCGCGCAGCGTCTGCCCCGCCTGGCTAAAGGACATGCTCGTGTGGGAGGCGTCCGACCCCTACCTCTATTTCCGTATGGGACAGGACGGTCGGCTGATCGTCGGCGGCGAGGACGAAGCCGATCCCATCGCCCATGATGACCCCGCCAAGCTGAAGCGCAAATGCGAGACCATTGCGCGCAAGCTCAAAGCCCTGATGCCCACTTTGGAGTTCGAGATCGACTACACCTGGGCCGGCGCCTTCGGGACCAGCACGACCGGCCTGCCGTCGATCGCGCCGGTGCCTGACATGGACCACGCCTTTGCCGTCATGGGTTTTGGCGGAAACGGCATCACCTATTCGGTCATCGCCTCGCAGATCGTGTCGGCGGCGGTGCGCGGAAAGCCGGACCCGGATGCAGACTTGTATCGACCCGATTGACGGGGACGGCGGGGTGACCCATGACGCCGCGCGGCGGTCGTCGCCCGGAGTGACGGGTGCCGCGCTCGCAGGTTCGGAGCATGAACGGTGACCCAAGCCAAGATCTGTGGCCTGACCACGCCCGAAACCTTGGACGCGGCGCTGGCCCACGGCGCGGCCTTCGTCGGGGCGGTGGTCTTCCCTAGGAGCCCGCGCCACATCCAGCCCCTGCACGGCGCGACCCTGTTCGAACGGGCGCGGGGTCGGGCAGGGATCGTGGCGGTCACCGTTGACGCTGACGATGCTCTGCTGACCGAGATCGCCCTGATCCTGAAGCCGGATTTTATCCAGCTGCATGGGAATGAAACGCCCGAGCGCGGGCAGAAGGTTCGGGCCCTGACGGGTGCCGGGATCATCCGGGCGCTGCCGGTATCGACCGCCGCCGATCTTGAGGCCGCCGCCGACTGGCAGGATGTTGCCGACCACCTGATGTTCGACGCCCGTCCGCCCCAGGGATCGGCTTTGCCGGGCGGGGTGGGGCACGCCTTCGACTGGACGCTGCTGGCCGGGCGGTCCTGGCCGAGGCCCTGGTTCCTGGCCGGTGGTCTGAACCCGGACAATGTAGCGCAGGCGATTTCGCTCACGGGCGCGCCCCTGGTGGACGTGTCCTCTGGCGTCGAAAGCGCGCCCGGTGTTAAGGACGACGGCCGGATCGCGGCCTTCATGGCGGCGGTCAACCGGTCCTGATCTCGCTTCTCCCCGCGCGAAAGTCCTGCCTGTGAACGCCATCCTGCCGAACCAGTACACCATGCCCGATGCGGAGGGCCGGTTCGGTCCATACGGCGGGCGGTTCGTGGCCGAGACCCTCATGCCGCTCGTTCTGGAGCTGAACCAGGCCTATGAGGCCTGCAAGGCGGACCCGACGTTTCAGGCGGAGCTGGACGACTATCTGACCCACTATGTCGGCCGGCCCAGCCCGCTGTATCTGGCCGAGCGGCTGACGGCGCATTACGGGGCAGCCAACATCTGGTTCAAGCGCGACGAGCTGAACCATACCGGCGCGCACAAGATCAACAACTGCATGGGCCAGATCCTGGTCGCCATGCGGATGGGCAAGAAGCGCATCATCGCCGAGACCGGGGCCGGTCAGCATGGTGTGGCGACGGCGACCGTCTGCGCCCGGTTCGGCCTGCAATGCGTCGTTTATATGGGCGCGGCCGATGTTCAGCGTCAGTCGCCGAACGTCTTCCGCATGAAGCTGCTGGGCGCCGAAGTCGTGCCGGTCACCAGCGGCCGCGGCACGCTGAAGGACGCGATGAACGAGGCGATGCGCGACTGGGTCACCAATGTCGCCGACACCTATTATCTGATCGGCACGGCGGCGGGGCCGCACCCCTATCCAGCCATGGTGCGCGATTTCCAGAGCGTGATCGGCCGCGAGACCCGCGTCCAGATGCTGGCCCGGCGCGAAAAGCTGCCCGACGCCTGCGTCGCGGCGATCGGCGGGGGATCCAACGCCATCGGCCTGTTCCATCCCTTCATCGATGATGCCGGTGTGCGTCTGATCGGGGTCGAGGCGGCCGGGCGGGGCCTGGACGGTCCGGACCATGCGGCGTCGCTGCAAGGCGGACGGCCCGGCGTGCTGCACGGCAACCGCACCTATCTGCTGCAGGACGAGGACGGCCAGATCCTGGAGGGGCACTCCATTTCCGCCGGCCTCGACTATCCAGGTATCGGTCCGGAACATGCCTGGCTGAAGGACATCGGCCGTGCCGAATACCGCGCGGCGACGGATGCCGAGGCGCTGGAGGCATTTCAGCTGTGCTCGCGTCAGGAAGGCATCATTCCGGCGCTGGAGCCCAGCCATGCCCTGGCTCGGATCGGCGAGATCGCGGCCGAGGTCGGCACTGGCGGCGACGTCGTGCTGAACATGTGCGGACGGGGAGACAAGGACATCTTCGCCGTCGCCGAACACCTGGGGGTGAAGCTGTGACCACCGCCCGGCTCGATACCTGTTTCGCCCAGACCAACGGCCGGGACGGCAAGGCCGTCTTCGTCGGCTATGTCATGGCCGGAGACCCGGACCTGGAAACGACCTTTCAGATCCTGAAGGACTTCCCGGGCGGCATCATTGAATTGGGTCTGCCCTTCTCCGATCCGATGGCCGAGGGCCCCAGCATCCAGCGTGCGGCCCAGCGGGCCCTGGCGGCCGGAACCACGACGCGCGACGTCCTGGCTCTGGTGCGGCGCCTGCGCGAGGTGAACACCGAAACGCCGGTGGTGCTGATGGGCTATCTCAATCCGATCGAGAGCTATGGCTATGCAGCCTTTGCGGCCGATGCGGCAGAGGCGGGCGTCGACGGCCTGATCGTGGTCGATTGTCCGCCTGAGGAATCGGCTCCGCTGGTCGAGGCGCTGGAAGCCAATCATCTGTCCCTGATCCGCCTGGCCACGCCGACATCCGACGACGCCCGGCTGAAGGTCATCGCCGAGCGGACGTCAGGCTTCATCTATTACGTCTCCGTCGCAGGGGTGACCGGGGTCAAGGAAGCGCAGACCGCCGATGTCGCGCCCGCCGTGACCCGCGTCCGCGCCGCCTCTGGCCTGCCGGTCGCGGTCGGCTTCGGCATCCGCACGCCCGAGCGTGCGGCCGAGATCGCCCGCGTGGCCGATGCGGTGGTGATCGGTTCCGCCTTCGTGGACGAAGTGGCTGCCGCCCTCGAGGCGAACGAAGCGGTGGCCCCGCGCGTTCTGGGTCGGATGCAGCCTCTCGCTGATGCGGTGGCGTTGGCGCGACAGAGCGAAAACGTCTAAAGGCCCGCCATGGTCGACAAGAACAAACCCCAGATCGAGAAGCGCGGCGGTTGGCTCAGCCGCTTTGCGCCCGGCGTCCGCAAGATCGTCAGCCGCCGCGACACACCCGACAACCTGTGGGTCAAGGACCCCGACACCGGCGAGATGCTGTACCGGTCGGACCTGGAAAACAGCCTGTGGGTGACGCCGACCGGGCGTCACATGCGGATCGATGCGCCCACCCGGCTGCGCTACACCTTCGACGGCGGGACCTTCGAGTCCATCGACACCCCGGACGTGCCCGAAGATCCGCTGAAATTCTCGGACGGCAAACCCTACAAGGACCGTCTGGCTGCGGCGCGCAAGGCGGCGGGCCGCAAGGACACCATGGCCATCGGCTTCGGGTCGATCGACGGGACCCAGGCGGTCGCCATCGTCCAGGACTTCAGCTTCATGGGCGGATCGCTGGGCATGGCGGCGGGCGAGGCCTTCATTGCCGCGGCGCGCGAGGCGGTCAGGCGCGGCGTACCTCTGGTCTGTTTCACTGCGGCGGGTGGGGCCCGGATGCAGGAAGGGGCCCTGTCCCTGATGCAGATGGCGCGTACGACCCTGGCCATTCAGGAGCTGAAGGCGGCCCAGCTGCCGTTCGTGGTCGTTTTGACCGACCCGACCACGGGCGGGGTGACGGCCAGCTATGCCATGCTGGGCGATGTGCATCTGGCCGAGCCGGGTGCGCTGATCGGCTTTGCCGGTCCGCGCGTGATCGAGAGCACCATCCGCGAGAAACTGCCCCCCGGCTTCCAGCGCGCCGAGTATCTGCAGGAAAAGGGCATGGTCGATCGCGTCGTGACGCGTGCTGACCTGCCGCGGGTTCTGGGACTTCTCCTGTCCATGCTGATGGGTGGAACCCGGGCCGCGGCATAAAAGGCCGATGGACCCGATCTCCCAGCGGCTGCGGGCCCGACATCCTCAGCGGATCGATCTGTCGCTTGGCCGGATGAGGGCTCTGTGCGCGGCTCTGGGCGACCCGCAGGACCGCCTGCCGCCTGTGATCCATGTCGCAGGGACGAACGGCAAGGGATCAACGGTCGCCTTCCTGCGGGCCATGGCCGAGGCGTCGGGCCTGCGGGTCCATGCCTATACCTCGCCGCATCTGGTGCGGTTCAACGAGCGGATCCGACTGGCGGGCACCCTGATCCAGGATGATGCCCTGACCGCTATACTGGATCGGATCGAGGCGGTGTCCGGAGAGGCGACCGTCTTCGAAAGCACGACGGCCGCTGCCTTCGTGGCGATGTCGGAGACGCCCGCCGACCTAGCCATTGTCGAGGTGGGACTGGGGGGTGTGCTGGACGCCACCAATGTGATTGCCCGGCCTCTGCTGAGCGTCATCACCCCCGTCGACCTCGATCATGCCGAGTTTCTGGGCACCGATCTGGCGACCATTGCCGGTGAGAAGGCCGGCATACTGAAACCCGGTGCTCGGGGCTTGATCGCACGCCAGTCCGAGCCGGCTATGGCGGCGATCGAGGCGGCGGCGGCGCGGGTCCTGGCTCCCCTGACCGTCATGGGAACGGACTTCGATGCCTGGGCGGAGCGGGGCGGTCTGGCCTTTCAGGATCAGGAGCGGTTCCTCGACCTGCCGGCACCCGTTCTGCCCGGCCCACATCAGGTGGCCAACGCCGGTCTGGCGATCGCCGTCGCCCTGGAACTGGACCTGCCCGAGGCCGCCATCGCGAAAGGGCTGACGCGGGCGGTCTGGCCGGCCCGGATGCAGCGCGTGAAGGACGGCCCCTATGGCCGGGCGGCGCGCGCGGCGGATGCGGAGCTTTGGCTGGACGGGGGGCACAATCCGCATGCGGCCCAGGCCCTGGCCCGCACCCTGGAGGAACGACAGACGCGCGCCCCGCGTCCCCTGGCGCTGATCGTCGGGATGCTGGCCAACAAGGACGCGGGCGGTTTCTTCGAGGCATTGAAGACGACGCAGGCCCAGGTCTTCACGGTCGGGTTCGACGGCGCAGCGGCCGAGCCGGCAGCCCTGGCCGCCGTTGCGCGCGGACATGGTCTCGGGGCCGTCGCCGTGGGCTCGGTCCAGGAGGCTCTCGATCGGGCACTGGCACTAGGCGCAGGCCGCGTCGTGATCTGCGGCTCGCTATATCTGGCGGGCGAGGTGCTGGGCGCAGATGCCGTGACCCGGCCGGTCTAGGCTGCCTCGAAGGAAAGGGGCGCACCCCAGAACTGGGCGACCAGTTCGGACTGGGGCCCAGGCTGGCCCGTGGTCAGGAAATCGCGGCGGCCGCTGTTGCCCAGGTCGAACTCGGGATGCCGTTCGAAATAGCGCGCGAGGGAGTCTGACACCGCCTCTGGCTGGTGGATGACCGGCGTTCCGGGCGGCAGGGCCTGGGCAAAGAGGTCGGCGACAATCTCATAGTGGGTGCAACCCAGGATCGCCTTGTCCGGATGGCGGCCGATACGGCGGCGCAGGGCATCGACATGATCGCCGACGACCACCTTCAGCTCATCGGCCGGAGCCCCCAGCTCGATCAGTCCGGCCAGGCCCGGGCAAGGCTCGGAGAAGACCGCCAGGTCCTCGCGCCGCTTGTCGATCTCGATCTCATAGACCCGGCTGATGGCGGTGGCGGCGGTGCAGAAGACGCCGATGACATCGATCGCCTCAACCTTGTCGCCCGCCCGCTCGGCCTCATAGGTCCAGGGCAGGCCGGTAGCCGCCTCGATGGTCGGGACGATGATCCCCAGCACATTGACCGCGCGTCCGCGGCGCTGCCGCTCTGCCGGAATCCAGGTCTGCTGCAAACGGCGCAGCGCAATCGCCGAGGCGGTGTTGCAGGCCAGAACCACCACCGAAGCCCCGGCATCGAACAGCCGCCCGCAGCCCGCGCGCGTCAGATCGACAATGGCCTCGCCCCCCAGGCCGCCATAGGGCGCATGGGCCTGGTCAGCCAAATAGACAAAGTCGCGGTCGGCAAACCGCCGCGTCAATTCGCGGTGAACCGTCAGGCCACCCACGCCGGAGTCGAATACGCCTATCGCCATGCGGGGGCTTTAGCGGCTGCGACCGTTCGCCGTCCATCGCCAAGATCGTGATCCGATTAATGTGACAGACCCCCTCGCCCCGGCGTAAGGTTCGGCAACGCATAAGTTTACGGAGTTTCCAGTATGCACAGACGCCAGTTTTTCGCGGCAGGGGGCAGCCTGATGGTGCTATCGGCCTGTTCCGCTACCGGCATGGACATGGTTGGGGGCACTCCTGTCTCCACCCTGGCGGCCGATGCCGCCGTCGCCCGCGCGGTCCTGCCGGTGCAGTCGCCCCAGGCGGAACTGTTGCAGGTGTGGACCGGCCCCTATGAAGGCGTTCCGCCGTGGGACCGCGTCACGGCCGAGAAGCTGAAGGCGGCGATGCTGGAAGGCATCGAACTGCGCCGCGCTGAATACGCTGCCATTGCTGACAACCCCGAGCCGCCGACCTTCGCCAACACCCTGGTTGCCATGCAGATGGCGGGTGAGCCGATCGGCCGCGCCTTTGCCCTGTTCGGTGTGATGACCGGCAACATCGGCACGCCTGAGTATCAGGCCGTGGCGCGCGAACTGTCGCCGATCCTGTCGGCCGCCGGCGATGAGATCACCTTCAACGAAAAGCTGTTCGCCCGGGTCAAGGCCGTCGCGGATGGTGCCGCAGCCGCTGGCCTGACGGCCGAGCAGACCCGCCTGGCCGAGCGCAGCCGCGACGGCTTTGTGCGCAGCGGTGCCGCCCTGAACCCCACCCAGAAGGCCGAACTGGGCCGCATCAACACCGCCCTGGCCAATGCCTTCACCGCCTTTGGCCAGAAGGTCGTCGCCGACGAGAACGCCTGGACCCACATCACCGATGAAGCGGGTGTGGCCGGGCTGTCGCCGTCGGACAAGGCCGCCGCCGCCGCCGCGGCGCGCAGCCGGAATCTGGAAGGCTGGGCCATTGTGAACACCCGCTCCAGCGTCGATCCCTTCCTGACCCTGGGGTCGGACCGGGCGCAGCGCGAGATCGTGTGGAAGAAGTTCGTCAATCGCGGCGACAACGGCGATGCCAACGACACCAATGCGACCATCGCCGAGATCGTGAAGCTGCGGGACCAGCGCGCCAAGCTGCTGGGCTATGCCAACCATGCCGAACTGCGCATGCAGGACACCATGGCCAAGACGCCGGAAGCGGCGTTCGAGCTGATGAACCGTGTCTGGGCACCGGCCAAGGCCCGTGTCGCCGAGGAAGTGGCGGATATGCGCGCCATCGCCGGTCATGACATCGAGCCGTGGGACTACCTCTTCTATGCCGAGAAGGTGAAGAAGCAGAAGTACGACCTGGATCAGAACGAGCTGAAGCCGTACTTCGAACTGGGCAACGTCAAGCGCGGCGCCTTCTACATGGCCGAGCGCCTGTATGGCTTCACTTTCACGCCGCTGGCGGCCGGGACCGTGCCGGTCTTCCATCCCGACGTCGAGGTGTTCGAGGTCAAGGACAAGGCGACCGGCCGCCACGTCGGCCTGTTCTATTCCGACGACTTCTCGCGCACCGGCAAGCGGTCGGGGGCCTGGGCGACGACCTATCGCAGCTATTCGACCTATGACGGCGTCAAGAACGTGCTGTCGTCGAACAACAACAACTTCACCAAGGCTGAGCCGGGCCAGCCCCTGCTGATCTCGCTGGACGATGCCGAGACCCTGTTCCACGAGTTCGGCCACGCCCTGCATTCGCTGTCGGCGGCCTATACCTATCCGGCCCTGGGCGGCACGCCGCGCGACTATGTGGAATATCCCTCTCAGGTGCACGAGCACTGGGTGCTGAGCCGTCCGATCCTGGACGGCTTCATGAAGCATGTCGAAACCGGCCAGCCCATGCCCCAGTCCCTGGTCGACAAGATCGAGGCGGCCGCCACCTTCAACCAGGGCTATGCGACGGTCAGCTATCTGTCCTCGGCCCTGGTCGACATGGATCTGCACACCCAGGCTACGCCGCCGACCGACATCGACGCCTTCGAGCGCGAAAGCCTGGCCCGCTATGGCATGCCCAAGGAGATCGTGATGCGGCACCGCCTGCCGCAGTTCAATCACCTGTTCACGTCGGACGCCTATTCGGCCGGCTATTACAGCTATCTGTGGTCCGAGGTGATGGACGCCGATACCTGGGCCTATTTCGAAGAGTCGGGTGATGTCTTCAACCCGGACATCGCCGCGCGCTACAAGGCCATCATCCTGGCCGAGGGCAATACGACGGACCGGGCCGAGGCCTATCGCCGCTTCCGCGGTCGCAATCCCGATGTCGCCGCCCTGCTGCGCGTCCGGGGCTTCCCGGTCAGCTAAGTCCTGGCGACAGTGACGAGGGACGAGGCCCGCAGGACGATCGTCCTGCGGGCCTCGTTCGTTTAGCCGCTGTTGCGAAGGCCCGCGGCCACGCCGTTGATGGCCACCAGTATGCCCTCGCGGACGCGGGGGTCGTCGTCCCCGGCCCGGCGGCGGCGGATCAGCTCGATCTGGACGTGGTTCAGCGGCTCGACATAGGGCATGCGCATGCGGATCAGGCGATCCAGCTCCGGCTGGCCGGCCAGCAGTTCGGTCTGGTCGGTGATGGTCAGGACAGCATCGCGGGTGCGGGTCCACTCGGACTGGATCTCGCCGAAGATCCGCTCTGCCAGCGCCTTGTCCGGCACCAGGTCGGCATAGCGGCGGGCGATGCTCATGTCCGACTTAGCCAGGATCATCTCCATGTTCTGGACCAGGGTGCGGAAGAAAGGCCAGTCGCGGGCCATGGTCTTCAGCTCACCCAGGTCTGCGCCCTGGATGGCGGAGCCGAAGCCGAACCAGCCGGGAAGCATGACCCGCGACTGCGACCAGCTGAACACCCAGGGGATCGCCCGCAGATCCTCGATGGCGGTCGAGGCGGTGCGCGAGGCCGGACGCGATCCGATCTTAAGCTCGGCCAGTTCGGCAATCGGCGTGGCGGCCCGGAAATAGTCCACGAAGCCCGGCGTCTCATAAACCAGGGCGCGATAGGCGGCCATGGAGGCAGAGGACAGGGCCGAGGCGGTGGCACCGTGTCTTTCCGTAAGGCTTTCGTCACGAGCGGGGGCCAGCGAGGCCAGGAGGACGCCGCACGTCAGGGCGTCCAGATTCCGCCTGGCCACATCGGGCTCGCCGTATTTGTTGGCGATGACCTCGCCCTGTTCGGTGATGCGGATTCGGCCTGCGACCGTGCCCTGGGGCTGGGCCACAATGCCGGCGAAGCTGGAGCCGCCGCCCCGCCCGACCGCGCCGCCGCGTCCGTGGAACAGCTGCAGGCGCAGCCCCGCCTTTTCGGTGACCGCCAGCAAGGCGCGCGACGCCTCGTGCAGTTCCCAGGTCGAGGTCAGATAGGAGCCGTCCTTGTTGCTGTCGGAATAGCCGATCATCACTTCCTGCACGCCGCGGGCCTTGGCCACCGCCAGGGCCGACGGGTCGGCCAGCAGCCGCTCCAGCGTCGGACGGGCGGCACGCAGGTCATCAATGGTCTCGAACAGGGGCGCGGCCTGGATCGGACAGGCAGCCGGGTTCTCGGGCCGATAAAGTCCGACCTCCTTCAGCAGAAGATAGACCTCCAGCAGGTCCGAGGCCGCATCGGTCTTGGACACGATATGGGTGCGGATCGCCTGTGGTCCGAACCGCTCCAGCGCCTGGGCGGCGGCTTCCAGGATGCGGCGTTCCTTCAGCGTCTCTTCGGCATAGTCGGCATAGGGGCTGAACAGCAGACGGCCCGAGGCCAGTTCGGCGGAGAGCAGGGCAATGCGCGCCTCCTCGTCCAGACCGGCGTAATCGGCCTCGACCCCCGCCACCTTCAGCAGATCGGCGACCACGCGCTCATGGACGTCCGAGTTCTGGCGCAGATCCAGCGTCGCCATGTGGAAGCCGAAGATGTCCAGAGCGGTGATCAGCCGGGTCAGGCTGTCGTCGGCGAAGACGGCCCCATGGCTGGCCACCAGACTGTCGTGCAGGATGGCCAGCTCTGCGCGGAACCCGTCCGGGCCGTCATAGGGCGCGGCCTCATAGCGGGCCGGACGGGGCGCGGCCAGGCCGGTCAGGCGGACGTGGGTGGCGGCCAGCCGCGAATAGATTTCGGTCAGGGCCCGACGATACGGCTCGTCGGTTCGATGGGGCGATCCATCCTCGGACGCTCCGGCCAGCCGCGCCAGCTCGGGCGTGACACGGGCCAGGGTCCCCGACAGGCTGAGCTCCGCCCCCAGGGCATGCACCTCGTCCAGATAGAAGCGCATGACCGCGCGCGCAGACGTCGCCATGGCCGCCGTCAGGGTCGTGCCGTCCACATTGGGATTGCCGTCCCGGTCGCCGCCGACCCAGGCCCCGATCCGCAGGAAGGGCTTGAGATCGGGCGCGTCCAGCCGTTTGCGCCAGTCTGCCAACTGGTCCGGCGCAACCCGCAGAAAGACGCGCTCCAGGAAGGAGACCACGGTGTCGATCTCGTCCTGCACCACCAGGCCGCTCATCCGCACCAGCCGCGTGGCCCACAGGATCACCGTCTGACGCCGCAAGCCGTTGGTCAGGACCTCGGGCGCGCAGCTCAGCGCGTCGCGGTCGCAGGCATCCAGCAGGGCCGAGACCGCAGCGATCCGGTCCAGCACACTCTTGCGGCGGACTTCCGACGGGTGGGCGGTCAGGACCGGCGAGATCAGCGCGTCCGACAACAGGTCGCGGGCATCCTGCGGCGTGCGACCGGCCTGGGCCAGTCGGGCCAAGGCGCCTTCGGGCGTATCGGCCCGAGCCGCTTCGCCCGATTGGGCTGACCGTGTTTGCGTTTGGGCCCGCCGCTTGCCCGCGCGGTCCTCTGCGACATTGGCCAGAAGAGAGAAGACGGCGAACCCGTGCGCCAGTCCGACCGCCTCGTCCAGGCTCAGATCCGCCAGCAGGGCCTCCAGCCGTGAGGCATCCTTGGACGCCGGGTCGCGGTGATAGGCGACGGACGCCTGCCGCACCGCCTCGACGCGGTCGTAGAGGACCTGTCCCCCTTCGTCGCGGATGACCTCGCCCAGTAGGCCGCCCAGCAGGCGCACCTCGTCTCGCATACGGTCGTCGGCGGCAGGGGACATGGCGTATCTCGCAGCGGGGAGGCTGAATGAGCGAACACAGTGATCGATTGTGCGATGCCGCGCGACCCGTGGAACGCGATTTGATGACGCCAGGTATCGGCGGTGGCCGACGCGGAGGGGTCAACTTGCCTTCTGGCCGCTTTTCCCGCATAAGCCGCCGCTTCCGGCGCAAGTGAACCTCGCGTCTCCACCATCACGACCCCCGTTTCGACGGGACGAGGATGGCGAGAACCCTCTGCCGACGTGATCGTCGCCAGGGGCCGTTGTCGTATGGAGCCGCCTCACCCGCCCAGATGAGGTGTTCATGTTCGAGGCTCTGAACGAGCGACTGACAGGCGTTTTCGACCGGATCACCGGGCGCGGAGCCCTGTCCGAAAAGGACGTCACCGAGGCGATGCGCGAAGTGCGCGTGGCCCTGCTGGAGGCGGACGTCGCCCTGCCGGTGGTCAAGGACTTCATCGCCTTCGCCACCGAGCGTGCCACGGGCGAAGATGTCATCCGCTCGGTCCGGCCCGCCGATCAGGTCATCAAGATCGTCTATGACGGTCTGGTCGAGATGCTGGGCGGCGAAGAGCCGACGCCGATCAACCTGAATGCTACCCCGCCCGCCGTCATCCTGATGGCCGGCCTGCAGGGGTCCGGCAAGACGACGACCTCGGCCAAGCTGGCGCTGCGCCTGACCAAGTTCGATCGCAAGAAGGTCATGATGGCCTCGCTGGACACGCGCCGTCCGGCCGCGATGGAACAGCTGGCCACCCTGGGCAAGCAGATCGAGGTCGCCACCCTGCCGATCGTGGCGGGCGAGAGCGCGGTGCAGATCGCCAAACGCGCCCTGACCTCGGCCAAGCTGCAGGGCTTCGACGTCCTGATCCTGGATACCGCCGGGCGCATCACCCTGGACGAGGCCCTGATGGCCGAGGTGGCCGAGGTCGCGCGGGTGGCCAATCCGGTCGAGACCCTGCTGGTCGCCGACAGCCTGACCGGTCAGGACGCCGTGCGCACGGCCAAGGCCTTCCACGAACGTCTGCCCCTGACCGGCCTGGTCCTGACCCGCGCGGACGGCGACGGGCGCGGCGGGGCGATGCTGTCGATGCGGGCCGTGACCGGCCTGCCGATCAAATACATGGGTGCCGGCGAAAAGGTCGATCAGCTGGACGTCTTCGACGCCCGCCGCGTCGCCGGTCGCATCCTGGGTCAGGGGGACATCGTCGCCCTGGTGGAAAAAGCCAGCCAGGAGCTGGATGCTTCCAAGGCCGAGGCCATGGCCCGGAAGCTGGCCAAGGGGCAGTTCGACCTGAACGACCTGGCAGCCCAGCTGCAGCAGATGAAGCGGATGGGCGGGCTTCAGGGCATCATGGGCATGCTGCCCGGCGTGGCCAAGATGAAGGCCCAGATGGCCGACAACAACGTCAACGACAAGCTGATCTCCCGGCAGGAAGCCATCATCAGCTCCATGACCAAGGCCGAGCGCAAGAAGCCGGACCTGCTGAACGCCAGCCGCAAGAAGCGTATCGCGGCAGGTGCTGGGGTGGATGTGCAGGACATCAACCGGCTGCTGAAGCAGCACCGCCAGATGGCCGATATGGTCAAGTCCCTGTCCAAGGGCGGACCGCGCAAGATGCAGCAGATGGCCGCCATGATGGGCGGCCTGGGCGGTGGCATGGGAGGCGGCCCGGACATGGCCCGCCTCAAGGCCCTGGGGGGCGGCAAGATGCCTGAGCCCAGCGCCGACGAATTGAAAGCGATCCAGGAGCGCCTGTCGGGCCTGGGTGGCGGACAACTTCCGGGAGGCCTTCCAGGTTTGCCCGGCTTTCCAACCAAGAAGAACTGACTTCGATTCCCTAGAAAGAGACTGAAATGCTGAAGATTCGTCTGGCCCGCGGTGGCTCCAAGAAGCGCCCCTACTACTACGTCGTCGTCGCCGACTCGCATGCGCCCCGGGACGGCAAGTTCCTGGAGCGCGTCGGTACCTACAACCCGATGCTGCCCAAGGACGGTGACAAGCCCCGCGTGACCCTGAAGGCCGACCGGATCTCGGAATGGCTCGGCAAGGGCGCCCAGCCGACCGACCGCGTCGCGCGCTTCATCAGCGAGAGCCAGGACGAAGCCCTGGTCGGCAAGGTCAAGTGGGCCGCCGGTCAGAACCTGAAGAAGGGCGAGCCGGGCAAGAAGGCGCAGGAACGTGCCGCTGAGCGCGCGCAGCGCGAAGCCGATCGTCTGGAAGCCGAAGCCGCCGCCAAGATCGAAGCTGCCGAGGCCGCTGCCCGCGCCAAGGAAGAGGCCGCTGCCGCCGCTGAAGCGGCTGCCAACGCCCCGGCCCCGGAAGCCGCTGCCGAGGAAGCCCCGGCTGCCGAGGCCGCCGAGGAAGACAAGACCGAGGCCTGATTTCCTGCGGAAATCGTCTAAGGAGGGCGGTGCCGGATGCCGGCATCGCCCTTCGTCGCGTCTGGAGATGAGATGACCAGCAATCCCTTGATCCTCGTCGCTCAGGTCGCCGGGGGATTTGGCGTAAAGGGCGAGGTACGGGTCACGGCCTGGACCGCCGATCCCATGGCCTTGTTGAGCTATGGGCCGCTGTTGCGGGCGGATGGATCGGTCGGCCTGACCTTGACGTCGGGCCGTGCCGAAAAGTCAGCGGTCGTCGGCCGGGCCAAGGAAATCGCTACCAAGGAACAGGCCGACGCCCTGCGCGGACTGAAGCTGTATGTGCCGCGCGATCGCTTTCCCCCGGCGGATGAGGACGAATTCTATCTGGCCGATCTGGTGGGGCTGGAAGCCCGCGATCCGGCCGATACCGTCATCGGTCGGGTCAAGTCGGTGCAGAATTTCGGGGCCGGCGACATGCTCGAGATCGCGCCCGCGGCGGGGGGGCAGACCTGGTTTCTGCCGTTCACGCGCGATGCCGCACCCGAGATCAAGCCCGACGAGGGCTGGCTGAGGGCGGTCCGTCCGGTCGAGGTCGGCGAGCGCGAACCGGATCAGTAGAAGGTCGTGTCGTCCTGCTTTTCGGCCTTGGGCGCGGCGCGCGGCTGGGCCGGTTCGGTCGGACGTGTCGGGGTCGGAGCCGTGGGTGCCGGAACCGTGCCCTCTGCCGGCGGAATGGTCGGCAAGTTGGGATAGGGCAGGCTGCCATCCGGGCCGATGTCGGGGCTGATCGCCTCGGGCATCGGCGGGGTTTCGCCCGGTACGCCCTGGGCACCGACCGAGTCGGGCGCACCCAGGTCGTCACGGATAAAGGCCCAGGACCGAGAGTCCGAACAGGCGCAAGCCTTGAGGAAGCCTTCACGGTCGCGCCAGATGATCAGCGGATAGCGGGTCTGAAGCCCCGCGCCGCCCAGCAGTTCGGACAGCCGGTCGACGAACTGGCGGCTGGCATCGACCACCGCCGAGCGGGCCAGGTTGTTGTCGGCCTGGGGAATGCCCGCCGCCGTCCAGGCGCTGGCCGGGGTGGCGGTCCAGCGCTGATACAGGCCCCAGTCGCGGCTGAGCCACAGCTCGGCCACGGTGGTGCGTTCGGCGGCGGTGGACTGCGGGGCTCCCTCGCGGTCCGGGCGGGCGAACAATATGAAGCGGGCCTCGACCCCACCGGCGCGCAGCTTGGCGACTTCCTCGCGCTCATAGCGGGCCATGGCGGCACTGTCGCGGTAGCCGACGATATAGAGGGGCTCACCGCCGCCTCCGCCCGAGACCCAGGAGGCCTCGTCCAGCAGGGCCTGAATCTCGGCCTGGTTTTCGGTGATCACGACCGGCTGGAACCGCGCGTGGAAATTCCAGTAGGCCCAGTAGCCACCGCCCGCCAGCAGCAGGCCGATCAGGGCCGCCAGGGCCGACCACACAAAAAACCGCCGCATCGTCACGCACGCTCCAGCTTCACCGCTCGGACAGGTTAACGCATATCACCGAAAGGTGTCGCGCCTAACAGGCACCTGTGCGGCCGGTGATGATGGTTTTCGCAACAGCGTGGCTCTGAGGTCGTCACTACCCCCGCGCTCAAGCAGGCCGAAGGCCGGTAGCGCCGCCAACTCCGCGCTCAAGCAGGCCGAAGGCCGGTAGCGCCGCCAACTCCGCGCTCAAGCAGGCTGAAGGCCGGTAGCGCCCCGACCCCTATCTGCCCGGACGTTGCGTCATCGCAGAGGCCGGGGCCAGTTGCAGGCCGCGTGCATCCAGGCCTGCGGTCCAGCGGGCTACGGCTTCGACGGTGACGGGATAGCTGAAGCCCATGCCCAGGGCAGAACCCCGCTGTTTGGCGGCGGCCTCGACGGCGTTCAGCTGGCCCATGATGGCGGCGGGGTTCTGGGTCTCGTCGATCACGCGGTCGGCGCTGGCGCGGGCCCAGGCACCGGGGCGGCGACGTGCCGTGCCGTCGTCCAGAAAGGCCAGGCCCCGCTGGCGCAGCACGCCCATGAAGGTGCCCATGCCCGCCTCTGAGGTGACGAAACGGTCGCCCAGATAGTTGGTCACGGCGAAATAGCCCGTCGCCCGGCCCAGGATCCATGACAGGCGGGACTGGATATCGTCCGCATCGCCCGATGCCAGCAGCGTATAGGGGCCAGGATCCGTCGCCGGATAGCCGGTGGGCTCCATCGGGATTTCCAGCATCACCTCATGACCATGGGCGCGCGCCAGGTCGATCCAGCCCTGAAGCCCCTCGGCATAGGGGACGAAGCTGAGGGTCACCTCGGCTGGCAGCCGCTCGATCGCCGCGCGGGTGGTGACGGCATTCAGCCCCAGCCCTCCGACCACCACCGCCACCATCGGCTTGCCGTTCGACCGGAAGGGCCGGGCATAGGCCTGGGCCGGGACGCGGCCATCAGCGGCGATCACCGGCAGGGGACCGTTCGGTCCGGGTTGGCTGAGCCCCGCGATCGGCGCCTGGACCAGAGGATTGGAGGGGGCACGAACAGGGGCCGTGATCGGTGCACCGGAGCCTGAGACGCTGGCACCATCGGGCAGGGTGATGACGGAGTCGCCCAAGGGTGCGCCGTCCGGCCCGACCGGGGTGCCCGCCAGATCCTGATAGACCCCCATGGCCCCAAAGGAGAAGACTTCCTGGGCGGTCGGTACCGGAGCAGCCGCCGGGGCGGAGCGCTCCAGAGAGACACGGGCGGACGGGGCACCGGCGCGGGGATCGCCGAGGACTGCGATGAACAGGCCCCCGGCGGCCAACAGCAGCAGGCCTGCGCCGGCCACAGCGACCGGAGGACGTTTGAGGAAGGCCAGGATCGGCGCGGCCGTCTCGGCCAGGCTGCGGCGGGCGGGCGGAGCCCCGGCGGCGGCGGCGAGGGCGGACTGACGTTTGGCGAACATGGACACGAGCGACGCTGAATCCCGAAGGACCGCAGGGGCGGCCCTCTCTCGGGTTTCAGTTTGCCCGTCTGCGGTTAAGAAACCCTAACGCCGGATTCACCATGACCCAAGCGGGACAGGACGTTCGCGGCAAAGTCCGACAGGGTGTCGTCCCGTGCGCCCATGACGATGATCCGGTCTCCCGGCCGCGCCATCTGAACCAGTCGGTCGCCGCAGGCCGCGCGATCGGCCAGGGCCTCGGCCGACCGGCCGGCCCCGCGAACGCCGTCCACAATGTCCTGGGATCCGATGCTGCGGTCGGTTGTGCCGCCCTGATAGACGGGCTCAGGCATCAGCAGCACGTCCTCTGGCCGCATCAGCCCGGCAAAGCCGTCGATGAATTCCTGACGCATCAGCCGCAGCGGACCGAAACCGTGCGGCTGGAACAGGATCAGCAGGCGGCCGGGGAAGGCGTGCAGGGTCTTCAGCGAGGCGGCGATCTTGTCCGGGTTGTGAGCGAAGTCGTCGATGACGGTGACGCCGTTCGCCGTGCCGACCACCTCCATCCGGCGACGGATGCCAGCAAAGGATTCCAGGGCCGCGACCGCCTGATCCAGCGGCACGCCCAGGGCGTGGACGGCCCCCAAGGCGGCCAGGGCATTGGCGACGTTGTGGGCGCCGGGGACGTTCAGCACCACCTTCTGCGCGGGACCGCCGCCTTGCGCGATGAGCTCGAACCGCATGCCGGTCGGCAGGGGGGCCAGATTGTGGGCTGACAGGTCTGCCCCCTCATCGCCCAGCGAAAAGGTCACGACCTGCCCCGGTGACAGGGCCTGGGACAGGGCGGCCGTCTCGGGGTTGTCGAGGTTCAGCACGGCCGTCTGGGCCCTGCGGGTAAAGCCGCCGAACAGGTCGCGCAGCTCCTCCATAGACTTGTGGTCCAGCGAGATGTTGGAGACCACCGCCACGGTGGGGTCATAGCGCGCGATCGAGCCGTCGCTCTCGTCTACCTCAGACACGAACAGGTCCGGCTGCCCGATCAGGGCGCTGGCAAAGGGCTGGTCCGCGCTCATGAAGTTGCGCATGACCGCCCCGTTCATCACCGTCGGGGCTCGACCCGCCTGGTGCAGGATCCAGGCGATCATGCCGGTGATGGTCGATTTCCCGCTGGTCCCTGCAACTCCGATCGAGGTGGGCGAGGCATTGAACAGCTGGCTGAGCAGCTGCGGCCGCGTCATGATCGTGGCCCCGACCGAGCGGGCGGCGGCGATATCGGGCACGGTGTCCTCGACCGCGCCGGAGGCGACCACGATCTGGTCTTGCCGTGTGACGCCCGAGCCGTCCTGGGGCGACAGGGTAACCCCATGAGACGCAAGCCAGGCGAACTTCTCAGGTGATCGTCCCTGATCGCGCGACCGGTCGGACCCGGCGATCGCGGCACCGCGTGCCTGGACGATCAGAGCCAGGGGCAACATACCCGAACCGCCGATGCCGCAGAAGAAATAGGAAGCGTCTTGATTCATCAGGGCGAAACCGGGGAGTGTGATTTCAGCCTGACTAGCACGGGCGCAGCCGGAGGCCAGCCGTCAGCATGAAGATCGGTGTCGTCGCCGCCTCGTCGCGTTTCCCGCGTGACCTCGCCGACCGGCTGATGGCCCAGGTCGCCGCCAGGGGTGACGGGATCGAGGTCGTGTTCCACCCCGACAGCTTTCTGGAGCACGGCCATTTCGCGGGCGAGGATGCGGTGCGGGCAAGGGCCGTTCTGGACTTCGCCAACGACCCGGGCCTCGATGCCGTCTGGTTCGGGCGCGGGGGCTATGGTGCGTGCCGTATCGCCGAGGCGGTGATGGCAGGCGTCACCCCGGCGGCGCGGGACAAGATCTATCTGGGCTATTCCGACGCGGGCAGCCTTCTGGCGGGCTTTTACCGGATGGGTTTTCCGCGGCTGGCGCACGGTCCGATGGTCGGCGACCTGAACCGGGAGGGCGGCGCGGCGGCGATCGAACGGGCGCTGGATTGGCTGGCGACCGGCACGGCATCGGCGCTGGACCCGAACTTGGACGACCGCCCGACCGTGGCCTTCAACATCACCATATTGAGCGCCCTGCTGGGCACGGCGCTGGAGCCGGACCTGAGCGATCACGTCGTGCTGCTGGAAGATGTGTCCGAGCCGCTCTATCGACTGGACCGAACCCTTTTTCACATCACCAGCCAGCCCGCGATGCGCAGGATCGCCGGGTTTCGTCTGGGACGGGTATCCGACATCGTTCCCAATGATCCCGACTTTGGCCAGACACCGGAACAGATCGTTCGCGACTGGTGCGACCGCTCCGGCATCGCCTTTCTGGGGTCCGCCGACATCGGCCATGATGCGGGCAACAAGATCGTCCCCTTCGGTCGACGCAGAGTGGCTTCGAAGCCACGGTGACCGGCATTCGCGTCACACCCCTATCGACAAGACGCTGTTCTCCCGGCCAGATGTCGCTCGGTCGGCGGGCGGAGCCCCCGATCACGGACTCGCGGACGATGGGGGCATTGTCTCCGCGACGAGGGTCCGTCCGGCGTCGGGGGGCGTTGGACGGACCCCCAGCCGTTTTTCTTGTGCAACTGCGACTGCCGGACCCATGGCGTGCGGGCCTTGGCCGGTCCATCTGTAATCCATGAACCGTCGTAGCCTCCTGATCCGGCTGGGATTGATCGCCGGCGGCGTGGGTGCCGGCTGGTGGCTGAAGGACAATGTCCTGTGGCGGGGGCCAGACCTGCGCTTCGGCACCGATGGCTCGACCGGCTGGATGCCGTTCGCGACGGATCGCACCCTGACGCCGACCATCGACCTGATGCTGGACGGACGGCCGATACGCGCCTTGGTCGATAGCGGTGCCCAGTATTCGGTAATCGATCGCGCGGCCTTTGCAGCTCTGGGGCGTGAGCCGGGTTTTGACATGCCTCTGGTGGCTTACGGGCTGGGCGGACAGCCGCAGCTGGGCCGAGGGGCGACATTGGATCTGGCCCTGCCGGGACTGACGGTTTCGGGCCTGCGCACCGCGATCCTGGACCTGGGCCCCCTGGCCGCTGCTGAAGGTCTCTCGACACCGCTGATCCTGGGGCGGGATCTGTTGGAGGCCCTGATCCTCGACATCGATGTCGCGGGACGGCGGCTGCGGCTGGTTTCGAGCGACACCCATGTCCTGCCGCCCCAGGTGTCATCGGTGCCGGTCCGGCGGGTCAGCGGGGCCCTGATGGCCGAGATGACGGTGGAGGGCGCGGTGATCGAGGCCCTGGTCGATACCGGTGCCTCTTCGCTTCTGGCGCTGGGGCGGGAAACAGCCTCGGCGGCGGGCTTGCTGGACGGGCGGCCCCAGCAGGCGGGGTCCAGTCTGGTGCTCGGCGGTTCCCTCTCGGCCCAGGTGGTGGAGGCCCGCACCGTCACCCTGGGTGACCAGATCTATCGCGGCGTCAGCACGGCCATCTTCGAAGACGTGCGCGCGCCCGGCTTTCCCAAGGCTCTGCTGGGCATGGGGGCCTTTGAAGGGCGTCGGATGGTCCTGGACCTGGGCGGCGGGACCCTGCATGTCTCGACGGTGATCGAGGTGTCGGTCGAACCGCGTCGGCGGCGGCGCGGCTGAGCCGTCAGGGGCGCGTCTGGCCCGTGCCGCGCACGACGTATTTGTAGCTGGTCAGCTGCTCGGCCCCGACCGGCCCACGGGCGTGCAGACGCGATGTGGAGATGCCGATCTCGCCGCCAAAGCCGAACTCGCCGCCATCGGCGAACTGGGTGGAGGCGTTCCACATGACGATGGCGCTGTCGACGGCGTTCAGGAACCGGGCGGCAGCGGCGGCATCCTCGGTGACGATGCATTCGGTGTGACCCGAGCCGTGGCGCCGGATGTGATCGACCGCCTCATCCAGACCGGACACGATCCGCACCGCCAGGATGGGGGCCAGGTATTCGGTGGTCCAGTCAGCCTCTTCCGCTTCGGTCATTTCCGGCACCAGGGCCATGGCCGCCGCATCGCCCCGGAGCGCGCAGCCCGCCGCGCTCAGGGCCTGGGCGACGGGCGGCAGCAGCCGCTTCGCCGCCTCGGCATCGACCAACAGGGTCTCGGTGGCGCCACAGACCGAAACGCGCCGCATCTTGGCATTCAGGGAAAGGGCGACCGCCATGTCGGCGTCGGCGGCGGCATGCAGATAGGTGTGGCACAGGCCTTCCAGATGCCCGAGCACAGGCACCCGGGCCTCGGCCTGGACCCGGGCAACCAGGCTCTTGCCGCCGCGCGGGATCAACAGATCGACCGTGCCTTCCAGCCCGGTCAGCAGGGCGCCGACCGCCGCGCGATCGGGCGTGGCGACGATCTGGATGGCGTCGGCAGGCAGTCCGGCGGAGATCAAGCCTCGCGTCATGGCCGCATGGATGGCCAGCGAGGACTCCAGACAGTCGGATCCGCAGCGCAGGATCGCGACATTGCCCGAGCGCAGGCAAAGCGCGGCGGCGTCGGCGGTGACGTTGGGACGGCTCTCATAGATGATGGCCAGGACGCCGATCGGCGTGGAGACCCGCGCGATATCCAGGCCGTTCGGACGCTCCCACCGCGCCAGTTCCCGGCCCAAAGGATCGGGCAGGGTCGCCACCTCGGCCACGGCGGCGGCCACCGCCTCGATCCGGGCGGGTGTCAGGGACAGCCGGTCGATCAGCGCTTCGCTGAGACCCGCCGCCCGGGCGCGGTCCACGTCACGCAGATTGGCCGCCAGAATGTCCGCGCTGGCGGCCGTCAGGGCCTGAGCCGCTGCGATCAGGGCGTCGGTCCGGGCCTGGGCCGGGGCGTCGCGCAGCGCCTGGGCGGCCATCCGCGCGCGCCGACCCATGTCCAGCATCTGTGCGTGAATGTCGCTCATCCGCTCGGTCATCCGTCCGTGTCCAGAACAAGGTCGTCGCGGTGCACCGCGACCTGGGGACCGCGATAGCCAACGAGACCTTCCATGTCGCCGGTGTTCCGCCCCAGGATCAAGGCCATCTCCTCGGCCGGATAGGCGGCCAGGCCGACGCCGGCGCGCAGGCCCTCGGCTGTTTTCAGGATCACGCTGTCACCCTTGTCGAACCGGCCCTCGACCGCCAGGATGCCCGAGGGCAGGAGGCTGCGGCCGGCCTTGAGCGCGGTCACTGCCCCGGCGTCGAGGGTCAGCGAACCGGCCGGTTCCACACTGCCTGCGATCCAGGCCTTGTAGGCGTCCAGCGGCGTGCCGGGGGCGGGAACCAGGGTGGCGCGGGCGCCGTCCGCCACCGCGCTCAGCGGTCGCTCGACCAAGCCGGACGCAATCAGGGTCGCGCAGCCTGCCGAGCGGGCGATGCGTGCGGCCAGCAGCTTGGTCCGCATCCCGCCGGACCCTACTCCCGCCACGGCATTGGCCTCGCCCGCCATGGCCATGATCTCGGGCCCCAGGCTGTCGACAACGGGCAGGTGGGCCGCCGCCGGGTCGCGCCGGGGATCGGCCGTATAGAGGCCGTCGACATCGCTGAGCAGGATCAGCAGGTCGGCGCGCGCCAGCTGCGCCGTGCGGGCCGCCAGCCGGTCGTTGTCGCCATACCGGATTTCCTCGGTCGCGACCGTGTCGTTCTCGTTGACCACCGGCACGGCTCCCAGCCTCAGCAGGGCCTCGACGGTCGAGCGGGCGTTCAGCCAGCGGCGGCGCCGCTCTGTATCCTCGCGGGTCAGAAGGACCTGTGCCGGGATCAGGTCGTGCGGGGCCAGGGCGGTCTCCCAGGCCTGCATCAACAGCGACTGGCCGGCGGCAGCCGCGGCCTGGGTTTCATCCAGACGGGCGCTTTTCTTCAGGCCCAACCGACCGCGCCCCAGGGCCACGGCACCGGACGACACCACGATCACCTCGACCCCCCGCGTTCGCAGGGCGGCCACGTCGAGCGCCAGGGCCGAGAGCCAGCCCGTGGCCGGTCGCCCCTGGCTGACCAGCAGGGCCGACCCGATCTTGACCACGACCCTGCGCGCTCCGGCCAGGGCCGCAGCGGCATCTAGGGGCAGTAATGTGGAGGCGGGTACGGTCACGCTCCGACCATGCCCGCCCTGTTGCGGCGCAGCAAGGTGGGCGGATGCCGCCCGAGCCCTTTCAGGCCCGGGCGGCAGACGTCGGGATCAATAGCGGTAGTGGTCCGGCTTGAACGGGCCTTCGGTCGGCACCGAGATATAGTCCGCCTGTTCCTTGCTGAGGGTCGTCAGCTTGGCACCCAGCTTGGCCAGGTGCAGCATGGCGACCTTCTCATCCAGGTGCTTGGGCAGGGTGTAGACCTTGTTCTCGTACTTGTCGGCATTGGTCCACAGTTCGATCTGGGCCAGCACCTGATTGGTGAAGGAGGCGCTCATCACGAACGAGGGGTGACCCGTGGCATTGCCCAGGTTCACCAGACGGCCTTCCGACAGCAGGATGATCTTGTTGCCGTTCGGGAATTCCACGTGGTGGACCTGCGGCTTGATCTCGTCCCACTTGAAGTTCTTCAGGCCGGCGACCTGAATCTCGGAGTCGAAGTGGCCGATGTTGCAGACGATGGCGTTGTTCTTCATCGCCCGCATGTGATCGACGGTGATGACGTCCTTGTTGCCCGTGGCGGTGACGAAGATGTCGGCCTCGGGGGCCGCGTCTTCCAGCGTCACGACCTCATAGCCTTCCATCGCGGCCTGCAGGGCGCAGATCGGGTCGATCTCGGTGACCTTAACGCGGGCGCCGCCCTGACGCAGCGAGGCGGCCGAGCCCTTGCCCACGTCGCCGTAGCCGCAAACGACCGCGACCTTGCCCGACAGCATGACGTCGGTGCCGCGACGGATCGCGTCGACCAGCGATTCACGGCAGCCGTAGAGGTTGTCGAACTTGGACTTGGTGACGCTGTCGTTGACGTTGATGCCTGGGAACGGCAACTCGCCCTTCTCGGCCATCTGATACAGGCGGTGAACGCCGGTGGTGGTTTCTTCAGAGACGCCGCCGATGGCATCACGGATGGCCGAGTAGAAGCCGGGCTTCTCCTTCAGGTACCGCTTCATGACCTTGTAGAGGGCCTCTTCCTCTTCGTTCTGAGGATTGTCGAGGACCGAGGCGTCCTGCTCGGCCTTGGGACCGAGCACGCACAGCAGGGTGGCGTCGCCGCCGTCGTCCAGGATCAGGTTCGGATAGCCGCCGTCAGCCCATTCGAAGATCTTGTGGGCATAGTCCCAGTATTCTTCCAGCGTCTCGCCCTTGGTGGCGAACACCGGCGTGCCGTTGGCGGCGATGGCGGCGGCGGCGTGGTCCTGGGTCGAGAAGATGTTGCATGAGGCCCAGCGGACGTCGGCGCCCAGGGCTTCCAGCGTCTGGATCAGCACGGCGGTCTGGATCGTCATGTGCAGCGACCCGGCGATCCGCGCGCCCTTCAGCGGCTTGTCCGAGCCGAATTCTTCGCGCAGCGCCATCAAGCCCGGCATTTCGGTTTCGGCGATGGCGATCTCCTTGTTGCCGAAATCGGCCAGGGAAATGTCGCGAACGATATAGTCGGTCATGAGGGCGGGTCTTTCAGCGTCGGAATGAAGATTGCGGGCGCTATAGCCCGGCACGGCCTGCGGCACAACAATCGTATAAGGATATCCTTATATGATGGCCGGTGCCAAAGCGATGTTGAGCGCCCTTGGGGCAGCGGGGGCTTGCCCTTCGCCGCCGAGCGTCGCAGGAAGCGGCATGACCCGTGACCTGACCCAACCCCGCCATGACTGGACCCTGGACGAAGTCGAGGCCCTGTTCGCTCGACCGTTCATGGAGCTGGTGTTCGACGCCGCGACGGTGCATCGGGCCTGGTTCGATCCGTCGCAGGTCCAGAAGTCGCAACTGCTTTCGATCAAGACCGGCGGCTGTGCGGAAAACTGCGGCTACTGCTCGCAGTCGGCCAGTTTCGACACCGGACTGAAGGCCGAGAAGCTGATGGACGCCTCGGCCGTGATCGCCGAGGCCATGGCGGCCAAGGCGGGCGGTGCCTCGCGCTTCTGCATGGGGGCGGCTTGGCGCGAACTAAAGGATCGCGATACGCCCAAGCTGGCCTCCATGATCGCGGGGGTTAAGGCCCTGGGTCTGGAAACCTGCGCCACCCTGGGCATGCTGACCGCCGACCAGGCGCGCCAGCTGAAGGCGGCGGGTCTCGATTATTACAACCACAACCTGGACACCGGGCCCGACTATTACGCCGAGGTGGTGACCACGCGGACCTATCAGGACCGTCTCGACACCCTGGCCCATGTTCGCGACGCGGGCATGAGCACCTGCTGCGGCGGCATTGTCGGCATGGGCGAGGCACGCCGCGACCGGGCGGGGCTGCTGCACGCCCTGGCGACCCTGCCGGTCCATCCCGACAGCCTGCCGGTCAATGCCCTGGTGCCGGTCACGGGAACGCCGCTGGGCGAGCGGGTGCTGAAGACGGGAGAGATCGATCCCATCGAGTTCGTCCGCACCGTCGCCGTCGCCCGGATCGTCTGCCCACGCGCCATGGTGCGGCTGTCGGCGGGACGCGAGACCATGAGCGTGGAGATGCAGGCCCTGTGCTTCCTGGCCGGGGCCAACTCCATCTTCGTGGGCGGACGGTTGCTGACGACGCCCAATCCGGAACAGGACGAAGACGCGCGGCTGTTCGCGCTGCTGGACCTGCGCCCTCTGGAACCGGCGACGGTCGAGGCCGCCGCCTGATCAATCAGTCGCGCAGCAGCTCGTTGACCCCGGTCTTGGCGCGGGTCTGGGCGTCGACGCGTTTGACGATGACGGCGCAATACAGGGACGGGCCACCGTTCGGATCGGGCAGGGCGCCGGGCACCACGACGGAATAGGCCGGGACCTCGCCGCGGAAGACCTCGCCGGTCGCCCGGTCCACGATCTTGGTCGATCCGGACAGATAGACGCCCATAGCCAGGACCGCGCCTTCGCGGACGATGACGCCCTCGGCCACCTCGGCACGGGCCCCGATGAAGCAGCCGTCCTCGATGATCGTCGGATTGGCCTGGAGCGGTTCCAGCACGCCGCCGATGCCGGCCCCACCCGAAAGGTGCACGTTCTTGCCGATCTGGGCGCAGGACCCCACGGTGGCCCAGGCATCGACCATGGAGCCTTCGTCCACATAGGCTCCGATGTTCACGAAGCTGGGCATCAGCACCACATTGCGGCCGATGAAGGCTCCCTGACGGACGATGGCCCCCGGCACGGCGCGGAAGGCGGCCGTCTGGAACTCGGTCGGGGTCATGTCGCCGAACTTGTTGGGCACCTTGTCCCACCACGGGCCGACGCCCGGCGCATTCGAGGTGGCGGTCCGGTCGGCGGCACGCATCACCTGGTTGTCGTTCAGCCGGAAGGACAGCAGCACGGCCTTCTTCAGCCACTGATGCGTGGTCCAGAGACCGTCCGTCCCACGCGAGGCGACGCGCGCCTGACCCGAATCCAGCAGGTTCAGCGCATGCTCCACCGCCTCGCGGACTTCGCCGCGGCTGGTGGGTGACAAGGACGCGCGGTCTTCCCAAGCCGCGTCGATCACGGTTTCCAGTTGGGCAAGATCGGTCATGCGGCGGCCTTCAGGGTCAGGGGGGTCAGAAATTCCAGCAGATCGGGGGCGACATGGTCGATCCAGGGACCGATCTCGTGACCATGGCCATCGCCGACCAGAACAGTGGTCATGCCCATGGCCTTGGCCGGTTCCAGATTGCGCGGCGTATCCTCGAAGAAGATGGCGGTGTGAGGATCGATGTCATGGGCCGCGAGGAACCGGCGGAAGGTGGCCGGTGCCGGCTTGGGGACCAGGTCCATATCCTCGATGGCAAAGACGCCATCGAACCGGTCGGGGATGCCGATCCGATCCAGGACGCGTGCCGCATGGCTGCGCGCGCCATTGGTCAGCACGAAGCGTCGGCCAGGAAGATCGGCGAGGACCGCATCCAGGCGGGGGTTCGGCTCCAGCCCGTCGAGGGGAACGTCGTGGACCTCGCGCAGGAAGCGTTCGGGATCGACGGCATAGTTGGCCATCAGCCCGGCCAGGGTCGTGCCGTATTCGTTCAGGAACTGCTTCTGCAGGACGCGTGCCTCCGGCCCGGGCAGGCCGACCGCATCGATCAGGAACAGATTGATCCGCTCCTGAACCAGCCCCATCACCCCCTGTTCCCGCGGGTAGAGGGTGTCGTCCATGTCGAAGATCCAGGACACGACGTGCGACAGGTCGGGCGCGCTCATGCCGCCTTCACCAGGGTTCCGGCCCCGTGCTCGGTGAACAGTTCGACCAGCATAGCGTGGGGGCGACGCCCGTCCAGGATGACCACAGCCTCGACGCCTGCGCGCACGGCGGCCATGGCCGTCTGCAGCTTGGGGATCATGCCGCCGGTGGCGACGCCGTCCTCGATCAAGCGCGAAGCCTCGCCGACCGTCATCTGGCGGATGATCTGGCCGTCGGCGCCGCGCACGCCCGGCACGTCGGTCAGCAGCAGCATCCGTTTGGCCCTCAGCTCTCCGGCCAGGGCACCGGCGACCGTGTCGGCATTGACGTTATAGGTCTGGCCGTCCTCAGCCACCCCGATCGGCGCGATGACCGGCACCCAGTCGGCGTCCGATTCCAGCAGGCGGGTCAGCAGCTTGGCATCGACCCGGGTCGGGTCGCCGACGAAGCCCAGATCGACCTCATGCTCAATCATGCTGTCGGGGTCACGCTTGGTGCGCTTGGTCTTTTCGACGGTCAGCAGGCCCGCATCCTTGCCGGACAGGCCGATGCCGCGCACGTCGGCCTCCTTGCCCGCCACTGTGATCCAGTGGGCGATCTCTTTATTGACCGCGCCGGACAGGACCATCTCGGCCACCGCCATCGTGTCCCTGTCGGTGACACGCAGGCCGTCGACGAAGCTGGACTTCACCCCCGCCTTGTCCAGCATGGCGCTAATCTGGGGCCCGCCGCCGTGTACCACGACGGGATTGACGCCCATCAGCTTCAGCAGCACCACATCGGCGGCAAACTGCCGCGCCACGGCGCTTTCGCCCATGGCATGGCCGCCGTATTTGATCACGACCGTCTCGCGATCATAGACCTGAATATAGGGCAGGGCTTCGGCCAGCGTCTTGGCGGTGTCCCAGCCGCGATCTTCGGATTGGCGTTCGTTCTCGTCCATCGAGGCGCTGATAGCGATGAGGACGCTTCCTGTCACCGGCAAAGCCGATTGGGCCGCAGCGAACGACCCGTGATCACCGACCGTTGAACCCGCTGACGACGGTCACGCTTGCCGTTTGCCGTGCGCCGGTTAGGGTGCTGGTATCGCGTAGTTCATTCTCGGTTGGGGTTCATCATGTTCGACAGTTTCGCCGGCGCCCGCAGCGGCTCCTCCACCTCGGGCCGCTTCATCGAAGATGCAGACGCGCCGCTGAACACCGCCGTCTTCAACACGCCGACCGACACGACGGACTCTCTGTTCGGCGGGATCTCGACCTATGGCCTGTGCGGCGGCTGCGGCCGCTTCCACGGCGCGACCGATGCCAATGGTGACACCCAGGGCGCGATCATCAATGCCGATGACCGGGGAACCCTGCAGCCAAACGGCAAGCCGTCCCTGGGTGTTGGCGAGGCCGGACAGCAGCTGACGCGCTCGGGGGCCAGCTGGTCGGCCCTGGGTCAGGCGACCAATGTGACCTTCTCGTTCCGGGCCACCGCACCGGACACCATGCCCAATGGGACAGGCGATTTCAGCCAGTTCACGGCCACTCAGATCAACGCGACCTTGCTGGCGCTGGCCTCATGGTCTGACGTGGCCAACATCACCTTCACCCGTGTGAACGACGCCGGGAGCAACTATTCCAACAACGCCACCATGGTGTTCGGCAACTATGCGACGGGCGCCGCCGGTGCTGCCGCCTTTGCCTATCTGCCGGGTTCCGCCACCAACGCGAACAACCGCAACGCTGGTGTCAACAACGGCGACGTCTGGATCAATAACTCGATCGACTACAACGCAACGCCGATCATGAATCAGTATGGCCAGCTGGTGCTGGTGCACGAAATCGGGCACGCGATCGGGTTCAGCCACCCCGCCGATTATAACGCCAGCGAAGGCGTTCAAATTCGCTACGGCACGGACGCCACCTATTTCGAAGACTCGCTGCAATACACGGTGATGAGCTACTTCGATGAAGGGTTCACCGGGGCGAACTATTCGATCGGTGCCCAGCGCTATGCCGCCGCGCCCCTGGTCGACGACATCGCGGGAGCCCAGCGTCTGTACGGGGCCAATATGACCACCCGGACCGGGGACACCGTCTATGGCTTCAACTCCAACGCAGGCCAGCCCTGGTACAGCGCCGCCTTCGAAACCAGCGTCCTGATCTTTGCGGTCTGGGATGCCGGCGGCACCGACACCTTTGATTTCTCCGGATACCTCAACAACCAGATCATCGACCTGCGCCAGGGGGCCTTCTCCAACGTGGGCGGCATGGTCGGCAACGTGGCCGTCGCCGTCGGCGTGACGATCGAGAACGCCATTGGCGGGTCCGGCGACGACGCCATCCGCGGCAACTCGGCCGACAACAGCCTGCGCGGCAACGGCGGCAACGACACCATCGATGGCGGCCTGGGCACCGACACGGTGGTCTTTGCCGGCAACCGCTCGGCCTACACCATCACCTGGAATGGCCAGGTCGGCACGGTCGTCGGGCCCGACGGCACGGACACCATCACCAATGTCGAGTTCCTGCAGTTCGCGGACCAGCGGATCGCCGCTGCGCCCACGGGCGGGCTGCTGGTCGCCGGGGATCTGACCAATGAGACGATCAACGGCAGTGCCTTTGCCGACACCATCGGCGGACTGGGTGGGAATGACACCATCAATGGCCTGGCCGGGAATGACACGCTGAACGGCGGGTCGGGCAACGACATTCTGAACGGCGGCGACAACGACGACATCCTGATCGGTGGCCTAGGCAACGACACTCTGGTCGGTGGCAACGGAATCGATACTGCCGACTACACCGGTGCCGGGGCCGGCGTCACCGTCAGCCTGGCGACGGGAACCGCGACGGGCGGTGCGGGCACTGACACCCTCGCGACCATTGAGAACCTCACCGGTTCGGCCTTCAACGACCGTCTGGACGGCGACAACAACGCTAACGTCATCCGCGGCGGCGGCGGGGCAGACCTGATCAATGGCGGCGGCGGCAATGACACCCTCTACGCCGGAGCCGCGGTCGTGACGGCCGCCCCTGACGTGATCAAGGCTCAGACAACGCTCAACAACAGCACGACAACAGCTGTTTCTCTGACCGGAACGTTCGATCTTCAGGCGCGCGCCGGTGTTCAGGACGCCACCTCGATCCCGCACTCCACGGTCGTGGCAACGGCTCATGGCGGCCTCGAATATTATGCGGTGACGGTGACGGCGGGCGAAACGATCCGGCTCGACATTGACAATGCGAGCTTCGACAGCACCTTGCGGATCGTCACGGCCGACAATGTCGAGTTGGCGAACAATGATGATGCGGGGCAGGCCGGTGACGGAGGCGCTTCGACGGACTCCTACCTCACCTATACTTTCGCTACGGCGGGAACCTATTACATCCAGGTTGGCCGCTGGCAGTCCGGCGCGGATGCGACCCTGGTCAGCGCCCCGCCGGCCGCCGGTGCCACCTATACGCTGCACGTCTCTTCCCCCAGCCAGACGCCCGTCGCTGAGGTCTTGCTCGGCTCGGTCATCAATGGCGATGACGGCAACGATACCGTCTATGGCAGCACCGGCTTCGACGTGCTGTCGGGCAACGCGGGCGACGACACCATCTATGGCGGTGGCGGCGACGACCACCTGGGCGGCGGCATCGGCAACGATACCTTCTATGTCGACTCTCAGTCCGACATCATCTTCGAGGGTGCCGGCGAAGGTCAGGATCGCGTCTTCTCGACGTCGAACTACTACCTCTATGCCAACGTCGAGGATCTGACGCTTCAAGCGGGCGCCGGGAACATCTTCGGCGTCGGCAACGGTCTGGCCAACGTCATCACCGGCAACGAGGGGGCCAACCTGCTGATCGCCGGTGCCGGAAACGACACGGTCAACGGCGGTTCGGGCAATGACACCCTGTATGGCCAGGACGGCAATGACACGCTGAACGGTGATGCGGGCATCGACTATCTGGACGGCGGGATCGGCAACGACACGCTGAACGGCGGCGCCGATGCCGACAATCTCCAGGGCGGTGAGGGTGACGACACCCTGACCGGCGGCGACGGCTTCTTCACCGACATCCTGGTCGGAGGAAACGGCAACGACACCCTGCGCGGGGACTCCGGCCTGGGCGACTACGACCGTATGGACGGTGGCGCCGGCAACGACAGCTTCTATGTCGACAGCGGCGACGATCTGACGACCGAAGCCTCCGGCGGCGGCACCGACACCGTCTATGCCGACATTCGCGTCGCCAACAGCGGCGTCTATCTGCAGGCCAATATCGAGAACCTGGTCCTGATCGGCACGACGGCCTTCGGTGTCGGCAACGATCTGAACAATACGGTCACGGGCAATGCTTCGGCCAACACGCTGCGGGGCGGCGCCGGCAACGACATCATCAACGGCGGGGCCGGAAACGACGTCCTCTACGGTGATGCCGGAAACGACACCTTCGTCTTCAACGCCCGTACGGGCGGCGACGTGATCGTCGACTTCTCCTTGGCCAACGACCGGATCGATCTGTCGGCCTTTGCCCAGTTCACCAGCTTTGCGGCCCTGCAGACGACCTTCAGCCAGGTCGGTGCCGATGGCGCGATCAACCTCAGCAATGGGGACTTCATCGTTCTGAACGGCGTCACCATGGCCAATCTGACGGCCGCCAACTTCATCCTGCCGAGCCAGGCTGCAGCGGCGGCTCCCGCCCTGCCCGAAGGCAAGGCGGACGAGGGTCCGCTGGTCCTGCCGGGCGTGTCGGACGACGGCTTCATGCTGGACCTGGGCAAGGCGGATCCCGCCTCCGGTCCGCAGGTCCTGCCCGGACCGGCTTCGGCCGTGGCGGGCAAGGTCTCGCTGGACGGACCGCTGGTCCTGCCGGGGATCGTCGACGACAGTGCTGACGGCAAGGCGAACTGGGACGAAGCCCAGGTCCTGCCCGGACCGGTGGCGAACGCCAGCAAGTTCGACGTGGATGCGCCGCAGGTCCTGCCGGGCGTGGTCGATGACGGCTTCCTGCTGTCGGGCGACATCGTGTCGGGTGCCGGCAAGGCGGACTTCGACTTCGGCCCGCTGGTCCTGCCGGGCGTTCGCGACGGCGGCTTCGACCTGGCCGCGGCGCTGGGCGGCGGCGCGACGAACGGGACGGAGTCCCTGTTCAACGACCAGCTGGATCTGCAGGGCGTGATGGATCTGGGACGCGACAGCGCCACCACCCATCTGCGCGATCTGCACGATCCCTGGGCCTGATAGGCCGGTTCCGATCTGATACTCCCCGAGGCGGTTTTCCCGCCTCGGGGTTCAGGTTTGAAGGGGCGAGGCGATAACGCCGCCGATGGGCGGTTGCCGGCTCATGACGACATCGCAGGCGGACAGGGTCGCCATTTCGCCAGCGTCGATCTCCAGCAGGGTCGCGTCATACTGGATACGCCAGAAGCGGAAGCCCTGACCGCTCAGCCAGGCGACGAAGGCATTCAGATCGGCGCGTGCGCCCATCTGGACCACATCCCACTCCATACAAACGACAATGTCGGGCCGCTGCAGCAGCCGCTCGGCCCCGCGCAGGATCAGGGGCTCTGACCCCTCCGCGTCCATGCGGATCAGGCGGACGTCGCCGGTGACGACATCGTCCAGGCGCACCGCCTCGACTACGATCAGCTCGCTGTCCTGACCCAGGGCCCCTTCACGCGTCGACAGGGTGCCGCCGCCGGCATTGCGCCGAGAGGTGGCAAAGCTGAGGGTCGTCGCCCGGTCGGCCGCCGCCTTGGCGACGACTTTGACCCGGCCCGAATAGCCGTTGAAATGCACCGAGCGGCGGACCAGTTCGGCCAGATGAGGATTGGCCTCGAAGGTGACCAGGCTGCCCTCCGGTCCCATGCGTTGGGCCATGGCCACGGTGTAGACGCCGAAATTGGCGCCGACCTCAATCGCATGGTCCCCCGGCTGGACCAGGCCGCAGATGACCTGATGAATCCAGGCCTCCCAGTATCCCCGCGCGATCAGATGGGCCGCCACCGCCTCATCCATCGGATCGACATAGAGGAAATGTCCATCCGTCAGCCGGGTCAGCCCCAGGTCCGGACCGAGGGTGAAATAGCGCTGGGGCTCCGGAAGCGGAGGGGGAGGGGGTGGTGGAGGCGGGGGCGGGGCGGGGGCGGCTTCGGCCTCGATGCGTACCGGCTCGGGCTCAGGCGCTTCATGTGCCGGGGTAACAGCCTGCGGCGGCCGCCGGTGCAACAGGGGTTCGACCCGCAGGGCGCGCCGGTTGCGTGCAACCGCAGACACCCGCCGCTGAGGCTGCGGATCGTCCTGCGGCACCTCGCGAGGCAGGGAAACGCCCGCGCGCAGCAACCCACGCAGTTCGCGCCCGGCATCATCTTGGCCAGGGTCCAGCCGATGGGCGCGGCTATAGAATTGGGCCGCTTCGTCCAGCCGGTCCGTCAGCTTGAGCAGATGGCCCAGTTGCAGGTGGGTGTCGGCGACCTCCGGCGCACGGGCCAGGGCCTGGCGATAGGCGGCCTCGGCCCCCGCTCGATCCCCGCCTTCCTTCAGGGCATGACCCAGCTGCACCCAGAGGTCTGCCCGGCTGTCGTCCAGATCCAGCGAGGCGCGATAGGCACGGGCCGCACCGGCCCAATCGCCACGATCGCGGGCTGCGTCGCCCATGGTCGCCAGGCCGCCCGCCGACGGTTCGCCCCACACCCTGATTCCAAAGATTTCCATCCTGCCTCGCTAAGGAGGTGTCGCCGCGAAAGCAATCTCAGCCGACCCGGTCCACCCGCACCCCTTCGAACCCCAGCACGCCGTCGACCGCCGGCACGTCCAGCGCCAGTCGAAGCTCGGACGGCGCAGCATCCTCCCAGCGATGAGAGAGCTCGACTTCGAACCGACCGGCCCGCCCCGGACGAAACGCGTGTGTGGCGAACCTGGCCTGATCGCCCCACTCCAGCCGCCACGACGCCTTTGCGGCCGACGCATCCAGCCAGAACCGCAGCCGGATACGCCAGTCGCCGGGGGGAAGGCTGACGTAGGGTCCAAAGACCAGAATGCGCGCACGCCCGGTGATATCGAGCCGCTCCGGTACGCCCTGAACCACGCCGGATGTGGAGGTGTGGCGGAACAGGTCCCGCGCCCACTGCGCCGATGCGCCATGAAGGGGTGGTCCGTCGGCAAACAGCGATAAGGCCGTCCGTGCCGAGCCGGCATCGGTGGCTTCCGCTAGGTGCTCAGCGGCCGGAACCACCAGCCCGGGTACAATCTCGGTGGCCCCCCTCGTCTGGTCGGTGATCCACAGGGCGTCGCTGAGCGTCGAGGCCTCGGCCAGCAGACGGGACACGACCCACAGGCCCTGTTCCGGTGGCAGGTCATAGGCGCTCGCTGCCGCCTGCGCCGCCTGTCCCAGGTCCGGGGCCACGACGATCCAGCGGGCAGGCTCCAGATGCCTGGCATGGGCGATGTCCGAAACCAGCAGGATCGTCCCGTGCGCTATGGCCGACACGGGTTGCCCCGCATAGGGCAGGACGGACCAGTCTTCCCCGGCTGAGGCCAAAAGCCTTTCGTGCCAGGCCGCTGCGGCCTTACCCGGCAACAGCAGGATGCAGGCCGCAACCGTGGCCGTCATGCCGCCCTCAGCCAGCTGTAGATCTCGATCGCCTCGTCGATGTCGGCGAACAGCTTGGCGCGGCCGCCCTCGATGATCAGGGCGCGGTCGCACTGTTCGGCGACCAGATGCATGTCGTGGGATGCCATGATGAAGGCGCGCTCTGCCCGGCGCTCGAAGAGGGCCTCGCGGCATTTCTGCTGGAAGCGGGCATCGCCTACGGCGACCAGTTCGTCGATCAGGTAGCAGTCGAACTCGATTGCCAGCGACAGGCCAAAGGCCAGTCGGGCCCGCATGCCGGAGGAATAGTGCTTCACCGGCTCCCGCAGTGCAGGGCCCAGTTCAGCAAAATCGTCTACCCGCGCCAGGGTCTCGGCATAGGGTCGGTCATAGATGCGGGCGATGAAGCGGATGTTGTCCAGGCCCGACAGGCTGCCCTGAAATCCACCGCCGAAGCCGATGGGCCAGGACACGCTCATGCGCCAGGTCACGACGCCCCGGCTTGGCGACAGGACCCCGCCGAGGATCTTGATCAGGGTGGACTTGCCCTGACCGTTTCGGCCCAGCAAGGCCAGTCGCCCGCCGTGTTCCAGGTCGAAATCGACATCGCTGAGAACCGGGGCCGTGGCTCCTCGCCAGGTCTTGCCCAGCCGACGCACCGACAGTCCCGGCAGGTCGGGCGGCGTCATCCGTCCTGGCGGTGCTCGCGCACCCCCGCCCAGATCAGGCGACCCAGGGCATAGACCAGAAGCGAACTGAGCAGGACCGTCAGGATCGACAGCCAGCGACGCGGCAACATGGCCTCGTCCGGTCGGCCAGGATCGACGATCCGTTCCAGATACAGCGTCTGACGCCGGGCCTCCTGACGCGCCTCGACCAGGGCCGCGGCCGCCTGGGTCAGCTGGCGGTCGGCGAACTCGCGTTCCAGAACCAGTTCCTCATAGGCTCCAACCCGGGGGGCCAGCGATCCGGCATCACCCGCGATCTTCGCTCGCTCGGCGGCGATCTGGCGCTCATAGGCGCTGATGCGACTGTCCAGGCTGGGCAGTTGCGGGCTTTGCGGGGCCTCGGCGGCCAGTTGCGAGCGTTCGGCGCGCAGGCCGGCGACCGCCGCCAGAAGTTCGCCGATCAGGGCCGTGCTCTCGGCCGCGGCCCTTTGGGGGTCGATGAAGCGTTCGCGATTACGGAAGGACGTCAGTCGCGCCTGGACCGCCGCCAGCCGCGCCTGGGCCTCCAGTTGCGCGCGCTCGGCCTGGGCCACGGCATCGGCAGCTGCCCGTTCGTTCAGGCGGTTCACCAGGCGCTCGCCGCCCTGCAACAGAGCCTCGGCCATGCCCTGGGCATCCTGGGGGCGGAAGGCCTCGACCCGCAGCGTGCTGATCCCGGTGGTGGAGTCATAGCCGACCGTGACGAAACGCTGGAACGCCTTGTGCCGTCCCTCGAAACTGCGGCTTTCCCAGGGGCGCGGGTAGCGGGAAAAGACATCCACCCCGGGCCGACCCAGCAGGGCCGCCACATCATAGCGGGCCCCGAGCTCACGAAGACCGTCGCGTGACCGAATGTGCTCGTGAACGGCAAAGGCGTCGGTCTGGGCCTGGGCGACACCGATCCCGCCCAGAGCCACGCCCAGGGATGACGGCTGCATCTCGCTGGGCGCGCGCACTATGAAGCGGGCCTCGGAAACATAGCGCGGCGAGGCGATCAGGCCGAAGTAGAGCACCGCCAGCAAGGTCGGCACCCCTACGACGATCAGAAAGGGCCAAGGCAGCCGGCTGCGCCAGTCGCTGGTCGAACGGCCGCGGTCTTCCGCGTCGGGCGTGGGGCCCAGATAGGTCAGCCGGGGCTCGCTCACAGATACACGCTCACGACAGACTTTATCCTATTCGGCATCGATGCGGTCCTTGGCCCCGTTCAGCAGCGCCAGACCCAGCAGGTTCAGGACTCCGCACCAGGTCAGGGCATAGACCGGATCGTAGTGCGTGGCCACGAACTCGCCGAACACCCCGCCCCGGATCATCTCGACCGGATGGGGCAGGGGGATCAGCAGGAACAGCTCGCGATACGCGGGGGGCAGCCAGTCGGCCATAAAGAATACGCCTGACAGCGGGATCAGCGCATAGGTCAGGAGGGGGACGATCCGCTCCATGACCTCGAAGCGGACGGCCAGACCGCTGAGGGTCAGGGCCAGGCCCATCCCCATCAGACCCAGAATGATCCAGCCGAAATACAGCAGAAGCCAGTCGTGTGGCAGGCTGACCTGTCCCAGGGTCATCAGGATGGCATAGACAACGACGAAGGCGCCGGTCGCGCCCAGAAACTCCAGCAGATTGCGCGAAGCGTAAATGTGCAGGGCGGTCACGGCCCGATGGTGCAGCAGCCCGATATTGGATTGCAGCGCGGCCAGGCTGAAGCTGATCTGATGGCGGAACAGCAACAGTGCCATGTATCCGGTCATGACGAAGGGACCCAGCCGGACGCCGTGCTCATGGTCGGGGCGGATGATGGACCACAGCACCAATACACCCAGACAGAACAGCAAGGGTTCGCCGATCAGCCAGACGAAGCCCAGGCCCCGGCGGCCGTACCGGGTGATCAGTTCACGCATCATTAGCGCCCCGACAACGCGACTGTGGCGCGTCCACGGCGACAGAATGGCGAAGGCGAGGGGGCGGTCGGTCACGTTTTGACGATAGCGACCGCGCGGAGGCAGGCAAGCGTCGCTTGGGGTGTGTCCGCCGGCAGGCCGCCCTGTATCCCCGAAAACACGGTTTGGCGTGCCTTCCTCGCCGGGCAGTGTTTGCTACTCGACCTCGTACAGCGAGGCTGATATGTGACGTTCGAGGCGGCGTGTCCGTCGCATTTTGAACATAGAGCTGCGGAGGGCACTTTTTCATGCGTGCTAAGAACTTCATTCTGGCCTCGGGAGCTGCTGCGGCGCTTCTGATGGCTGCCGGTGCCGCTGCTGCGGAACCGAACGGCTGGTACGGCGCGATCGACGCTGGCTGGCATGGTGTTGACGACGTCAAGGTCGCCGACGCTGGCTTCAGCGATCTGTGGGAACTGGAAGTCGAAGACGGCTGGGCCGCTTTCGGACGTCTGGGCTATCGCTTCGACCAGAACTGGCGCGTCGAACTCGAAGGCGGCTATCGCTCGGGTGAAGTGGGCATCTTCACGCGCACCCCGACGGGCGCTGGATCCTCGATCTGCTCGCCGGCCACGACCGGCCCGTGCGACACCCCGGAAGGTGACGTCGAATCCTATTCGCTGATGACCAATGTCATCTACGACTTCGGCGATGCCTCCTGGAGCCTGCGTCCCTTCATCGGCCTGGGTGCCGGTGTGGCCCGCGTGAACACGGACATCGTGGGTTCGCTCGCCGGCGTTCGCGCCGTCGGCTTCCGCGCTGACGACAGCTCGACCGAACTGGCTGCTCAGGCCATCGCCGGCCTGGGCTGGGCGATCTCGGACCGCGCTCACCTGGACCTGACCTATCGCTACTTCATGACGGACCTGGAGTTCGACAGCTCGACCACGTCGGTTGTCTATCCGTTCGGCACCTTCGAAGGCGACTATAACGAGAGCCACGCGATCACGCTGGGCCTGCGCTACGCGTTCGGAGCCGACGCTCCGCCGCCGCCGCCTCCCCCGCCGCCGCCGCCGCCCCCGCCGCCTCCTCCGCCCCCGCCGCCGCCTCCGCCGCCCCCGCCGCCCCCGGCTCCGGTCCAGGCGCGTCAGTTCGTGGTGTACTTCGACTGGGATCGTTCGGACCTGACGGCCGAAGCCCGCTCGATCATCACCCAGGCGGCCAACTACGCCAAGTCGGGCCGTCCGACCCGTATCCTGGTCGTCGGCCACGCCGACACCTCGGGTTCGGCCGCCTATAACGTCGGCCTGTCCAACCGCCGCGCCCGCACCGTTGCGGACGCCCTGGTGGCCCAACAGGTCAACGGCGGCGTGATCTCGCTGGACGCCAAGGGTGAAACCGCCCTGGCCCGTCCGACGGCTGACGGCGTGCGTGAGCCGCTGAACCGTCGTGCGACCATCGACATCAACTTCTAAGACCCTTCGGAGACGGGCCCGGTCACAAGCCGGGCCCTGATCCCGGGCTTCGGCCCGAAGGTCGGCGAAGTCGTCGAAACAAACATCAGCGCCGATCCGGGAAACCGGGTCGGCGCTTTTGCTGTGGGGCGTGGTCGGAAAGCAGAGCCGCTACGGGAGAGTGTGGAAGGCCGACGCCGTCGCCAGGGTCACAATCGATCCTCACGTCAGGCAAGGCTGTGCCGACGGGCCGGGCTTGAATGCTGACGCGGATGGCTGCGCCGCTGCGCAACCTCTATGGATCCGGCTTCCGCTAGCTCAGACTGGCCTGGATCACGCTGGGACCGGCAGTACCGCGTTCCCTTATGGCCTCTCCGACGCCGATCACCAGCGAGGCCGTCAGGACGGCGGAGACCAGAGCAATACCGGCCAACCGAAGGCCGTGTATCAAGTCGCGATGATCTGGACCCACTGCCGCTCCCCCGAGATTCGACAGAAGGACAGTCACCACGAGATGAGCGGCATCGCAAGTCGCTGTTCACTAAAAAACGGGCGGCACCGAAATGCCGCCCGTCATTCATTCAGGCTTGTAGGCGCTTAGCCGCGGAACGGACGGATGGTGATCTCCACCCGGCGGTTCTGGGCCTTGCCCGAGGCCGTGGCGTTGGACGCGACCGGCTCGGCCTCGCCGCGCCCTTCGACGTACAGACGGTCGGCCAGAACATTGCGCTGTACCAGATAGGACGCAACCGAGGACGCCCGACGCCGCGACAGGTCCAGGTTGTAGGCGTCCGCGCCGTCGGAATCGGCGTGGCCGATGATGTCGATGGTCGACTGATCGTACTGGTTCAGGACCGCGGCCACATCGTCGAGCACGGCGTAGAAGCCGCCTTCGATGTTGGACTGGTTGCTGGCGAAGGTCACATCCGACGGCATGCGAAGCACCAGGACGTCGCCCTGACGCGCCACGCCAACGCCGGTGCCGGACAGTTCGGCTTCCAGGGCGCGCTGCTGGCGATCCATGTAGTTGCCCACCGCACCACCGGCCAGGGCTCCGATGCCAGCCCCGATCAGGGCGTTCTTGCGGCCTTCTTCGCTGTTGGAGGTGTTGGTCAGATAACCGAGGATCGCCCCGCCCACGGCGCCGGCGATCACACCGGTGCCGGTGTTGTTGCGACGCGGGGTCGAGCTGTAGGGGTCGGTCGTGGTGCAGGCGGCCGTGGCCAGCAGGGTGATGACGCCGGCACTGGCGACGAAAATCTTGGCGCGCATGGATATATCCTTCTGATCCGAATGGGTCGGCGCGAAAACGCCAGTCTACGGTGAAGGTTCCTAGCTGTATCTGAGATGAACGACGCGGGTTTGCCAAGATCGGGGCCCACAACGTAAAAGCCGACCCTGATCAAGCCAAAGGCCAAGTCCGTGAATCCTGTCCCGTCATCCGTTCCTGCTTCTTCAGGTCGCGCCATCGAGCCGGTTTCGATGCGGCTGTATGACGAGGATTTTCAGGGCTTCAGCGACGCCCTCGGGTCGTCATTCCGGCGCTACGGCTTTGCGGTGGTCGCCGATCATGGGCTGGATGAAGCCGTCATCGAGGCTGCCATCGACGATGCCAAGGCCTTCTTCGCCCTGCCCGAGGCCGTCAAGCGGGCCTATCATGTGCCGGGGATCGGTGGGGCACGTGGCCTGACGCCCTTCGGGATCGAGGCGGCCAAGGATGCCGCGGCCGTCGATCTGAAGGAGTTCTGGCACGTCGGGCGCGAACTCCCGGCTGGCCATCCCTACCGCCAGTATATGCGCGACAATGTGTGGCCCACCGAGATCGAGGGCTTCCGCACCCACCTCTACGGCATGTTCCAGGCGATGGATGACCTAGGGCGCAAGCTGCTGCGGGCCATCGCGCGGGCATTGGGGCTGTCCGACGACTGGTTCGAGGACAAGGTCGATATGGGCAACAGCGTCCTGCGGATGCTGCACTATCCGCCGGTTCCGGCTGATGCCCCCGGTGTCCGGGCCGGCGCGCATGAGGACATCAATGTCATCACCCTTCTGCTCGGCGCGGAGGAGGCGGGGCTGCAGCTGAAGGATGCCGATGGGCGCTGGCTGGATATCGCTCCGCCGCCGGGCGCATTGGTGGTCAATATCGGCGACATGCTGCAGCGGCTGACCAATCATGTCCTGCCGTCGACGACGCACCGCGTGGTCAATCCGGCGCCGGAACGGCGCGGTTTCGCGCGCTATTCGACGCCCTTCTTCCTGCACTTCAATCCGGATTTCGAGATCGCGACCCTGCCGTCGACGATCACGCCCGACCGGCCGGACCGCTATGCCGGGCAGTCGATCACGGCGGAGGAGTTCCTGTTGCAGCGGCTGCGGGAAATCCGCCTGCTCTAGACGCCTACTTCGAGATCCGCAGCCGGGTGATGTCGCGGCCGATGGCCTGGAAGGCGGCGGACAGGTCGGTGCCGCTGTTGGGCATATAGACGTGATTGGCCGAGGTCGCGCACTCGTTGACGATCGCCCGCGCGCGCGGGTCGTCGACCACCTGGAACCCGACCGTATAGACGATGACGCCTGATCCCTTCATGGAGGCGCACAGGGCCAGGGTCTGGTCGAAGGGGTGGCCGTTCGGCGCATTGCAGTTGATCTGCACCTCGCGCGAGCCGGAGCCATTGGTCGAGTCCTGGGCGATGACGCCGTTGCAATAGCCGCTGTTGTATTCGCCGTCCGTCATGATGACGACAGCCTTTAGGACCTCAAGCGGGTTGTAGGGACCGGCCGCATTGGACGGCCACAGGGACGCGAAGTTCGGGGAGACCGTGTACCAGCCCCAGCCCACCCCGATGTGACCGGCTGTGGAGCCCGATGCGGTCAGGCCATTGATACGGCTCTTGATCGTGGTGCGGTTGCTGCTGAGCGGCAGGATGGTGTTGGGCAGGCACGGGTTGCTGGACGACGGATAGTTGCGGCCCAGTCGCGCCGAGCCCGGAGAAGCGTCGGTATAGGCATTGGTGCCGTGCCGCTCGGTCACGCAGGTGCTGATCTGCTGGGTCACCAGGGTGCCGTAGGGGTTGAAGAAGGCGTAGTAGGTGCAGCCGGCCTGGGCGCACCACGACCGGCCGCCGCTGGAGTAGTTGTCCCAGTTGGCCCCGTTCACGCCGATCGAATAGGTATTGGTCGTGACGTCACTGACCCGATAGGTCCGGTCGTTGATCTGGGTCATGCCGCTGACATTGGTGATGCGGACATATTGGTTGTTGGACAGGCCGTGGCTGTTGGCTGTGACCACTACCGAGCAGTCGTCGACCTGACATTTCCGGATCGTGCCGCCCGAGCTGTAGTTGTTCCAGTTGGAGCTCGAGACGCCGGACAGGGTGAATGTGTTTGTCGCTCGGTTCGAGACCACATAGGCGCGGTTATTGACCTGGGTCATGCCGCTGACGCCGTTGATCCAGACGACGTCACCGTTCTGGAAGCCGTGGTTGTTGGAGGTGATACGGGCGGGGTTGTTGCGGGTAATGTTGCTGATCGACTTCGACGAGCCCGTCGACCAGGAGGCTCCGGTGATATTGGCCGAGCCGATGATGGAGCCGCGGGCGTTGGTGGCATAGGAGTCGACGTTGACGGCCATCGAATAGGGCACCACCGACACCTTGGAATAATAGGGTGACTGCTGGTCCTGAACCACGATGTCGACCAGGTCTGAGGCGGCGGCGCGCAGATCGATGATCTTCTGGCCCTGCATCGAGCCGGTGGTGTCGAGCACCAGAGCGACCTCGACGTTCTTGGACGACCGGTTGACCTCCGAATGGGCCCCGACCGGGATATACTCGTCCATGAACTGCCCGTAGGGCGGCAGGAAGATGTGGGCGACCAGGGTCTTCACATCGACTTTGGCGTCGGCGATGACGACGTCGTTTTCATCCAGACTGAAGCGGGTGTCGCCGGTGCGCAGCGTGATCTGGGGGTAGGCCTTCAGGTTCGCTTCGAGCGAGGCCATGCCGACCCGGTTGATGTCGACGTCCTCGGTATAGGATGATCGGGCCGCAGCCAGGGTGGCGGCGTCCAGGGCGTCCTGAAGATTGACGCGCACGGTTGAGGCCCGGTGGATGTCCACGCCGCCCACCGTCATCAGGATTAATACGGGCAGGCTCAGGGCAAACATCATGGCGATGTTGCCGCGAGTGTCGCGCGCAAAGCGCCGCGCCGCATGGGTCCAGGTCAACAGGCTCATACCGATCCGCTCATCCCGACGCCGGGCGCAACTGTGCCGACATCTCATGCCGGCATGATGGCGTGGGCCGGTTAAGGGATCGGCCAAGACGCAGGGTTAACGGAACCTCGCCCCCCTCCGCATGGGCGGGGGGCGAGGTAGCGCGTCACCAGCCGCAGGCCTTGCCGCGGTTCTGTTCGGTCAGCCAGGTGTTCAGCGGCGCGAAGTAGTCGGCGACGGCCGAGGCGTCATTGCCGTTCTCACCGGTGAAGGCGGCCATGGCTTCGGGCCAGGGGCGGGACTGGCCCATCTCCATCATGGCATTGAAGCGCTGGCCGACCTCGGTGTTGCCGTAGATCGAGCAGCGGTGCAGCGGCCCGGTCCAGCCGGCCTGTTTGCAGGCCGCGCGATGGAACTGGAACTGATAGATGTGGGCCAGGAAGTAGCGGGTGTAGGGCGTGTTTCCGGGGATATGATACTTGGCCCCCGGATCGAAGGCGTCGGCCGGACGCGGTCCGGGCGGGGTCAGGCCCTGGTATTTCAGCATATTGGCCGTCCAGGCCTGATTATACTCAGCCGGGCCGGTCTTGCCGCTGAACACATCCCAGCGCCAGCGATCGACCATCACGCTGAACGGCAGGAAGGCAATCTTGTCCAGCGCCATCTTCAGCAGGAAGGGGATGTCCTCAGCATCGCCCGGCACGGTCTCCAGAAGCCCGATCTGGTTCAGATAGGTCGGGGTCAGGGCCGACAGGCCGATGAAGTCGCCGATCGCCTCGTGGAAGCCGTCGTTCGCCCCGTTCTTGAACAGGAAGGGCTGGTCCTTGTAGGCGCGCTGATAGACGTTGTGGCCCAGCTCGTGATGGACGGTATAGAAGTCGTCGCCATTCACCTGGGTGCACATCTTGATGCGCACATCCTCCAGATTGTCGAGGTTCCAGGCCGAGGCGTGGCAGACGACCTCGCGGCCTTCGGGGCGGGTGATCTGGCTGCGCTCCCAGAAGGTCTCGGGCAGGGGATCCAGGCCGATCGAGGTGTAGAAGCCCTCACCGGTGCGGACCATTTTTTCGGCATCATAGCCGCCCTGGACCAACAGGTCGGTCAGGTCATAGCTGCTGTCGCCGCCCGTCTTGGGGGCCACGACGTCATAGATGTTGCCCCACTGCTGCGACCACATATTGCCCAGCAGGTCGGCGCGGATCGGTCCGGTCGCGGGCTGGACGGCGTCGCCATAACGCTCGTTCAGTCGGCTGCGCACATAGCAGTGCAGGTTCTCGTAGAAGGGCTTGACCTGTTCCCACAGGCGATCGGTCTCGGCGGCGAAGGCGTCGGGGGTCATGTCATAGCCCGAGCGCCACATGGCCCCGGTGTCGGCAAAGCCCAGCTCGCGAGCCCCTTCGTTGGCGATTTCGACCATGCGCGCATAGTCGGAGGCCATGACCGGCGAGACGGTGCGCCAGCCTTCGTACAGGGCCTTGGTCTCGGCCGGATTGCGGCTCTCGGCGATCAGGCCGACGGCGTCATCCAGGGTGATCTGGCGACCCTGATAGTCGAACTTGCCGGTGGCATAGGTGGAATCCAGCCGCGTGGTGATCTGGGCCAGTTCGTCGGCGCCGCCCGGACGGTTCGGGGCCGGCAGGGTGATGCCCTGACGCAGCAGGTTCAGCTTGCGCCGAACGTCGGCGGGCACCTGGACATCGTTGAAGCGGGCGGCCTCATTGGCCAGCTTGACCTGAAGCTCGGTGTATTGGGCGTTGGCCTTGGACTCCAGCCACATGGTGTCGTGGGTGATATAGGTGGCGCGCACCCACTGGACCCGGCCGACATATTCGCTGAGCGCGCTCAGATCGGCTTCGGCCTTGGCGACGAAGGCGGTGGCTCCTTCAGCCGTGGCGGCAAAGGTCTGGTCGGTGGCGACGGGCATGGCACCCAGCTCCGACGCGGGGGGCGGCGTCTCGGCCATCGGGGTATCGTCGCGGAACAGGGCGCAGCCGGCCAGACCCAGGGTCAGGGCGCAGACAGCAGTGGCAGTCATCAGGGGGCGTTTCATCAGGGTCTCCTGTACGCAGGCCGGGCGATGCGCCCCGGACCTCGTTCGTGGGCCGCACAGGATGTGACGGCGAAGCGTCCGTCAAGCGCCGCGGTTCAGTCCAGGACGCAGGCGGCCAGGCCGTCGTTGCGCACTGTGCCCATGGCGGCCTGGATGCGTGCCGCGCGGCGGCGGACATAGGGGCCGGGCGAGGCGGCCTTATAGCGGCGCGGACTGGGCAGGATGGCTGCCAGCCGGGCCGCCTCGCGCGCGGTCAGCTCGTCGGCGTCCTTGCCGTACCAGTGGCGGGCGGCGGCCTGGGCCCCATAGACGCCGGGGGCCCATTCGGCGACGTTCAAATAGACCTCCATGATCCGGCGCTTGGACCAGGTCGCCTCGATCAGGACGGTATAGCCCGCCTCCAGCCCCTTGCGGATCCAGTCGCGGCCGGGCCACAGGAAGACGTTCTTGGCGGTCTGCTGGCTGATGGTCGAACCGCCCCGGACGCGACCGCCGGAGGCATTGGTCCGCAGAGCCTTTTCGATCGCCTTCATGTCGAAGCCCGAATGGGCACAGAAGTTGGCATCCTCTGCCGCGATGGCGGCCTCGACCAGTCGGGGGGAGATGTCGTCCAGCCCTCGCCAGCGATAGAACAGCCCGTTGCCGCTCAAGGCCCGACTGGTCATCAGCAGGGTCAGCGGCGGCGGGACCACGGCATGGATCAGGACGCCGCCGATCGGCAGCAACGCCAGGACCAGCAGTCCGATCAGGATCGGCCGGCCGCGCTTTCGGATGGTGTCGGACGCCCCCGTCATGGATGGATGATGGCCCCCTGGACCGGGCGGAGCAAGATCAGACCGAGACGACCCCGGCCGCTCCATCCTCATCGGCCCAGGCGATGCGGGTCGCATCGGGGCTGAGGGCCAGGGCGGCGATGGCCGGGCCCTTGTCCGCCTTGACGAAGTTGAGACCCTGGCCCGCCGGATCGGCCAGCCAGACGCGGCCGTCGTTCAGACCGGCCGTCAGGACGCCGTGGTCCGGGCGGGCCGCGACCAGGGCGACCAGGCTTCCCTCGTCATAGCCGATCTCGGTCGCCTCGCGGCCCATGGGACCGTTCGCCCCGATGAAGGGCCACAGGACGGCACCCTGGGCCCCAGACGTCGCCAGCAGGGCTCCGTTGGACAGGAAGGCCATGGCGCGGATCTTGGACGGATAGCCGCCCATGCGCAGGTTTTTGCCGTCCTTCAGCCGCCAGCCGTGCAGCTGGGCATCCTGCATGATGGTGATGACGAAGGCCCCGTCCGGTGAGAAGCCGACGCCGGTGTGCGATCCAGCCCAGGCCAGCATCACGGGACGCTGCTGGGCGATGCGCGCATACCAAAGAGCGGCCCCGCCATAGGTAGAGGCCGCCAGCCGTCGCCCCTTGGGCTCGAAGGCGACGCCGGACACGGTGCGCTCATGGCTGAAGTCGCGGCGGAAGGCGGGATCGGCGGCATCCAGCACCGACACGACCTTGCCCGCCGAAAAGGCGATCAGGCCAGAGGCGGGCGAGGCATCCACGGAATCGATCCAGCGTCCGCCGACATCGGCCAGAACCACGATCTCGTCCGAGCGGGACCAGACCAGTTTCCCGTCGTCGCCGCCGGTGACGATCCCTCGGCCGGACGGGTGCACGCATGCGCACAGCACGGCACCATCATGAACCTGGGCCACTGCGCCGCCCTCGAACCGGACCGTGCCGTCGCCAAGGGCGAAGACCGCGCCATCGGCGTCGAACAGGGCAGCGGTGATCTGGGCATCGAATGAAATCTGCATGGGGGCGGTCGTCACCAGGCGATCTCGCGACCGGTGTAGTCGATAAAGCGATGAGCCTGTGCCCCGGCATTGGCGGCCAACTGGTCGGCGATGCCCGCCACACTGGTCGCCACGTCGATGTCGGCGCCGGAGCCGCCCATGTCGGTCCGGACCCAGCCGGGGTGGATCGACAGGACCGTGATCCCAAAGGGCCGGGCGGCCGTCAGCCACAGGGACCGGGCCAGGCTGTTCTGGGCTGCCTTGGAGGCGCGATAGACCTCCATCCCGCCGCTCTCGTTCTCGGCGATGGAGCCCATGATGCTGGACATGAAGGCCAGGGTGCCGGTCTGCTCGCGGACATGGCCGAGCAGGGCGTGTGCCAGCCGAACGGGGCCGAAGACATTGGCCTGCATCACCTGGTTCAGGGTGTCGGCATCGGCGCTGACGACGCTCTTGGGACCAGAGACCCCCGCATTGATGAAGGCGATATCGAGCGGTGCCGACAACTGGGCGACCAGGCGCGCGATGTCGGCGTCGGAGGTCACGTCGATCTGATGAAGCGTCAGGCGCTCGGCACCAGGAAGGGCCTTCAGTCCGGCTTCATCCTCGGGCTTGCGCACTGTGGCGATGACGTCGAAGCCGCGAGCTAGGTGTTCGGCGACGAGGCCGAGGCCCAGGCCGCGCGACGCGCCGACGATCAGAATGGTCTGCGGAGCGGCGGTCATGCCGCACACCCCTCGAACCCGGCCTTAAGTGCCGCTTCGTCCAGGTCGCGGCCGATGAAGACGGCGCGGCTCCAGCGGCGTTCCTTGACGCCCCAGTCGCGTTGCAGCTCGCCCTCGAGGATCATGTGGACGGCCTGGAAGACCAGGCGGCGGTCCTCGCCCTGGACGTCGATAATGCCCTTGGCGCGCAGGATGTTCTGACCCTGCTCGCCCAGCAGGCGGTCCAGCCAGGCGGTGAATTTGGCCCCGTTCATCGGTCGGTCCAGCGACAGGGAGATACCACGGATGTCGTCGCCATGGTCATGGCCGCGCGCGCCGGAAACACCGTCCACTGAGTCCACTCGGTCCACATGGGGGTGGTGATGGCCGTGGTGGTGATCGTGGTCGTGATCGTGGTCATGGCCGTGGCCGCAGTGTTCGTCGTGGACGTGGCCGGCCTCTCCGTGCGGCGGATTGGCGAACTCGGGATTGATGTCCAGGATCCGCTCCAGATCGAACCCGCCCAGGCCCAGCACCTGATCCAGCGGGACATTGGCGCGCATCGCGCGGGTGATGGGGGCCAGGGGGTTCAGCTTGCGCAGGCGCTGTTCGACCGCGACCAGTTCACCCTCTGACGCCAGATCGGTCTTGTTCAGGATGATGCGGTCGGCGAAGGCGACCTGTTCGCGCGCCTCCTTGGAGTCGTCCAGCCGGGCCATGACGTGTTTGGCGTCGACCAGGGCGGTGACGCTGTCCAGCCGGGTCTTGGCCTTGACGTCCTCGTCGACGAAAAAGGTCTGGGCCACCGGGCCGGGGTCGGCCAGGCCGGTGGTTTCCACGATGATGGCGTCGAAGGCGGGCTTGCCCGGGCGCTGGCGCTTCATCAGGCCGGCGACGACGCGGATCAGGTCGCCGCGCACCGTGCAGCAGACGCAGCCGTTGTTCATCTCGAACACATCTTCATCGGCGCCGACGACCAGGTCGTTGTCGATGCCGATCTCGCCGAACTCATTGACGATGACGGCGTAACGCTTGCCGTGATCCTCGGTCAGGATGCGGTTCAGCAGGGTGGTCTTTCCGGCGCCGAGATAGCCGGTGAGCACGGTGACGGGAGTGCGGGTGTCGGTCATGGGCCTCATCTAGGGGGTGCCGAGAGCGAGTGCCAGTGGGCGTGCCAGTGAGCGAGGGATGAGACAGGCTCAGCAGTCCGGGCAGTCGGGCATGACGTCGGTTTCGAGCTGAAGCGTCGTGTGGCCGATCCTGAAGCGGGATCGGGCCAGGGCCTGGGCTTCGGCCAGCAGGGTCTTGGGGTCGGCGCGGTCGTGGACCAGATGGGCGGTCAGGGCGGTCTGGGTCGTGGACAGACCCCAGACGTGCAGGTCGTGGACAGCCTGGACGCCGGGCAGGGCCAGGAAGGCGGCCCGGACCTGGGCCACATCGACGCCGCGCGGGGCTGCGTCCATGGCCAGGCTGACGGAATCCTTCAGCAGGCCCCAGGTGCCCAGCAGGATGACGACGACGATGACCAGGCTGACCAGCGGATCCAGCACCGTCCATCCGCTCAGCATGACCAGGCCGCCGACGAGGACCACGCCGATCGAGACGGCGGCGTCCGCCATCATGTGCAGATAGGCCCCGCGGGCGTTCAGGTCGCTGTGCTGGTCGCGCATGAACAGCAGGGCCGTGCCCAGGTTGATGACGAAGCCGATCCCGGCCACGGCCATGACGATGCCGGAAGCCACCGGGGCAGGGTCTGCCAGGCGCCGCGCCGCTTCAAAGGCGATGGCCCCGCAGGCGAAGATCAGCAGCAGGGCATTGAACAGGGCGGCCAGCACCGTCGCCTTGCCATAGCCATAGGTGTTCTGGCTGCCGGACGCCCGGCGGGCCAGCCAGGCCGCGCCGCCCGCCATGGCCAGGCCCAGGACATCGGACAGGTTATGGCCCGCGTCGGCCATGAGGGCGGTCGAACCGCTGATGATGCCAGCCCCGAACTCGATCGCCACGAACGCCAGATTGACGCTCAAGCCCAGGGCATAGCGCCAGTCGCCCGTATCCACCGGTCCGTGATGATGACCCGCATGGCCGTGGCCGTGGTCATGGTCGTGGTGATGATGGCCGTGGTGGTGTTCGTGCGCGTGATCGTGGGCCATCGCGAGACCCTAGTGCTGGTGCAGGGCGACGAGAAGGCCCAGGGCGATCAGGGCCAGGCCCAGGACGGCCCCTTCATAGCGGGCCCATCGCTCCAGCCGCAGGACCGAGGCCCCTGCCCGGGCCAGGGTGGTGAAAGTCGCCATGCCCAGAACCGTGCCGGCGGCGAAGGCCAGGGTCAGGCCCGCCAGGACGGCCAGCCCTTCGGAGGCCGAGGACAGATAGAGGGGCAGCAGCACCTCTCCGGGCGAAACCGCCATCATGACGATCAGTCCCCAGACGGCGGCGGCATCGGTGACCGCGGGTGTGGGCAGGTCGATCGGCGGCCCTCCGGCCGTCACAGGCCGCCGGATCATTGACCGACCCAGATAGAAGATGCCGAACAAGAACAGCAGTCCGGCCGACAGATGCGGCAGAACCCCTTCTATCCAGCGATCCAGCGCCAGACCCGCGGCCACGATCAATGTGCCCACGACGGCTGTGGCAGCGATGTGGGCCAGCCCTGCGGCCGCAACCGCGCCCAAGGTCCGCGCCAGGTTCCACCGCTGGGCGCGTCCGACCAGAACGAATGGCAGCCAATGGGTCGGAAGTGCCGCATGCAGAAAGGCCACGCCGAACCCGCCCGCCAGAAGCGAAGCCAGCACAGTCGGGGCGAGATCGGGAGACATGGCGCGCCCTATAGCCTGTTACTTTATAACGGTCGAGGGGGTGCGGTCAGGCAGGTGGGGCCTCCAGAAGAAATAATGTTCCCACGGCCGTGGCATTGGTCAGCGCATGAATGGCGACGCCAATCCAGAAGCCGGTCATGCCCTTTCTGCGCCGGGCCCAATGGATCTGAATGAGCGCCAGCAGGATGAACAGCGGCACGACCGACAGGGAGGCGGGGGCCAGGCCGTGCAGAGCACCGAATCCCAGGCCGGTCAGGACCGCCGCGATGCCGCCGGGCAGGCGCAGGACGAAGGCCAGGACCCAGACGATGAACAGCACCATCAACTGTTCGACCAACGGGGCGACGGCAATGGCGACGAGGGCGACCACCAGGTCGGCTTGATCCAGCAGGCCCGAAAAGCCTTCGTATCCGGCCTCGCCCCAGATCAGCACCACGGCGATCCCGACCAGGGTAATCGAGGCCCGCGCGGCGATGAATCCATAGAGGATGGTACGCCCCCAACGGGTCGAGGCACCGGTAAGATCGCTCAGAAACCGCTGCATGCGCGCCTTTCGCGTTGACTCAACAGGCCCCATCCGTATATGTCGCCGCTCTTCGCCCGCCGGGGTTTCCTTGCGGGCGCAATCTTTTTTGCGTTCACGCGCTTTAGCGTTCACTTCGAGGCCTGCCCATGTACGCGGTGATCAAGACCGGCGGCAAACAATACCGGGTTCAACCGGGTGACGTCATTGTCGTCGAGAAACTCGACGGCGATGCCGGCTCCGACGTGACCTTCGGCGACATCCTGATGCTGGGTGGCGACAACGGCGTGACCGTTGGCGCGCCCCTGATCGCTGGTGCCTCAGTGGCCGCCACGCTGATCGAGACCCGTCAGGGTGAGAAGATCAAGATCTTCAAGAAGATCCGTCGTCAGGGCTATCGCCGGACCGGCGGTCACCGTCAGATGGAATCGGTCCTGCGGATCGTCGGCATCGACGGTGCCGGCGAGAACGCCAAGTGGGACGGCGAGACCTCGCTGATGACCAAGGCCGAGATGAATGCTCGCGCCCGTGGCCTGGCCCCCCGCGTTGAGCAGGAAGAAGCCCCGGCCAAGCCCGCCAAGAAGGCCCCGGTCGCCAAGGCCGATGCGCCCGCCGAAACCGTCGCCGACGACACGGCCGAAAAGCCCGTCGCCAAGAAGGCTCCGGCCAAGAAGGCTGCGCCCAAGGCCAAGGCTGACGACGCCAGCACCGACGAAGCCTAAGACCCGTTCGCGCCGATCCTTTCGGGGGCGGCACAGAGTATAAAGATCAGATCGCGCTGATCCGGCCTTGAGGGCCTCCGGCGCCGAAGAGAAGAGAGTTCGTTATGGCTCACAAGAAATCTGGCGGTTCGTCGCGCAACGGTCGCGATTCGGAATCCAAGCGCCTTGGCGTGAAGAAGTTCGGCGGCGAGCACGTCCTGGCCGGCAACATCCTGGTGCGTCAGCGCGGCACGACCTTCCATCCGGGCGACAACGTCGGCCTGGGCCGTGATCACACCCTGTTTGCGACCAAAACCGGCGCCGTGAAATTCACCACCAAGCGCGGTGGGCGTTGCTACGTGTCGATTCTCCCGGCCAACGACACCGTGCCCATGGCCGCCGAGTAGCGCGAACCGACCACAGACCGGATCGCGCAAGGCTCGAAACAGCCGCGATCCGGACCGAGGGAAATATTCCGCGGGGAGTCTGGATCACCAGGCTCCCCGTTTTCGTTCCCCGCCTCGATCGTCCGCCCGAGCCCTCCTGAAAAGGTGGCGGACAGAAACGAGGTTCGCCCCATGTGCGTGATCGAAACCCCTGCTGTCGTCGAGACGCGGCGGCTGATGCTGAGAAGCCCCGAACCACGGGACGCGGCGCGCCTGGCGGATCTGGCCAATGACCGCGACGTGGCCCGGATGACGCTGCGGATGCCGCATCCCTATGGGCTGCCCGACGCCGAATCGTTTGTGCTGCAGGTCGCCTCACAGGACCCGCGCCGGGCCTCCACCTTTGTCATCGCCCATGAGGACCACGGGCCGGTGGGGGTGATCGGTCTGTTCGAGGACGGCGATCCGGCGCCCGAGGTGGGCTATTGGATCGGTCGGCCGTTCTGGGGGCGCGGCTATGCGACCGAGGCGTTGGAGGGCGCGCTGGTCTGGGCCAGCCGCCGCTGGCGCAGGCGGGCGCTGGTCGCCGGGCATTTCAGCGACAACCCCGCTTCTGGCCGCGTGCTGGAGAAGGCAGGCTTTCTGTATACGGGCGAGGTTCGGCGGGGTTTCAGCCGGGCCCGGGGCAGCGACGTCGATACGCGCCGGATGGTCTGGCTGGCCTGATCAGCCGCCAGCCAGAGCGGGACCGAAGGCGACGACGGCCGCGACGACGCCGCCAGCCAGCATGACGGCCGCGCCCGCCATGAAGGCCATGACCGTGCGGGCCTTGCGTCGACGAAGGCCACCGGATCGCAGAGACCGGATGATGACGAAGGGTCGGCGGTCGAAAGCCTCCGATCCGACGATATTGTGCTGGGACATTAACGCGCTCCCCACGATGCTCAGAACGAGAACCGACGACAGGCCCCCGTCATGAGGCCAAAGGATGGCGAACCTTGTTTGCTGTCGGCTCGTGCTCAGCCGGTGCGAGCACATTGGCGTGAGGCAGGCGGCCGCCTTACCCGCAGTAGATCAGTCGGCCGCTGTAGGCGCGGTAGTAACCGCTCGCCGGATCATACGATCGATAGGTGGCGCGGCACCAATCGATACGGCGGGCGTCGCGCCCCCCGCTGTAGGCACCATGGCCGCCATAGGAATACCCACCACCAGGATAGACCATATCCGGTCGGCCATAGGCTCCGTAATAGGTCGAGCCCCCGCGCGCGCTTTCGCCCTGCGCATAGCCGTAACCCCGACGACGGGTGTTGTAGCCATAGCTGCGGCCGTAGCCGTCGTTGCGATAGCCATAGGATGTGCGGTGACGCTGGTCGCGCCAGGCGGCCCCGCAGTCGTCTCGGTTGGCATCCCAGAAGGCGTCGCAGCGATAGTCGCCGGGTCGGTCATACTGAGCCGCAACGTTCCAGCCGGAACGGTCCTGGCCATAGCCGTGGTAGCCCTGTCCTTGGTTGTAATGGCCATAGGCGTGCTGGGCGGCGGCGGGCGCGGCGACCAGCATCAAGCCGGCGGCAAGGGTCATGACGGCAGTGCGCATGGTTAACTCCGTTATTCGAGCGGACTGGATCACGAGATGAGCCCCAGCGCCAGACCTTACAGCGTCACGGAGATGGCCCGGCCGCCGCGGGTCTCCACGCGGCGCATCAGTACAACCCGATCTCCACCCGCCGAAACCGGCGCGATGATGAACCAGCTGCCGTCGGGCAGGCCGGTGAAGGCGAAGCGGCCGTTCTCGCACGGCACGGATCGCACATAGGAGCGGTAGTCGGCGTTCGGGTCCGCCACGGTCCGGGCGCGCACGACCGACTCAGGGGCGTTGGCCTGATCGATCGAGCCATAGAGGGTCAGGAATCGCTGGCGCGTATAGGGGGTGTCCGGGGTCAGGCCGACCGAGCCGGAGCATCCGTAGGCCTGGTTGTCATGGCGGTAGGCGATGCGGCCGTTGATCGATCCCTGTCCCTGGCGGGCGGACCAGGCGAAGTCGGCCACGTTGAAGGCGCTGCTGGGCGCGCGATAGGCGCTGGGCCCCGGCACGGGCGCACAGGCGGCAGCCCCGGCGGCCAGGAACAGGGCGGACAGAAGGGCGGGACGCATCGACATGGGACGTTTCCTGACAGGACCGTTGAAGGCGGCCGGTTGGGGAGCTTGTTCCCCAACGCCCATTGCATGGTCAAGGTTGCGAGCCGGGGGGCGCTGGGCGACAAGCCGTCCCACATCGGCAGGCGAGGCGCATAAGTGACGGATCTAGGAGTACCCGAAGGCGAACTGGTGGGACGTGTCATCGCCATGCCGGCGGACACCAATCCAGAGGGCGACATCTTCGGCGGCTGGCTGCTGGCTCAGATGGACATCGCCGGGGCCACACCGGCCTTTGCCCTGGCGCAAGGCCGCTGCGCCACCGTGGCGGTGGACGCCATGGTGTTCCATCAGCCGGTATCGGTCGGCGATGAGGTGTCCATCTATGCCCGGGTCGTGCGGGCCGGGCGGACCTCCATCCGCGTCCATGTCGAGGCTTGGAAAAGGCCCCGCTACGCCGAGCATGTGATCCGTGTGACCGAAGGTGTCTTCACCTATGTGGCGATCGGCCCGGATGGGAAGCCGCGCCCGCTGCCCGGGCAGGCTGCCGCCTGACGCCGCTGTCCCTGCTGATGTTGCGCGCCCACGGCGGCTGCGCCACAAGGCCGCAACGACCGCACACAAGGTCGATGTTCAGGAGCAGGGAATGTCCGTCACCGTCGCCGACATCAAGGCCGCACAGGAGCGCATCGCCGGGGCGGTGGATCGCACGCCGACCCGCCACTCACGCCGCCTGTCGCAGCTGACCGGGGCGGAGGTCTGGGTCAAGTTCGACAATCTGCACTTCACCGGCTCGTTCAAGGAGCGCGGTGCGCTGAACCGGCTGCTGCTGCTGAGCCCCGAGGAGCGCAAGCGCGGGGTGGTGGCGGCCTCGGCCGGCAACCATGCCCAGGCCCTGGCCTATCACGGTGGGCGGTTGGGTGTGCCGGTGACGATCGTGATGCCCGAGGGCACGCCCTTCGTGAAGATCGACGGAACGCGCGCCCATGGGGCCGAGGTGGTGATCCATGGCCTGGACTTCACTGCCTCGACCGCCGAGGCGCACCGTCTGCGCGACGAAAAGGGCTATGTCTTCGTGTCGGCCTTCGATGACGAAGGGATTGTGGCGGGCCAGGGCGTCTGTGCGCTGGAACTGATGGCTGATGCGCCGGATCTGGATGCGCTCATCATTCCGATCGGCGGCGGGGGCCTGATTGCCGGCTGTGCCATCGCGGCCAAGGCCGCGCGGCCCGACATAAGGATCTTCGGCGTCGAGGCGGCGATGTATCCGTCCTTCAGCGCCAGGCGGCGGGGCGAGACACCCAAATGCGGCGGGGCCACCATCGCCGAGGGCATCGCCATCAAGGCGGTCGGCGACATTCCCTTTGCCCTGGCCGAGCCGCTGATCGAGGACGTCCTGGTCTGTCAGGAAGAGGATTTCGAAAAGGCGGTCGCCTTCTATGCCACCCTGGAAAAGACCGTGGCCGAAGGTGCAGGGGCTGGAGGTCTGGCCGCGCTGCTGGCCTATCCCGAGCGGTTCAAGGGGATGAAGGTCGGGCTGGTGCTGTGCGGCGGCAATATCGATGCGCGCATGCTGGCCGTGGTGCTTAACCGCGAGATGGTGCGCGAGCGGCGGCTGATCGTCTATCGCATCCTGGGGGACGACCGGCCGGGCATGCTGTCGGCCATGGCGGCGGTGATCGGCGGCCTGGGCGGCAACATCATCGATGTCGTCCACAATCGGCTGGCGCTGGACGTTCCGGCCAAGGGCGCAGAGTTCGACATCATGGTCGAAACGCGCGATAGCGCCCATGCCGACGAGATCGGTCGGGCATTGAGGGACAAGGGTTATGCGCTTCGGATGGGTCAGGACTTCGCAAGCTAGGGCCGTCGCGGTCGCGATCGGCCTGGTCAGCCTGGCCGCCTGCGGCGCAGGGGCTGAGGACAATGCGGCCGAGCTGAAAAAGGCCGAGGAGGCCGCCGCCTTCTTCATGAAGAAGAATGCGGGTGAACAGGGCGTCGTCACCCTGCCGTCCGGGCTGCAGTACAAGATCCTGTCGTCCGGCCCGGCTGGATCGCCCCGGCCCGACGGCAACGACCTGGTCCGCGTGGATTATGAAGGAGCGCTGGTCGACGGCACGGTGTTCGACAGTTCCTACACGCGCGGCGCGCCGATGGTGACCACGCCCGAACAGGTCATTCCCGGCTGGAACGAAGGCCTGCAGCAGATGCGGGTCGGGGACGAGTGGCTGTTCTATGTGCCGCCCAAGCTGGGCTATGGCGAACGCGGTGCGCCGCCGACCATTCCGGCCAATGCGGTGCTGGTGTTCCGGGTCAAGATGCTAGACGTCGCCCCGGCTCCCGGCGGCTCGATGGGCGTGGGGATGGCGCGGGGGTAGGGGCGAGGTTCAATCGACACTCGCAACTGATCCGTAATTCCGGGGCTTGGCGCAGCCAAGAACCCGGAACCCAGGGGTGTGTCGCAGGCGCTCAGATCGGGTCTGGCATTCGGCATGTCCGCCTGGGTTTGGCTGTGCCGCCCTTCGGGTCGGTTTCGCTCTGCGAGCGCCCCGGAATGACGGTGGGTCATAACCCCTGTGAACCTGAGACTTAGCGGGCGAGACCCGGTCGCCCCCTCCGTCTCGTCGCTGCACGCCGATCCACCTCCCCATCTGTGATGGGGAGGAGACGCACTAGCCCGCGACCATGCTCATGTCGCGGCGGGCCATCAATTTGTCGAACTCGCCCCAGACGCCGTCGGCGCCGTGCCATGAGCCCTGGGTTGCCGCCTTGGAGTATTCGGTCGCGCGGGCCTCGAAGAAGTTGGCGTGTTCAACTCCGCTGAGCAGCGACTGCAGCCAGGGCAGGGGGTTTTCCTTGACGCCATACACCTCGGGCAGGTGCAGTTGGCGCAGGCGCCAGTCGGCGATGAAGCGGATGTACTGCTTGATGTCGTCGGGCGTCATGCCGCTGACCTCGCCGGCCTCGAAGGCCAGGTCGATGAACTTGTCTTCCAGCCCGACCACGGTGCGGCAGCATTCGACGATATCGTCGGCGACGGACGGGGTGACGCAGCCCGTTTCCTTGTTGAAGGCGTGGTACAGCTTGATGATGCCGTCGCAGTGCAGGCTCTCGTCGCGCACCGACCAGGACACAATCTGGCCCATGCCCTTCATCTTGTTCTGACGCGGGAAGTTCATCAGCATGGCGAAGCTGGCGAACAGCTGCAGCCCCTCTGTGAAGCCGCCGAACATGGCCAGGGTCCGCGCGATATCGGCGTCGGTGTCCACCCCGAAACGGCCCATGTAGTCGTGCTTGTCCCGCATGGCCTCGTATTCCATGAAGGCCCCGAACTCGCTCTCGGGCATGCCGATGGTTTCCAGCAGCAGGGCATAGGCCGCGATGTGGATCGTCTCCATGTTGGCGAAGGACGACAGCATCATCTTCACCTCGGTCGGTTTGAACACCCGACCGTATTTTTCCATGTAGTTGTCGGCGACCTCGATGTCCGACTGGGTGAAGAAGCGGAAGATCTGCGTCAGCAGATTGCGCTCCTTGTCATTCAGGTTTGCCGCCCAGTCCTTGCAGTCCTCGCCCAGCGGCACCTCTTCGGGCATCCAGTGGACCTGCTGCTGCTTTTTCCACATGTCGAACGCCCACGGATAGCGGAACGGCTTGTAGGCGGCCGACGGGGTCAGCAGGCCGGGACGCTCGGCGCGGATGATGGGCGTGTGAATGGTCATGGGGCGGGCCTCGGCGACGAATCCGGTGAACAGCACCGATCATGGCGGGAAACCTCGTCCCCGAACAAGCGAAATTGCCGCCTATGTTGCGATCACAGTGTCGCGGCCCACCACATCTAGTGTTGGGTTAATGGGTTCTGGGGAGAAGCCTGGGGACGGCTTCTAGTTGTCCACCGCCGCCCGGATGCGGCTCAGCAGGTCAAACCGGGCCCGGCTGCGGTCGGGGCCGATGGCGGTGGGCCAGGCGGACAGGACGACGACGACCATGCGCCGGCTCGGGTCGACGTGGATCCATTGGCCAAAGATGCCGCTGGCCTCGAACTGGTCCGGTTCGCGCGTCCACCACTGATAGCCGTAGCCGCGACCGGGGGTGCCAATGTCGGCCTGCTTTCGGGTTGCCTCGCCAAACCATCCCTCAGGCACGATGCGGGTTCCGCCGACAACACCGTCCTCCAGTGCCATCAGGCCGACACGGCCCCAATCGCGCAAGGTTGCCGAGACGCAGCAGCCACCGATCTCGCGACCCTGGGCATCCATGGCCCAGGCCGCGTCCTGCTCCATGCCCGCGCGGCTCCAGATGGTTTCGGCCAGATACTGCGAAAGCGGACGGCCGGTGGCGCGGGCGACCAGCACGCCGACCAGATTGGTTTCACCGGTCGAATAATGCCAGCGGGTGCCGGGCTCGGCGACGCGGGCGCGTCCACGCATATAGCTGACGGTTGCGTCCAGCCCGGGCTCGGGCGGGGTGGTCAGCATGCGGGCGACGTCGGAGTTCGGGTCGGCGTAGTCCTCGTTCCACTGGACCCCCGAGGTCATGGTCAACAGCTGGCGCAGGGTTACCCCCTCATAGCCGCCGCCGGCCATCTCCGGGATGTAGTCCGTGATGGGATCGTCCAGGCTTTCGATATAGCCGTCGCGGATCGCGGCCCCCACCAGAGTCGAAGTCAGCGACTTGGTCATCGAGAACGAAACCCAGGGGTCGGCCGCCGTCATGCCCAGGCCATAGCGTTCCAGCCGGATCTGGCCGTCCTGAATGACCAGTACGCCCGCCACGCGCTCGGCCTGCATGTGGGCTTCGATGTCGAGGTCCAGGGGTGTGCCGACCGGCAGGGCGCGGACCGGACCGTCGCCGCGTGAGACCGGGCCATGAGCCTGGATCGCCGTCATGTTGCGGAACTGGGCCTCGCGACGCTCGGGGCTCCAGAACAGCAGGCCGGTGTCCTGGGCAGGGGCCGGTCCGGCAATACCGGTCAGGACCAGCGCCGCCAAGGCGGTGCAGGTGGCGCGTATTGTCATGAAAGGGCTCCCGAACATCGGCTGATCCATAGGCCAGGCGGCCGCGTCTCGCCAGATGAAGGCGCGGGAACCTGCTGCCGGATGCGCCCGTTTCAAGCCCCTGTTCACCCACCAGGACGATCCATGTCAGACACCGCCGCCGGTCCCAGTTTCCATCCGCCCGAGGAGGCGGTGGCCTTCTATGAGGAATCGCTGCGGCTGCTGAAGGAAAGCGGCATCCCCTTTCTGCTGTCAGGGACCTATGCCGTTACGGCCTATACCGGCATCCGCAGACCGACCAAGGATCTGGATGTCTTCTGCAAGCCGGGGGACTATCCCCGCATCCTCGCCTTCTTCCAGGCGCGCGGCTATCGCACCGACGTCGAGGATGAGCGCTGGATCGCCAAGGTCTGGAAGGACGACAAGCATTTCTTCGACGTGATCTTTGCCATGTCGAACGGCACGATCGCGGTGAACGATGCCTGGTTCGGACCCGATACCATCGAAGTCTATGGCCATGAGGTGTCGATCACGCCGCCGACGGCCCTGATCCTGTCGAAGGTCTTCATCCAGGACCGCTATCGCTATGACGGGGCCGACGTGAACCACGTCATCCTGAAACAGGCCGAGGCCATCGACTGGAAGTCCCTGCTGGACCAGATGGACCTGTATTGGGAGGTGCTGATGTCGCACCTGCTGAACTTCCGGTTCGCCTATCCGACCGAGCGGGACAACATCCCGGCCTGGCTGATGCACGAACTGACCGAGCGGCTGCGGGCCCAGGTCGACCTGCCCGCGCCCCGGGTGAAGGTGTGCCGGGGTCGGCTATTCAGCCCCCGCGATTATATCTCTGACGTGGCCGAGTGGGGCTTTGGCGACGTCGTGGGCAAGGGGCTGGAGGAACGCCATGACCCGGTGCACTGACTTGAGGGCGCCATGCGCGCGACGCGGTCGCTTGCGGCTCGAGCGCGCTAAGGTCGGGTTCGTGGTGGGAGGGACCTCGTGACCGATACGACCGCACAGACCCCGCAGCCGGGCATGGATGCCGGACCCGCCAAACGCCTGCGCGTGGCGGCGGTCGGGGACCTTCATGTCAACGACACGACCAAGGGCAGCTATCGCGCCCTGTTCGAGCAGGTCTCGGACGACGCTGATGTGCTGTGCCTCTGCGGCGACCTGACCAACTATGGCAAGACGGCCGAAGTCCAGAACCTGCTGGCCGACCTCAAGGCCTGCACCATTCCGATGGTGGGGGTCCTGGGCAATCACGAGCATGAATGCGGCCAGCCTGAGCAGGTTACCCAGATGTTGTGCGATGCCGGCGTCAAGATGCTGACCGGACAGGCCTATGAGATCGAGGGCGTCGGTTTCGCCGGCGGCAAGGGCTTCATCGGCGGGTTCGGCCGCTACATGCTGAGCTCCTTCGGCGAGTCCTCGATCAAGGCTTTTGTGCAAGAGGCGGTGGAGGATGCGAACGGCATCGAGAACTCCATCCGTATGCTGAGGACCGAGCGGTCCGTCGTCCTGCTTCATTATTCGCCGGTGGTGGATACGGTGGTGGGCGAACCGCCGGAGATCCACGCCTTCCTGGGGTCGTCACGCCTGGCCGAGACCATCGACCGGTACGACAACATCAGCCTGGTGGTGCACGGCCACGCCCATCGCGGGGCACCGGAAGGTCGGACGAACAAGGGCACGCCGGTCTATAACGTCGCCCTGCCGGTGCTGCGGACCCTGGGCGAGACGCCCTATCGCGTGTTCGAGGTCTGACGCTCGCGGCGGGGCTGGAACCGGCGCCAGACGACCCAGGCCGCCCAGGCCGCAGCGATGCCGAGGATGTCGGCGACGAAGTCCCACCAGCTGGCGTCGCGCCCTATCTGGCCCTGGATCAGTTCGACCGCGCCGCCGATGGCGATGGCGGCGACCACCGTCCACAGTCGCGGCAGGCGGCGCATCATGACCGCCAGGCTCCACAGGATCAGGCCGAAGCCGACGAAGTGTGCCGCCTTGTCCCAGATCAGGCCGCTGGTCTGCGCCTGCGGGGCCGGGCCCAGCATCAGGACGAGCATGACCGTCAGGACGGCGGCCCCGACGAGGCGAAGGAACAGGCGCATGGGCAAGGGGTCTCGGTGAGCGGCTGTCTGCCTATCAGCCCGCCAGCAGGACCCACAGCCCCGTTGCGGCGAAACCGGCGGCGGCGGCGATGCGGATCCACTTGAGCGGCAGTCGCGCGGCGGCAGCCTCGCCCAGCAGGACCGCTGGCCCGTTGACGAGCATCATGCCCAGGGTCGATCCGGCCACGACGACGACGATGTCCTGGAACCGGGCGGCCAGCATGGCGGTGGCGACTTGGGTCTTGTCTCCCATTTCGATCAGGAAGAAGGCGGCGGTCGTCGTCCAGAAGACCCCGGCGAATGACTTTTCCGTCGTGTCGGGCGTCTCGTCGAACCGGTCTGGGATCAGAGCCCAGACACCGAAGCCAATGAAGGCGATGCCGACGACCCAGCGTACCCAGTCGCCGTCCATGAAGCGGGCCAGCACCGATCCGGCCAGGGCCGCAACGGCATGGTTGGCCAGGGTCGCGGCCAGTATGCCCAGGATGATGGGCGTCGGTCGCCGCCAGGCTGCCGCCAGGACGATGGCCAGCAGCATGGTCTTGTCCCCGATCTCGGCGATCGAGACGAGGCCGGTGGAAATGAAGAAGGCGTCCCAGGGGAAGTGGGGCATTGCAGCATCGTTGCGCGGGACGTCGGCGGACAGACCAAAGGCATCGCAGCCGGGCCCCGCGTTGAAGCACCCTGCGACGCCAGCGGTCTTGCCTTGAAAGTGGTCCTAAGGCGCGCCTCGCGGAGGCTTGCGGCGTGAGGACCGAAAGCTCGGCCTTCGCGCCATTCCGCAGCAATGCGGAACGCTTAGGTCACTGACAGACCGCGCCATCCTCTCCGGGTGAGAGGAAGTGTGTTGACGCGGACCCCGCTGATCGGTGCGGGTGGCTACTCCCCGATGACGGGGCGCTCTTTAGGGCGAGGCCTTGCGGACTGGCAAGCGAGATCGACTCGCATCGCAGGGACGATGGAGTCAGGCCGGGGTGCCGGGCGACGGCTCATCCTGGAGGGGAGCGTGGTGGACGATCTGACGGCGTTCAACCGCATAGGCCACCAGCCAGAGCGCCATGGCCCACGCCGCCCCGACGCTCCAGCCTGCCAGCACGTCGGTGGCCCAATGGGCCCCCAGATAGACGCGCGTCAGCCCCACCAGCAGCGTCAGCAGGATGGCGATGCCCAGCACATAGGCCTTCATGTGCCGACGCGGAAAGGCGCGGGTCAGCATGACGCCGATCGACAGATAGAAGACCGCCGACAGCAGGGCATGGCCGGAGGGAAAGCTGGCATTGATCGTGTCGACGGCCTGATAGACCGACGGAGGGCGGTCGCGCTCGAAGATCGCCTTGAGCCCTTCGCTCAGCGCCACACCACCCGCCAGGCCCACGACCAGCAACAGGGCCGACAGCCGCTTGCGCTGAAGGATCAGGAAGACGATCACCGCCGTCGCGAACAATCCCAGGACCGCTATGCCGCCCAGGGACGTGAGATCGGCCGCCGCCTCTTCGAGCCACCAGGGCCCCCAGGCGTCGGACGGGGCGGCGTGAGGCCGCAGTGCTGACAGGACGGCCTCGTCAAAGGCCTGGCCATCGGCCTCGGTCATGTCGTCGGCCAATTCGACGAAGGTCATGACGCCCGCCGCGATCACCAGCAAGGCGGTCAGGGCGGCGATTTCAGTACGGGCGATCCGCAGGGCGCGGCGCAGAAACGCGGGAACTTGTGCACGGGTCATCGTCCGCCAACGGCCAAGCTGGCTCCGCGTTCCGTTCACGGCTTCGTGATCACGAGAGTTGGGTGGCCGTCACGCCCGCGTCTTGGGCCATCCACAGGCTCATCCCCCGTCTTGATCGTGATTCGCGCACAAAGTGATCGTCAAGCCCGTTGACCGATCGTTAGCCATCTGCGCCCCATATGTGGGCCACGGGGGCGCTTCGGCCACAAGATGATGTGTCGGGGCGTTGGCAACTCACTCATTGATTTAGTTCAGGGCGAAGACGGTAATGGCTGGTGTCGAAGCGTTGAAGACGGCGGAATTCCAGGCGGTTGCGTCCGGGACGGTCTCCGACCGACCCCAGCTGAAGGTCGTGCCGTCCATCGTTTTGGACCGGTCGCGCGACGAGCTGCTGACCGCCTTCGGCAAAAAGACGCTGGAAGACCGCTATCTCCTTCCGGGCGAAAGCTATCAGGACATGTTCGCCCGGGTCGCCACCGCCTACGCCGACGATGAAGCGGTGAATCCGGGCCATGCCCAGCGCGTCTATGACTATATGTCCAAGCTGTGGTTCATGCCCTCGACGCCGGTGCTGTCGAACGGCGGGGCCGATCGCGGTCTGCCGATCAGCTGTTTCCTGAATGCCGTCGGCGACAGCCTGGACGGCATCCAATCGGTCTGGAACGAGAACGTTTCACTGGCCTCCAACGGCGGCGGCATCGGCACCTATTGGGGCAGCGTCCGGTCGATCGGCGAGAAGGTCAAGGGCGCAGGCCAGACCAGCGGCATCATCCCCTTCATCCGCGTGATGGACAGCCTGACGCTGGCGATCAGCCAGGGCAGCCTGCGGCGCGGCTCCGCGGCCGTCTACCTGGACGTGCATCACCCCGAGATCGAGGAGTTTCTGGAAATCCGGAAGCCCTCGGGCGACTTCAACCGCAAGTCCCTGAACCTGCACCACGGCATCAACATCACCGACGAGTTCATGGAGGCGGTGAAGGCGGGCACGACCTTCGGCCTGCGTTCGCCCAAGAACCAGGAAGTGCTGAAGACGGTCGATGCGCGCAGCCTGTGGCAGAAGATCCTGGAAATCCGGCTGCAGACCGGAGAGCCCTATCTGATCTTCTCGGACACGGTGAACCGGCAGATGCCGCAGCACCAGCGGGACCTGGGCCTGAAGGTGAAGCAGTCGAACCTGTGCAGCGAGATCATGCTGCACACCGGCCGTGACCACCTGGGCATCGACCGCACGGCCGTCTGCTGCCTGTCGTCGGTCAATGCCGAAATGTTCCTGGAATGGCGCGAGGAGCCGCGCTTCGTCGAGGACCTGATGCGGTTCCTGGACAATGTGCTGGAAGACTTCATCACCCGCGCCCCGCCGTCGATGTCGGCGGCCGTCTATTCCGCACGCCGCGAGCGGTCGGTGGGCCTGGGCCTGATGGGCTTCCACTCCTTCCTCCAGGCCCAGGGCGTGGCTTTTGAATCGGCCATGGCCAAGTCGTGGAACATGCGGCTGTTCAAACACCTGCGCCGCGAGGCCGACAAGGCCAGCCGCCTGCTGGCCGAGGAAAAGGGCCCGTGCGAGGATGCGGCCGAGCGTGGCGTGATGGAGCGGTTCAGCCACAAGCTGGCCATCGCCCCGACCGCCTCCATCAGCATCATCTGCGGTGGTACCAGCGCGGGGATCGAGCCGATCCCGGCCAATATCTATACCCACAAGACCCTGTCGGGCTCGTTCGCCGTCAAGAACCCCTTCCTGGAGCGACTGCTGGAAGAGAAGGGGCTGAACACCGACGCGACCTGGTCCTCCATTCTGGAGAAAGAGGGCTCGGTCCAGCACCTGGACAGCCTGACCGAGGACGAAAAGGCGATCTACAAGACCGCCTTCGAACTGGATCAGCGCTGGGTGGTCGAACTGGCCGCCGACCGGACGCCGGAAATCTGTCAGGCGCAGTCGATCAACCTGTTCATCCCCGGCGATGTGAACAAGTGGGACCTGCACATGCTGCACTGGACGGCGTGGGAGCGGGGCGTGAAGTCGCTGTATTACCTGCGCTCCAAGTCGGTTCAGCGCGCCGCCTTCGCCGGCAGCGAGGACAAGGCAGAGACCGAGGTCGATCCGAACCAGCCCGACCTGTTCAGCGCTGCCCGCACCGACTACGACGAGTGCCTGGCCTGCCAGTAGACTCGAAGTAGGGCGCTATCGCTCGCCGCGCGGCGGCTCGCTGCTTGAGCGCGTTCAATGGGGCGTTGGGGTGCGGGTAGAAGCTGACCCGCTCACCTCTGGGCTCACTCTTCACCCGTGCTCACCCCGACGCTTGAGCGGCGGGGCGGCGTCCCCATATCGGGGGCATGATCCCGCTTTCCATACTCGACCTCGCGCCGGTGCCCGAAGGGTCCGACGTGTCCCAGGCCTTGGCCAATACCATCGACCTGGCCCGCCATGCCGAGCGGCTGGGCTATCACCGCTACTGGCTGGCCGAACATCACAACATGCCGGGGATCGCCAGCGCCGCGACCTCGGTGGTGATCGGGGCGGTGGCCGCCGCGACCCGGACGATAAGGGTCGGGGCAGGGGGCGTCATGCTGCCCAACCACGCCCCCTATGTGATCGCCGAGCAGTTCGGCACCCTGGCGGCTCTGCATCCTGGGCGCATCGACCTGGGCCTGGGCCGCGCACCGGGATCCGACATGGCGACCAGCCGGGCTCTGCGCCGGACGCTGCAGGGCGATGTCGATGCCTTTCCGCAGGATGTGCAGGAACTGATGCACTGGTTCGGTCCGGCACAGGACGGCCAGCGCATCGCCGCCCATCCGGGGCAGGGCCAGGACGTGCCGATCTGGATCCTGGGGTCGTCAACCTATGGCGCGCAACTGGCCGCACATCTGGGCCTGCCCTATGCCTTCGCCAGCCATTTTGCGCCGGGCGACCTGCACCGCGCGCTGGAGGTTTATCGCCGGACCTTCCGGCCGTCCGAGCAGTTGGCCAAGCCGCATGTGATGCTGGGCTTCAACGTCTTCGCTGCCGAAACGGACGAGGCAGCGCAGGTGTTGTTCACCTCGGTCCAGCAGGCCTTTGTGAACCTGAGATCGGGTCGTCCCGGCAAGCTGCCGCCGCCCGTAGCCGGCTATGCAGAAGGCCTGAGCTCGGGCGAGCGGGCCATGATCGATCAAGCCCTGGCCTGTTCGGCCGTGGGCTCACCCGCGACCGTGCGCCGTCAGGTTCAGGCCTTTGTCGAGGCTACGGGGGCAGACGAAATGATGATCACGAGCCAGATCTGGGATCCGGCCGCCCGCGTCCGCTCGCTGGAGCTGCTGGCCGGGGCGATGGCGGACGCGCCCGTCGCGGCCTGACTTTCGGCGCCGTCAGGTCGAGGGCGGCTAGCAGGACGGCATCGTCGATCTCGCCCGCAGCGCGTCGCTCGCGCAGGGTGCGACACAGGCCCAGGCTCCGTGCGGCATTGGCCAGGTCGGCGTCAGCCGCGTCGGCTCCCAGCCGGTCCAGCGTGCCATAGCGCCAGCCCTTTTCCGGCGGACGCTCCAACACCAGCTGAAATCGGTCCGACGGGGTCAGGTCGGAGCCCAGGAAGGTCCATGCCTTGGCGCGCGGGCCGCGCCGGTAATGCCCCGGCGTCGTCGGCAGGCCGTGGGCGGCATAGACCCGCAAGGCCGCTGCCTCGATCGCCGCCAGCCGCTGGTCCACGGACGGGTCGCTCACCGCCGCTTCAATCGTTGGACAGGGTGCTGGTGACCGAGACGTCATAGACGACGCGGGTGATGCTCTGGACGAACTCGAAGAATTTTCGGGCCTCGGCGGAATCGGAGCGAGGCACATACAGGACGTCGTCGGGCTGGATCAGGAACCTCCCGGCAGCGAAGAAGCCGTCCGGCTCGGCCAGGTCCAGGCGATAGACCACCGGCACGCCGCGGGGCGTCGGAGCCTGGGTCAGGCCCAGGGCCTGGGCCACCTCGGGCCGCTCGAAGCGGAAGACCATGACGGCACGGGCATTGGCGGACTGGGGATCCAGACCGCCGGCCCGGCCAAGCGCCCCGGCCAGGGTCAGCTCGCCCGCGCCCATGTCGGTCTCGGACACCGAGCCCAACGCCCCGAAGGCGGCATAGCGCCGGGGACGATGAACAAGATTGACCTGATCGCCAGGGGCCAGGCGGATGTTCTGTCCGAACTCGCTGTTCAGGGCGGACAGGGGGGCTGACCAGCTGTCGCCGCCGCGGCGCACCACGACCGTAACGTCCTCGGAGGGGCGCGAGGCCCCGCCTGCCGCTGCGATCACGTCCAGCACGCGGTTGCCGTTGACGTTCAGCGACGTCCGGCCCGGATTGCGAACTTCGCCCAGGACGGTGACGCCGTTGGACGGATTGGAGGCGATGGACACCACCACCTGGGGCGCGGCGACCTTGCCCACCAGGGACCGACGCACGGCCTCGGCGGCCTGGGGCGCGGTCAGGCCGACGACACGGACCGAGCCAGCAAACGGCACAGCGATGCCGCCCGATCGGTCCACCGTCACCGGCGGCAGGGTCTGGTTGCCGGACTGAACCGAGGCACCATTGCCGCGCGGTCCGAACAGGGTGCCGCTGGGCTCGAAGATGGCCACGGTCAAGGTGTCGCCGATGCCGATGACGTCGACCGGGGCGTCGCTGTCGGCACCGGCCAGGCTGGTCCCGGCCGGGGCGGAGACCAGGCGGATCCGCTCGGCCACGGCGGCATCCAGATCGACCAGGACATAGCCGGACTGATCCGCGCTGGCCACGGAACGGCCGGACGGTCCGTCGCGGGGCAGGGTCTGGCAGCCGGCCAGGGCGGCGACGATCAGCAGGGACAGGACCGCTCGGGTCATGGACGCACACTCCGCAGAACATCCTGCTTACCGGCAAGGGGCAGGTTTGCGAAGGCCGCTACCTGTTCGAAATGGGCCGGCCAGGTTGGCGCCTTGAACGACGGGCCAGGGGCCAGGGTTGCGACCGGGGTTGCGGTGGCCTGGGCAATGGCGGCCATCCAACCCAGACCGTCCAGTGGATCAATCAGCTGCGCGCCCGCCACCAGCTCGCGATGGACGGGGATGTCCGAAGCGATCAGGGGCACGCCCATGGCCATGGCCTCGACCGCTGGAAGGTCGAAGCCCTCCTCCGACGACGGGGCCAGGACGGCCCTTGCGCCGCGCATCAGCCGGGCCAGGGCCGCATCGGGCAGGTCGGCCGCCTGATGCACCAGCCCTTGCAGATTGGGCGAGCGCTCCAGATGGTCCATGACCGCCTCATTCTCCCAGCCCTGCCGGCCGATCAAAACCAGACGCGGCGTGGCCGGACCCATGCGCTCTTCCAGCCGTCGCCAAAGGGTCAGAAGGAAGGCCAGATTCTTGCGGGCTTCCAGCGTCCCGACATGGACGAAATAGGGCGGTTCGGCGGGAGTCCAGCCCGGCGTCAGGAACCGGGACTCCAGACCCAGGGGCGCGGCCAGAACCGGCGGCGTGGCGATGTCCTCGCGCGCGGCAAAGGCCGACAGCTGCTCGCCGGTATGGGCCGAGTTGACTACGATCCGGTCGGCGTGGCGCAGGGCAACCCGCATCCGCGTGCGATGGCGGGTGGCCTCGCCCGGACGGCAGAACTCGGGGTGAGTGATCGGGATCAGGTCGTGGATCAGGATCAGAGGGGCGACCCCCGCCGCCGTCAGTTCGCTGAGGACGCGGGCGCTGTTCAGGCCGGTGTGGCCAACGTTCACATACAGATCCCCGCGTCGCAGTCGGGGCAGGGGACGACCTCGCAGCAGGCCCTGCAGCACCTGTCGCCCATGATCGGGAGCGGCGGGATCGAGGCCGATCAGGCTGCGTCCCCGCTGGGTAGCACCAAGGGCCTGGACCAGCCGGATTTCGGCCTCGGCCGGGGCTTCGTCCGCAGAGCCCGACCAGCGCGCCCGAAGCTGGGCCACCGTCTGGGCGAACCAGCGCGGGTCCAGCGCCCCCAGTTGGTCCCGCACGATCCGGACCGGGGTCAGGGTGATGCCCGAAAGCGAGACCAGCCATTCGGCATAGGCCAGGCAGACCCGGTCCACCCCCGTCGGCGCGCGCCGCCCGCCCCGATGGAGCAGCCGCGTCGCGTCGAACAGGACCCGCTGCGTCATCTCACCCCGACGCGGCCATAGAGATCGGCCAGTCGCGCCTGATAGGCCTCGGGCGTGAACTTGGCCGCCTGGATGCGGCCGCGTGCCGAGAGATCGGCCGCCAGATCGTCGTCGGCGGCCAGGGCGCGGAAATGGCGGGTCAGGCCGGTGACGTCATAGGGATCGACCATCAGGGCTGCGTCGCCCGCCACCTCGGGCAGGGAGGCGGCCGTCGAGGTGATGACCGGGGTGCCCAGGCTCATGGACTCCAGCACCGGCAGGCCGAACCCTTCGTACAGCGACGGAAACACGGTGCCGCGCGCGCCGCGGATCAGATCCACCAGCAGGGAGAAGGGCAGAAAGTCCCACAGCAGCAGCTTCTTCTTGCGGACCGCCTTGTCGCGCCGCGCCTGATGCATCAGGGCCGTCTCTTCCTCGTCCAGCCAGGCCCGGCCGCCCACAACGATCAGAGGCTGGCTGACGCCCGAGGCCAGATAGGCCTCGACGATCCGGGCCAGGTTCTTCTTGGGTTCGATCGCGCCGAAATAGAGGAAGTAGCCCTTCCACGGCACCTTGAAGACATTCTCGATCGTGGCGGCGACCTCGGTATCGTCCTTGGCCAGAAGGCGCGGGGGGATGCCGACCGACTGATAGGTATTGGTCACCCGGTGCTCGGGCACGCCCAGCAGGCGGATCACGTCCTGGCGCGTCGCCTCGGACACCACGGCGATGTGGTCGGCCTTCTTCGCGATCTTGCGGCACAGGCGCAGGAACATGCGCTTGTTGTCCAAGGTGGTGTGCGGCAGGCGCAGCGGGATCATGTCGTGGATCGTATAGACATTGGCCATGCCCCGTGCCCGCAGGGGCATGGCGGTGGTCCAGTGCATGACGTCCGGTCTCGACACGGTCGGGTGACCCCGGAAACCGACCGGGGTGAAGACCTTGGACTGGCCGAAGGCTCCGCCCGCCAGGCCATAAATGCGCGGCGAACTCCAGAAGGCGCTGACCGGCGGGCGTCCGCCGCCGCGTGCCGGCCAGATGATCTCGTCGGTGGGGGCCACGGCCCGGGCCGGTCGGCCGAACCGACCGGTGTGATGCTCCCACGCCCGGCGCCAAGGCCGGACATTGGGCGAATAGGCGTCGGTGAGAGCGATCTCGTTCAGCAGCTCACGCCGGTTGAAGGTGGCGGCGGGACCGTAAAGGACCTGGGTCTCCATCCCCATGGCATTGAGGTTGGACAGCAGGTTGCGCCCATAGGTGGCGATGCCGGAGCCCTTCTTGAGGGCCAGGTTCATGCCGTCGATGCAGACGGTGGTCTTAGAAGAGCCAGTCATCAGGCCACATACCCCGCCTGCATCAGCTCGGCGATGTGGATGATGGCGGCGGGCCGTCCCTCGACCACCACGAACAGGGTCGAGATGCGGTTTTGGGTCAGGATGTCGACCGCATCGCTCATGCGGGCATCCGGGCCGACGACCTTCGGGTCCCGGCTCATGATGTCGGCGGCCGTCAATGCGGTAATGTCCCGCGCGAAGGCCCGGCGCACATCGCCGTCGGTGATGACGCCGGCCAGGGTGCCGTCGTCCGAAAGAACGGCGACCGCGCCCTTCCGTCCCTCCGTGATGGCCGAGACGACCTCGGCGAAGGTCGCGGCATGGCCGACGGTGGGGGCGGGCGCATGGGCATCGCCCATCCAGTCGCCGACGCTCTGCAAGCTCATGCCCAGCTTGCCGCCGGGGTGGTGCAGACCAAAGGCTTCGCGGCTGAAGCCGCGCCGGTCCATCAGCACCATGGCCAGGGCATCGCCGAGCGCCAGGGTCATCAGGGTCGAGGTGGTGGGGGCCAGACCCTCGGGACAGGCCTCGGCCACCTGGGGCATGGCCAGGACCACCTGGGCGTTGCGGCCGAGGAAGCTGGACGGCCGCTGCGTCAGGCCGATGACGGGAATACCCTCGCGCTGGCAGAAGATCAGCGGGTCACGCAGTTCCCGGCTCTCGCCCGAGTTGGAGATGGCCAGAAGCGTCGTGTCATGGCGCAGCATGCCCAGGTCGCCATGGCTCATTTCCGCCGGATGGACGAAAAAGGCATTGGTCCCGGTGGAGGCCAGGGTGGCGGCGATCTTGCCGCCGATATGGCCGGACTTGCCCATGCCGGTCACCACGACATAGCCGGGGCGACCCATGATGATGTCGCAGGCCCGGGCGAGGCTGTCGTCGATCGTGCCTTCCAGAGCCTGCAGGGCCTGGATGTTCAGCCGGATCACCGCACGGGCGCGCTCGATCATAGCGGACGGCGAGGCGGCAAGGGTGTCGGCGGTCATTCACAGCTTCCAGGGCGCCCTTGCGCGGGCATTTATGGAGTGGCGAATTGCAGCATCCGGACCGGTTTCACAATGGCGAGACGAACGCCGTGTATCGGGTGCGATCGATAAATCGGGCCGCCTGCCCAACCTTTGCCGGACTGAAGCGTTAGCGCCGACGGGGCAAACAACAACGACCATTGGAACCGTATGACCGTCCACGCCGGAAGCCTGACCCATATCCTGCCACCGCCGCCGATCGAGACCTTGCGGCGTCCGGCGCTGTTTCTGGATATGGACGGTGTGTTGGCTCCGCTGGCCCCGCATCCCGACGACGTGGTGCCGGTGGCGCGACGGACGGCGGTGCTCAAACAGCTGATCCAGCGACTGGACGGCCGGGTAGCGATCGTCAGTGGACGGACGTTGGCGGAGATCGACAGGATCAGCGATGGGGCGGCCCAAGCTGCCTCGGGCGTGCATGGACTGGAGCGACGCGGCGCCGACGGGGTTTCGGTGCGGGACGAAGCCGATCCGGCGGTGAAACAGGCCGTGGCGGCCTTCAACGCCTTCGCAGCCGAACGGCCGGGCGTTGTCGTAGAGGACAAGGGCGTGGCCGCCGGACTGCATTACCGCAGGGCACCCGACCAAGGTGGTGCGGCTCAGGCCTTGGCCAGTGAGATCGCCGACCGGACGGGACTGGTGCTGCAGCCGGGCTCGATGGTGCTGGAGTTGAAGACGCCCGGCACCGACAAGGGCACGGCGGTGACGGCCTTCATGGATCAGCCGCCGTTCAAGGGGGCATTCCCCATCATGGTCGGCGACGACCTGACCGACGAGCATGGCTTTGCTGCGGCGACGGCGTTGGGTGGGTTCGGCGTCCTGGTCGGCCCGCCGCGCGAGACGGCGGCACGCTACGGCCTGGCCGATGTCGACGCCGTCCTGGATTGGCTGGAGGCCGTGGCGGCGTCCGTTTCGGAGACCCCTGCATGACCCAGACACTGGATCTGTTCCCCATCGGCAACTGCGCTGTCAGCGCGCTGATCGACCGGACTGGCCGCTTCGTCTGGGCCTGCGCCCCGCGCGTGGACGGCGATCCGGTCTTTTCGGCTCTGATGGACGGCGATACCCCGGAACACGGATTCTGGGCCATCGAGCTGGAGGGGCTCTCCAATGTCGATCAGGCCTATATCCGCAACACGCCCGTGCTGCGGACCGTTCTGACGGCCGAAGACGGAGCATCGATCGAGATCATCGACTTCGCGCCGCGCCATGCCAAGAATTCGCGGACCTATCGGCCTCTGGCGTTCAGCCGGATCGTGCGTCCCCTGGCCGGAGCGCCACGGATCCGGGTTCGCCTGCGTCCTGCCGCAGACTGGGGCGCGCGCCGGGCCCCGACCACGGCGGGATCCAACCACATCCGCTATGTTTGTCCCGAGGTCACCTTCCGGCTAACGACCGACTGTCCGGTGTCGCATGTCACAAGCGAGCGGACCTTCCGGCTGGAGCGGCCCCTGGCCTTCTTCTTTGGACCGGACGAGGGTTACGATCAGGCGGTCGGGGCGGGGGTCCAGGCGGCCCTGGATCGCACGGTCGACTACTGGCAGCAGTGGGTGCGGACCCTCTATCTGCCGCTTGATTGGCAAGAGGCGGTGATCCGGGCGGCCATCACCCTGAAACTGTGTGCCTATGAGGAGACGGGGGCCATCGTCGCGGCCATGACGACCTCGGTGCCCGAATTCCCCGAGAGCGGTCGCAACTGGGACTATCGCTACTGCTGGATCCGGGACGCCTATTACACGGTGCGGGCTCTGAACCGGCTGGGCGCGGTCGATATCCTGGAGAACTACCTCGTCTATCTGCGCAATCTCGTGGACGACTCGGCGGGCGGCCATGTTCAGCCCGTCTATGGCGTGGGTCTGGAGGAGGACATCGACGAGCGGATCGTGACGTCAGTCGCCGGCTATCGCGGGATGAAGCCGGTCCGGGTGGGAAATCAGGCGCGCGAGCATCTGCAGCACGACGTCTATGGCCAGATCGTGCTGCCGCTGGTTCAGGCCTTCTATGACCACCGGCTGCTGCGCCCCGGATCCATCGAGGATTTCCATGCCCTGGAGAAGGTCGGAGACCGGGCCTTTGCCATGCACGACCAGGTCGATGCCGGCCTGTGGGAGTTCCGCACGATCGCGCGCGTGCACACCTATTCATCCGTGATGTGCTGGGCGGCCTGCGACCGGCTGGCCAAGGCGGCGGACCACATCGGCCTGGGACACCGGGCCGAGTTCTGGCGGGAGCGGGCTGCAATCATCCGTGCCCGGATCGAGAAGGAGGCCTTCTTGCCAGAAGAAGGGCGTTTCGCGGCCAGCTTCGGGGGGCAGGAGCTGGACGCCTCGCTGCTGCAGCTCACCGACCTGGGCTTTCTGGACGTCCGCGATCCCCGCCAGGTCGCGACATTCGATGCGGTGGAGCGCGACCTGAAGAAGGGAGCCTATCTGTTCCGCTATATCGAGGCGGATGACTTCGGCGAGCCGGAGACGGCGTTCAACTTCTGTACCTTCTGGTTCATCGAAGCCCTGGCGCTGAACGGGCGAACCGAAGAGGCGAGGGTGATCTTCGAGGACATGCTGAGCCGCCGGACGTCGGCGGGCCTGCTGAGCGAGGACATCTCGATCGAGGACGGCCAACTGTGGGGCAACTATCCCCAGACCTACTCGCTGGTCGGGATCATCAACTGTGCTGTGCTGCTCAGCCGGTCCTGGACGGATGCGCGCTAGGGCGGTTCACGAAAGCGTTATGCCACCTTTTTGCCATCAAGGCGTTGCGACGGCATGAGCCGTCTTATCGTCGTATCGAACCGTGTCTCCGCCCCCAAGGATCCTGCTGCCGGCTCTGCCGGTGGGCTGGCCATGGCCCTGTCCGCAGCCCTGCGGACCTATGATGGATTATGGTTCGGCTGGTCCGGCGAGACGATCGAGACCTTCACCGGCGAAGCCAAGATCGAGGACCGGGCGGGCGTCACGGTGGCGCTGGTCGATCTGGAGCCGCAGGACGTCGACGAATATTACAACGGCTATGCCAACAAGACGCTTTGGCCGCTGTTTCATCATCGACTGGACCTGACAGCCTATGAGCGGTCCTACGGCGAAGGGTATGAGCGGGTGAACCAGCGGTTCGCCGAGGTTCTGGCCCCCATGCTGGAACCGGACGACATCATCTGGGTGCACGACTACCACCTGATCCCGATGGCGCGCGATCTGCGCCGGCTGGGCGTGACCAATCGGATCGGCTTTTTCCTGCATACGCCGTGGCCGGTGCGTCAGCTTCTGGTGACCCTGCCGCATCATCGCCGACTGGTGGAATCGCTGTTCGCCTATGACCTGATCGGTTTCCAGACCGAGGAATGGCTGGATCTGTTCCGCGACTACGTCATCTCCGAAGCCCGCGGCGAGCTGGCGGGGGACAATGGGCTGGAGGCCTTTGGCCGCAAGGTCTGTGTCGGGGTCTATCCGATCGGCATCGATGTCGAAGACTTCATGGGCGCGCGAGATTCACCTGCGGGTCTGCGGACCTATGACCGGATGGCTGCCTCGTCTGCCTTCCGCTCGATGATGGTCGGGGTTGACCGGCTGGACTACTCCAAGGGTCTGGAAGAGCGGATGCTGGGCTACGAGCAGTTCCTGCATGACAATGCGGAACTGCGCGGCGATGTCTTCCTGGTCCAGGTGACGCCGATCAGCCGCGATGACGTGGACACCTATCAGGACATCCGCGCGCGGCTGGATGCCCTGGCGGGCCGGATCAACGGCGAATATGCCGACATGGACTGGCAACCGATCCGCTATCTGAACCGGGGCTATCGACGCGATCAGCTGGCGGGCATCTATCGCGCCGCACGTGTGGGGCTGGTGACGCCGCTGCGTGACGGCATGAATCTGGTGGCCAAGGAATATGTCGCCGCTCAGAACCCGGACGATCCGGGCGTTCTGATCCTGTCGCGCTTTGCCGGCGCGGCGGAACAGATGGGCGAGGCGCTGCTGGTCAATCCGTTCAGCCGCGAAGAACTGTCGGACGCCATCAAGACGGCCCTGACCATGCCGCGTGAGGAACGCATCCGCAAATGGACTGCCCTGATGAAGGTGGTGCGCGATACTGACGTGGCCATCTGGCGCGACGACTTCGTGCAGGCGTTGCGGTCGATAGAGGTTGCAGACGACGGCGACCGCCCGCTCCACCATCAACCGCGCGCAGACGCGGCCTGAGCCAAGGGGCCCGTTCCATCATCCATGGAACGGGCCTGAACTTTAGAAGATTTCGAACAGTCCGGCCGCACCCATACCGCCGCCGACGCACATGGTGACCACGCCGTATTTGGCACCGCGCCGCTTGCCCTCGATCAGGACATGGCCAGCCATCCGTGCACCGCTCATGCCGTAGGGGTGACCGATCGAGATGGCCCCGCCCGACACGTTCAGCCGGTCCATCGGAATACCCAGGGTGTCGGCGCAATAGAGCACCTGGACCGCAAAGGCCTCGTTCAGCTCCCAGATGCCGATGTCGTCGACCGTCAGGCCGTGACGCTTCAGAAGTTTGGGCACGGCATAGACGGGGCCGATGCCCATTTCGTCGGGCTCGCAGCCGGCCACGGCCATGCCGCGATAGGCACCCAGCGGCTGCAAGCCGCGCTTCACCGCCTCGCCGGCCTCCATGATGACCGATGCGGATGCCCCGTCCGACAGCTGGGACGCATTGCCGGCGGTGATGAACTCCCCCTGCTGGATCTCCTCGCCGCCGCCGAAAACGGGCTTCAGCGACTGCAGGCCCTCCAGTGTCGTTTCGGGGCGGTTGCCCTCGTCCTTGGACAGGGTGATTTCCTTGGAGGAGGTCTGCCCCGTCGCCTTGTCCGCCACCAGCATGGTCGTGGTCATCGGCACGATCTCGGCATCCAGACGGCCTTCAGCCTGGGCCTGGGCCGTACGCTGCTGCGATTGCAGCGCGTATTCGTCCTGGCGGTCCCGCGAAATGCCATAGCGACGCGCCACCACCTCGGCGGTTTCCAGCATGGACATATAGATATGAGGCGACAGCTGCAGCAGCGCCTCATCCTTCATGCGGTACAGGTTCATATGCTGGTTCTGGACCAGGGAAATGGACTCCAGGCCGCCGCCGACCGCCATCTTCTGTTGATCGAAAACCACCTGTTTGGCGGCGGTGGCGATGCCCATCAGGCCGGAAGCGCACTGACGGTCCAGGCTCATGCCCGGCACCGATGCGGGCAGGCCGGCGGCCAGGGCGATCTGGCGAGCGACATTGGTGCCGGTTGCGCCCTGTTGCAGAGCCGCGCCCATGACCACGTCCTCGATCTCGGCAGGGTCGACGCCTGCGCGGGCGACCGCGTGCCGGACGGCATGGGCCCCCAGTTGCTGGGCAGCAGTATCGTTGAAGGCTCCGCGATAGGCGCGCCCGATCGGGGTGCGAGCAGTGGAGACGATGACGGCTTCACGCATGGTATCCTCCTTGGGGGCTGTCGGGCCTCTGCCCGACTTCAGCCTGGTTTTCTCTGGATCGGTCTAGGCTGCTGCCGCAGGGTAAAGACAAGAGCCCGGCGCACGTCGCCGAAGGTGGCAAGCCCCGCAGCCGGCAACATCAGCTGCCGCTGAAGCTCTTGGCCTTGGTGAGTTCGACCATGCCCTGGGCTGCGCCCATTTCCGGGATGATCTCTCCGGTTCGGTCCGAAATGGCGTCGATGCGGGCTGCGACCTGTTCGGGCGCGTCCGGTCCGGTGATGAACTCGCCCTGGGTCAGGGTGACATAGGCGCGCTCGAACCCGCCGGCACCGGCCGCCAGGATGCAGCGGCTGGGCGCGTTCTCGCTGACCAGATACAGAAGGCCGGGCGTCACCATGTCGGGACCCAGCAGTTCCAGCGGCAGAGCAGCCCCCAGGTCCTCGGTCATGCGGGTGTGCGCGGTGGGAGCCAGGCAGTTGACGCGGACGTCGTTCTTGGCCCCCTCGATCGACAGGGTCTGCATCAGGCCGACCAGGGCCATCTTGGCCGCGCCGTAATTCGACTGGCCGAAATTGCCATACAGTCCAGAAGAAGACGTGGTCATCACGATCCGGCCGTAGTTCTGGGCCCGCATGATGTCCCAGACCGCCTTGGTGCAGTTGACCGCGCCCATCAGGTGGACATCGACGACGAAGCGGAAGTCATCCAGCGACATCTTGGCGAAGGTCTTGTCGCGCAGCACCCCGGCATTGTTCACCAGAATGTCGATCCGGCCCCATTTGGCCATGACCTCGGCCACCATGGCCTCGACGGCAGCAAAATCAGTCACGGACGCGCCATTGGCCATGGCTTCGCCGCCGGCGCCCTCGATCTCGGCTACGACCTGCTGGGCCGGGGTGGCGGACGATCCCTCTCCATCGCGGGCAACCCCAAGGTCATTGACCACGACCTTTGCCCCGCGTGCTGCCAGCGCCAGCGCGTGCTCACGGCCAAGGCCGCCCCCGGCGCCCGTCACGATCGCCACCCGTCCGTCGAACCGCATCGTCATCTTCATGTCTCCCTTGGACTTCCATTGCTCCTAGAGCCTGGCTGGAAAAAGGGGAATCCTTGGACCGGCGGAAAACAGATCGATCGAATGGGCGTTGGTAGGGGGTAAGTTGGCCCGCCCCCGCAGATCGTGTTGAAATGGCGCCACAGTTGCCACAATCCGGTTGGATGAGCGGAACCGCACAGAGGGCAGGCCGTTCGGGCATTCGACGGCTGAGCGCAAGCTTTGCCATCTGGGCATTTCAACTGAGTAATGAGGATACGATGAAGCTGAAACTTCTCGCCAGCGTCGCGACCGTGGGCCTGTTGGCCGCCGGCGCCGCCGCGGCTGAACCGAACGGCTGGTACGGCGCTGTCGATGCCGGCTGGCACACCGTCAACGACGTGACCTTCGACAGCGAAGGCACCGGTGGTGCCAGCTGGGAAGTCGAAGTCGAGGACGGCTGGGCCGCCTTCGCCCGCCTGGGCTACCGGTTCAACCCGAACTGGCGCGCCGAACTCGAGGGCGGTTACCGCTCGGGCGAGCTGGGCAACTTCCAGCGCACGGCCCCGTCGGCGGCCAACATCTGTGCCCCGATCGCGACCGGTGCCTGCGATGTGCCGGACGGTGACATGGAAGTCGCCTCGCTGATGGCCAATGTCATCTATGACTTCGGCGATGCCTCCTGGACCCTGCGTCCCTTCATCGGCCTGGGTGTCGGTGTGGCCCGCGTGAACACCGACTTCGTCGGCACGCTCAGCAACGCCGGTGCTGCCCGCACGACCAGCATTGCCGCCGACGACAGCTCGACCGAGCTGGCCGGTCAGGCCATCGCCGGTCTGGCCTGGGCGATCAGCGATCGCGCCAACGTCGACCTGACCTACCGCTACTTCGCCACGACGGCCGATTTCGACACCTTCACGTCGAACGCCGGTCTGGCCCAGGGCAACTTCGACGGTGACTATAACGAAAGCCACGCGGTGACGCTGGGCCTGCGTTATGCCTTCGGTGCGGCTGACGCCCCGCCGCCGCCGCCCCCGCCGCCGCCGCCGCCCCCGCCGCCTCCTCCGCCCCCGCCGCCTCCTCCGCCGCCGCCGCCGCCTCCGGCTCCGGTCCAGGCGCGTCAGTTCGTGGTGTACTTCGACTGGGATCGCTCGGACCTGACGGCCGAAGCCCGCTCGATCATCACCCAGGCGGCCAACTACGCCAAGTCGGGCCGTCCGACCCGTATCCTGGTCGTCGGCCACGCCGACACCTCGGGTTCGGCCGCCTATAACGTCGGCCTGTCCAACCGCCGCGCCCGCACCGTTGCGGACGCCCTGGTGGCCCAACAGGTCAACGGCGGCGTGATCTCGCTGGACGCCAAGGGTGAAACCGCCCTGGCCCGTCCGACGGCTGACGGCGTGCGTGAGCCGCTGAACCGTCGTGCGACCATCGACATCAACTTCTAAGACCCTTCGGAGACGGGCCTGGTCACAAACCGGGCCCTGATCCCGGGCTTCGGCCCAAAGGTCGGCGAAGTTGTCGAAACAAACATCAGCGCCGATCCGGGAAACCGGGTCGGCGCTTTTGCTGTGGGGGGGGGGGCGGGCCACACGGCGCGAGCGCACGGTCGACGCCAAGTCGAAATCGTGTATCGATGATGGGCTAGTGCTGAGGCGTTTTCCGTTTTGCTGACCCGTCCCGATCCGATCGACGCGCGGACCTCCGCACCGGACGCGCCAGCGGAGTCCGCCGCTCCGGGTCTAAACACCGGGCCCCTTGCGGGTCGCCGTTTCCTGATGGTGTCGCTGCCGTTCGGGCCTTTCGGACGCCTGTTCTGCGCGGCTCTGAGAGAAAGGGGCGCTCAGGTCGACCACCTGGTTGTGAATGCGGGCGATGTCATCAGTCGCCGGGGGCCAGGGGCCGTCGTCTACCGCGGCCCGGTGGAGCAGTGGCCGTTTCGCCTCTCGAGCATGGCCGGCGCCTATACCGACATCGTGGTCTTTGGCGAGAGCGGTCCGTATAACGCAGCCGTACTCAGGCCCGTCAGGCCGCTGCCCGTCCGGGTCTGGGTGCTGGAGAACGGCTATTTCCGGCCCGACTGGGTGACGCTGGAGCGGGATGGGGTCAACGGATCCAGCGCTCTGCCACGCGATCCAGCCGCCTATGCCGACACCCCGTCACTCAAGCCATTTCATGCGGTGGGACGGGTCACGCCCTCGCTCGTGGCTCAGATTAGTCTTTATTATCTGGTGGAGTTGCTGGGGCGACCCTTCTTCCCCGTTCATCGCCCGGCGTTTGCCGTCCAGCCCTGGCGTCAGTGCCTGGCCCACATCTGGCGCTATGGGACCCAGGCCGTGACCTATGCGCCCCGATTGCGGGCCGTGCGGCGGGCCATCGGACGCGGTCCCTATGTCGCGGTCTGTCTGCAACGCGAGGGCGACAGCCAGCTGACGCGCCATTCCGACCTGACCGACAATCGTGCCTTTCTGGATCGGGTCATCGCCAGTTTTGCTGCCCATGCTCCCCGAAGCCTGCGGCTGATCGTCAAGAACCATCCTCTGGACCCCGGCGTCCTGGACATGGGCCGGATCACGCGGGGCGTGGCGCGGGTTCATGGGGTCGCGAACCGCGTGGACTATGTCGACGCCGGCCTCCTGGCCGAGCTGTGCAGGGGCTCCAGGGGGTTGATTGTGAACAACTCGACCGCCGCCCTGTCGGCGCTCGGCTGGGGCGTTCCGGTCAAGGCGCTGGGGCGCGCCCTGTTCGATATCGATGGCCTGACGGATCCCCGCCCGCTCGATGCCTTCTGGCACGATCCGATCCAGCCGGACCCCGACCTGTTCGAACGCTTCCGCGCCCATGTCATCGCGCGGACCCAGATCAACGGCAATTTTCACGCGCCGGCCTGGCGCGCCCGAACGGCGCAGAGCCTGGCGGATGCCCTGGTCGAGCGGGCGGACTGAAACCTGCGGGCTCTGTGCGTCGTATGATCTGCAGACGCCGCACCCGAGGATCGCCATGACCCGCACTCGCCTGATGATCGCCGCCCTGTTCGCCGCCGCCGCCTGCGGTCAGGGAGAGGCCGTCAGCCGCCCCGCCGCAGTGGGGGCCGAGGCCGCTTCGGTCCAGGACAGCGGTCGTCGCGAAACGGCCGTCTTCGCGGGAGGATGCTTCTGGTCGGTAGAGGCCAATTTCGAGGCCATGCCGGGCGTCGTCTCGGCCGTTTCGGGATTTGCGGGCGGGCGCACCAGCAATCCGACCTATGATCAGGTGGTCCGCGGTGGCACGGGCCACCTGGAAGCGGTGCAGGTCACCTATGACCCGGCGCGCATCAGTTACCGCCAGCTGGTCGACCGGTTCTGGCGCACGATCGACCCGACAGATGCGGCAGGTCAGTTCTGCGATCGCGGCGCGCCCTATGGGACGGCTGTATTCGCAACGACGGCTCAGGCCCCGGCGGCCAATGCCTCTCGCGCCGCCGCCGCCGCCGTGATCGGCCCTGCGCGATTTGTCACACCCGTTCGGGCCGCCGCCCGCTTCTGGCCAGCCGAAAGTTACCATCAGGATTTTGCCCGGCGGAATCCGGCCCGATATGGCGGTTATTCGCGTTTCTGCGGCCGTGGCGCGCGGCTGAGGGCCGTCTGGGGTGCACAAGCGGGGGCCTGAAAACACCGGTGTGGCTCTTTGGTCACCCCCTGTGGTCGTCACATCTCTGTCATACGACTGTCGTCCCAGCTTGAGGATGCGGGCCTAGAGGGGGCGACATTACGGCAGGTCTGTCGCCTGTCGCCTGGGGCCATTGGCCTTACCATCTGGGGATAGATGACCATGATGAACCGCAAACGCGTGTTCTGGGCGACCACCGCCCTCGTGACCGGCCTGCTCGTAGCCGGTGCTGCTTCCGCCCAATCGACCGGCACCGTCGCGTCTGAAGCGACCGACGTCGATGAACTGGTCGTCACCGGCGTCCGTGGCCCGCGCGAAGTCGGCGGCGCCGTCGCTCAGACGGTCGACAAGACCCGCTCGACCATCACGCAAGAGCTGATCGCCCGTCAGAACCCCGGCCAGACCATCCTGCAGTCGCTGAACCTGGTCCCCGGCCTGAACTTCACCAACTCGGACCCGTACGGCAACTCGGGCGGTAACCTGCGTCTGCGTGGCTTCGACGGCAACCGCGTCGGTCTGGCCTTCGACGGCGTGCCGCTGAACGACACCGGCAACTACGCCACCTACAGCAACCAGCAGCTGGACCCGGAACTGATCGAGCGCGCCTCGGTCAACCAGGGCACGACCGACAACGACAGCCCGACGGCTGCGGCCATCGGCGGCATCATCAACTACATCAGCTCCATCCCGTACGAAGAAGCCGGTGTTTCGACCACGGCCTCGATCGGCGAGTTCAACTATCACCGCGTGTTCCTGCGGGCCGACACGGGTGCCTTCGGCCCCTGGGGCACGACGGCCTATGCGACGATTTCGAACACCCGCTACGACAAGTTCAAGGGCCCGGGCGAACTGGAAAAGAGCCAGTTCAACGCTCGCCTGTACCAGAACCTGGGTGACGGCAACTTCGCCTCCATCTCGGCGCACTGGAACCGCAACCGCAACGATTTCTACAACAACTTCGTGAACCTGGCCCAGTTCAACGCTGGCGGCTATCTCGAGAATGACATCGCCTGCTTCCGTCCTGCCGGCGTCAACGGCTCGGTGCAGAACGAAAGCACCGGTTCGGTCCGCATCCTGTCGGACGGCAGCTCGGCCACCGGCAGCTGCACCAACTATCACGGCCTGCGGATCAATCCGTCGGACACCGGCAACATCCGCGGTAACTTCAGCTATGGCCTGACCGACAGCTTCCGCATCACGATCGACCCCTCGTTCCAGTATGTGATGGCCAACGGCGGCGGCTTCACCCTGGTGCAGGAGCGTGACGACCGTCTGGACCGCAACAGCGCCAACAACTCCACCGCCTGTCTGGCCGGCAACAACCTGAACGGCGGCGTGGACCTGAACGGCGACGGTGACAGCTGCGACAACGTCGGCCTGTACACTCCGTCGAACACCAACACCCGTCGTTACGGCGTGCTGGCCTCGGCGATCTGGGACGTCACCGACAACCACCGCCTGACCTTCTCCTACACCAACGACTATGGACGTCACCGCCAGACGGGCGAGGCCACGCGCTTCAACCAAGGCTCGGAGCCGTTCGAAGTGTACGGCGGCAAGGAAGGCTGGGGCGACGAAACCCGCCGCGTCTTCGGCACCGACGGCTCCTTCTACCGCTCGCGTGACCGTTTCTCGGAAGCGATCCTGAACCAGTTCTCGATCGACTACCGTGGCCGTTTCTTCAACGATGCCCTGACCATCCTGGTCGGTGCCCGTGCGCCCTTCTTCGCGCGGAACCTGAACCAGTTCTGCTACACCCAGAACGGCACCTCGACGGTCCTGTGCACGACTCAGCCCGTCGCCACGACCCTGGCCAACGGCAACGTCCAGTTCGCCGGCAACACCAACCAGTATGTCGCCCCGTACTCGCAGCGCTTCGAGTATGACGACATCCTGCCCAGCTTCCAGGTCGGCTACGACTTCGGCGAAAGCAGCGTCTACGCCAGCTACTCCGAGCAGATCGCCGTGCCGCGGACAGACAACCTCTACACCGCCTTCCGCAACCCCACGGCGACCACGCTCCAGCCGATCGCCTTCAACGACGTCGAGCCCGAGTTCACCAAGAACTACGAAGTCGGCTATCGCTACACGACCTCTTCGGTCGTGGCTTCGGCGGCTATCTTCCAGAACGACTACAGCAACCGCGTGGTCTCGACCCTGGACAATGATCCGACCTCGGAAACCTTCAACACCACCATCGATCGCAACATCGGTGAAGTGTCGTCCTACGGTGCCGAAGGTTCGATCGGCTGGTCGGTGACCGACGCCATCTCGCTGTACGCCTCGGCCACCTATCTGAATGCCGAGCTGCAGGAAGACCAAATCGTCGGTTCGTTCACCTGCCCGGCGGGCGGCGTGACGACCCCGGGTGCCAACGGCTTCGGCTGCACGCCCAACCAGCGTTCGCCCCTGATCATCCCGACGGCCGGCAAGAAGGTCGTCGAGACTCCGGAATGGATGGCCACCGTTCGCGGTGACTGGCTGGTCACCGAGAACCTCTCGGTCGGTCTGCAAGCCAAGTGGGTCGACGAGCGCTTCACCACCGACGTGAACGACGAACTGGTGCCGTCCTACACGGTCGTCGATTTCGACGCCCGCTATGACCTGACGGACGTGTTCGGCGTCAAGAACGCCTATGTGCAGGTGAACGTGTCGAACCTGTTCGACGAGGAATACCCGATCAACATCTCGTCGGGCACCAACGCTCTGCCGATCGCCGATGTGAACCCCAATGCGGGCGTCAACTCGCGCTCGGGCTCGCCGCGGACCTTCGGCATCGGCGCCCCGCGCACGGCCGTGATCACCCTGGGCACGCGCTTCTAAATCCAGAAGCGCACCGCTCTAAATCTGATGAAGGCGGCTCCGAAAGGGGCCGCCTTTTTCTTGTTCTGGGGCTACCACTGGGCGCGCGGCACCTCGCGACTGGAGCCCATATTTGTGGGGGCGTCTGTGCTTGCCGCGCGGTCGCTCGCGGCTTGATCGATGGCCATGGTTGTCGGCACTGCCGTTGAACTGACACCGACGCATGTCTATGTGGCGCGGCTTGCCTCTTGGCCGATCAGGACCGCCGCCGATGACGACCGTTTCCGCCTCCATCGCCACCGCGCCGATCCCGGCGGAGTGGGCCCCGCACCGGGCGATGTGGGTCGGCTGGCCCAGCCACGCCGATCTTTGGGAGGACAACCTGGAACCGGCGCAGGCCGAGGTCGAGGCCCTGGTCCGCGCCCTGGCCGGGCCCGGCCGGGAGCAGGTGCGCCTGATGGTCGGTCATCCCGAGGCCCTGGCCGAGGCCAAGGCGCGGTTCGCGGGCGTAGCTGGGGTGACCGTCGTCGATGGACGCTTTGGCGACATCTGGCTGAGAGACACCGGCCCCATCTTTGGTGAGGGATCGGCCAATGCCGCCGCCTTCCGCTTCAACGGCTGGGGCGGGAAGTATGAGCTGGAGCATGACGATACCGTCGCCGATCAGATCGGTGCGGCTTCCGGTGTTACGCTGACCCGCCACGATGTGGTGCTGGAGGGCGGGGCCCTGGATCACGATGGGCGCGGCACCATCCTGACCACGCGGCAATGCCTGCTGAACCCCAATCGCAATCCCGGCTGGACGCAGGATCTGGCCGAGGCGGCGCTCGCAAAAGCCCTGGGGGCGCGCAAGGTGCTGTGGCTGGGCGACGGCCTGCTGAACGACCACACCGATGGCCATGTCGACAACCTGGCCCGGTTCGTGGCGCCGGGGGTGGTGGCCTGTCCGGTAGCCTGGGGGCGCGGTGATCCCAACGACGATGTCTATGACGCGGTAGCCCAGGCCCTGTCCCAGATGACCGACGCCGACGGCAACCCGATCACCGTGCTGCGCCTGCCGTCACCCGGTTTCGTCGGTGACGAGGACGAGAAGCCCGTGCCGGCCAGCCACATGAATTTCCTGATCGCCAATGGCGCGGTGATCGTGCCGACCTATGGCGACGCGCGGGCCGCCGACCTGGCATGCCAGGGCCTGGCCACCGTATTCCCCGATCGCAAGATCATCCCCCTGCCGTCCCTGGCCATCCTGTCAGGCGGAGGATCGTTCCACTGCATCAGCCAGCAGGAGCCCGAATAATGACCCGCACCATCTCAGTCGCTGCCCTTCAAACGTCCTATGGCGAGGACATGGAGGCGAACATCGCCAAGACGGCCAATCTGGTGAAACAGGCGGCATCGCAGGGCGCGCAGGTGATCCTGCCGTCGGAGCTGTTCCAGGGGCCTTATTTCTGCGTCAGTCAGGAGGAGCACTGGTTCGGCACCGCCTACGCCTGGCGCGAGCATCCGGCGGTGATCGCCATGGCGGACCTGGCCAAGGACCTGGGGGTGGCCATTCCGGTCTCGATCTTCGAGCGGGAGGGACCCCACTATTTCAACAGTCTGGTCATGCTGGATGCCGACGGCTCGCCGCTGGGCGTCTATCGTAAAAGCCATATTCCGGACGGCCCCGGCTATCAGGAGAAATATTACTTCCGGCCCGGCGACACGGGCTTCAAGGTCTGGTCCACGCGGTTCGGACGGGTCGGCGTCGGCATCTGCTGGGACCAGTGGTACCCAGAGACGGCGCGGGCGATGATGCTGATGGGGGCCGAGGTCCTGATGTACCCGACGGCCATCGGCACCGAGCCGCACGACGATACTCTGGACACCGCCCAGCCGTGGCGGCGCGCCATGCAGGGGCACGCTGTGTCCAATGTCGTGCCGGTGGTCGGCGCCAACCGCATCGGCCATGAAACGGTGACGGCGGCAGGCCAGACCTTTTACGGCCATTCCTTCATCGCCGATCATCGCGGCGATCTGGTCCAGAGCCTGGACCGGGAGGAGGGGGTGCTGGTCCACAGCTTCGACCTGGACTTCCTGGACCGGCACCGGGCGGCCTGGGGCTTCTTCCGCGACCGGCGGCCTGAACTGTATGGCGCGCTGGCCAGCCCGCGCCCGGCCTAGTTCAGAGCGAGCGCCCGGCGTTCGGCGGCACAGCCGGGGTTGGTCAGGCCGCTGGCCCGGGCGGCGTCAATCTCGGCCCGCGCGGCCTGGGCGTCGGCGATGAACTCGGGCGTGGTGGCCACTTGCGCAAAGACTGTGCGGCCCACTTCGGCGCCTGCGGCGACGTCGCTGGGCCAGACCAGGCCGCAGACAGCAGCGCTGTGGCCGATGGCGGCACCCATGCCGCGCACGGCTTCGGCGCGGTCGGGGGCCAGCAGGGCCAGGGCCTCACCATAGGCGACTCCGAGGGCGGCAGCCCCCGAGGGCCAGGACGGCTGAGCCTGCCGCGTCGCCGTCAGCCGGACACAGCTTCGCCGTCCCGGCTCCATCGCCACCGGGCCCGGACGACCCTCAGCCGGGCGAAGGGCCGTGATGCGTGCCATCACATCGGTGGCGAGACGGGTCATCAGGCGGTCCAGCGCTGGCGTCGGTAAAGCCTCTATGCGCGTGCCGAGGCGGCAGTCGAAATGCTGGACGGCCAGCGTCGGCGACAACTCGGCATGGGCTGTGGCCATGAACCAGCGATCGGTATCGACCAGAGCCGCCAGGGCCAGCGATTGCTGCCGGTCCGTTGACGAAGGCTCGCTGGGGGCTGGGCCCGCGGCCATGGCTGGCGCGGGCAGATATCCCGCCAGTGCCGTCGTGGCCGTTACAGGGCGTGCGGTGGTGCAGGCGGACGACAGGATCACCAGACCGGCGGCAGCGACGGCTCCGGCCGCTCGCCGCGCGCGTTTCACCGGCCCGCGCTCCAGCTGAGCTGAACGGAGGTGGTGCCGTCTTCGGCCGGGGCCGCGACGACCTGCACGCTGGCCCCGCTGCCGTCCGGCGATGCAGCGGCATAGGCGCGAGCCTCGCCCTGGTTCATCGCAGAGATCGAGGTCAGGCCCGCAGTCTCGGCCCGCTGCTTGTAGAAGCCGACGACAACATCCGGCGCGGCTTTGGTCGTGAAGGAGACCAGACCGCCGGGACCATCGGCACCGTCCGCGAGCGTCGCGGGCGCGCTGACGGCGGCATCCGGATAAAGGGCCGCAAAGACCGGAACCTGGCCCTGTGGGGTGGCCGCGGGGCCTGTATTCGGCGCTGGCGACGAGGCAGCGTCCGATGCGCGACCGGCTTCGGCGACCGTGCCCTGATCGGTCGCTTCGGCTTCGGTGGGGGCAGCACCGCGCGTGTCGCAGGCGGCCAGAGTCAGAACCACGGCCGCCATCGCCAGCATCGGCTTTTTCAAAACCATCATCCTCGTCGTACTCTGAAATCTTTCGTTACCGTGGCCCAAGGATGCGGCGTCAGCAAGGCGGTCAGATATTCGATCCGCCGTCCGTTTCGTCTTTCATTCCTTCACCTTCCTGGGTCAGGGCCTCGTCGATCGCTTCCTGATCGGGATCAACATCGGAGCCCGAGGCCGAGCCGCCGCGAAGGGATCCGGCCTGGGTATCCGACCCCATGTTGGAGCCGGACAGGGCGTCGATCAGGGCGTCGGTCTGGCGGCCGGTATCGGGCTTCTCACCCATGGCCTCCGCTTCGACGGCCTCGTGGTTCTCTGCGTTGGAGTCGGTCATGGCATGATCTCCCTTGTGACCCGCAAGGAAGCCGTCGGCGGCCGCTTCGGTTCCCCTCAGATCTGAGGCGACAGACCGCCGTCTTCGACCCGCACGAAGGCGGCACGCCCTTTCAGATCGGCAAAGAGGTCTGCCTCGGTTCCGGTCATGAAGGCTTGAAGGCCGAGGGCGACGATCTCCTCGAACAGGGCAGCGCGGCGGGCCGTGTCCAGGTGGGCCGGTGCCTCGTCCAGCAGCAGGATCGGCGGCACGCCCCCCTTCAGGCGCTCGATCTGGGCCAGGATCAGGTTCAGCACCAGGGCCTTCTGTTCGCCGGAAGACCCTTCGGCGGCGGGCCGGTTCTTCTCGCGGTGCAGGGCGGTCAGGTCCGAGCGATGCGGCCCGAACAGGGAACGCCCGGCGGCGGCGTCGCGGGCCCGCGACCGGGCCATGCCCTCACGGATTGAGGTGGCGATATCGGCCATCGGCTGGCCGCCCAGCGCCAGGGTCTCCGCCTCTCCGGTCAGACCGAGGTCCGCCTGGGGGAAGGGGCGGTCGTTGCGGGCATCGATGCCGGCCTGAAGCGTCTTCAGCGCCCCGGCGCGCGCCGAGGCCGCCCGGGCCCCCGCCTCACCCAGACGGACTTCCAGAGCGTCCAGCCAAAGGGGATCGGCCTCTCGGCCCTCTGCTCCGTCGGTCAGCAGGCGCAGCCGCTCGCGCAGGGCCTTGTCATAGGCCGAGACGGCGGCGGCATGGTCGGGGTCGGCGGCGAACACCAGCCGGTCGAAGAACCGCAGCCGGTCGGCCCGCGCGTCCGAGAACAGCCGGTCCTGCTCGGGCGTGGCCCAGACCGGGCGCAGATGATCCAGCAACCGTCCGGGCGGGGCCGTCTCGCCATCGATGCGGACCGTGCGCCGGGCCGCCCCGGCCGTTTGAACGCCGGTGCCCAGCCGCACTTCGCCGTCCTCGCCATCCAGGGTGACCGCGACGGCCCAGGCCCGGCCGGTCGCCTCGCCCGGTTCGCGGCGGCCCATCTCGGGTGCCGTGGCTCCGCGCAGTCCCTTGCCGGGGGTCAGCAGGCTGATCGCCTCCAGCAGATTGGTCTTGCCCGCCCCGTTCGGCCCATACAGCACCACCGGCCCCGGCGGCAGGGCCAGGGTCGCCACCGCATAGGAGCGGAAGTCGGTGAGGGTGAGGGCGGTGATCAAGGGTATGTGGGGTGACCGAACCCACAAATCTGCTCATCCCGGCTTTCGCCGGGATGAGCGGAAAAGAGAGTGTCGCTCAGACTCCGCGTCACACCCGCAGCGGCATCAGCACATATTGGACGCCCGGATCGCCCGGATCGAGGACGAGCGTGGGCGAGGCGGGGTCGGCGAATTTGAACATGGCGGTCTCGCCGGTGATCTGGCCGGCGACGTCCATCAGGTATCGGGCGTTGAAGCCGATTTCGAACGGTTCTTCGGAATAGCCGATCTCGATCTCTTCCTCGGCCTGACCGGCTTCCATGTTGCGGACGGTCAGCTTTACCCGATCGGTGTCGAAGGCCAGTTTCACCGAGCGGCTCTTTTCCGCCGAGATGGTGGCCACCCGGTCGACGGCCGAGGCGAAGACGGTATTGTCGATGTCGGCCTGTTTGTCGTTCCCCTTGGGGATGACCCGCATATAGTCGGGGAAGGCCCCGTCGATCACCTTGGACGTCAGGGAGGCCTGGCCGAACTCGAAGCGGATCTTCTGGGCCGAGACCTGGACCTCGACCGGGCCGGAGCCGTCGTCCAGCAGGCGGCGGACCTGATCCACCGTCTTGCGGGGCACGATCACGCCGGGGCCACCGGCGGCCCCTTCGGGCGCGGGGGTCTCGGCCAGGGCCAGGCGGTGACCGTCGGTCGCCACGGCGCGCAGCATGGGCACGCCCGCCTCGGCCACGGTGTGGAGATAAAGACCGTTCAGATAATAGCGCGTCTCCTCGGTGGAGACGGCGAAGCGGGTCTTGTCGATCAGACGGGCCAGGTCTTCCTTGGGCATGGCATAGCGGGTGCCCGAGGCATCGCTGGACATGATCGGGAAGTCCCCGGCCGGCAGGACCGGCAGGTTGAATTTCGACCGCCCGGCCGAGACCACCAGGCGGGGGTCGTCGCCGTTATAGGACAGGGACACCTCGGCCCCGTCCGACAGCTTGCGGACGATTTCATACAGGGTGTGGGCGGGGGCCGTGATCTGGCCCTCGACATGGACCTGGGCCTCGGCCTCGTCGGTCATTTCCATGTCCAGGTCGGTGGCGGCGAACGACAGGCGGTCGCGCCCGGCCGACAGCAGGACATTGGACAGGATCGGGATGGTGTTGCGCCGCTCGACCACACTCTGCACGTGGCCGAGGGCCCGGAGAAGCGCGGATCGTTCGATGGTCAGCTGCATGTCGTATCGCCCGGTTGCGGCGACTCAGGTGAGCGTCACCGCGGATAGAGGGCCTTGGACACTAGCGGATTGGGCGCGTGGGGCAAGGAAGGGGATGCGGGTTGTTCACAGGCCTTGTCCCTCCCCCCGGAGGGGGAGGGGAAAGCCGCGCGTCCTAGCCCCGCAGCTTGCGGGTCAGGGCCTCGACGTCGCGGGCAATCTGGTCGTCGGCGGCCATCAGTTCCTCGACCTTGCGGACACCGTGCAGGACGGTGGTGTGGTCGCGTCCGCCAAAACGGCGGCCGATGTCGGGATAGGAGCGGGTGGTGTGCTGCTTGCACAGCCACATGGCGATCTGGCGGGGGCGGGCGACGGCGCGGGTGCGGCGTTCGCTCAGCAGGTCGGCCTGTTTCAGGCTGAAATGATCGGCGACGGTCTTCTGGATCTCGTCGACGGTGATCCGGCGATCGGGACCGCCGCGCAGGGCCGCACCCAGCAGGCCCTTGACCTCTTCGACCGTCAGCGAAGACAGCCGGGCACCGGCGACGGCGGCCAGGGTATTCACCGTGCCTTCCAGTTCACGCATCGAGCCGGGGGTGCGATCGACCAGATGTTCCAGCACGTCGGGACGGGCCTGGCCCGAGACGACGCCAAGACGGCCAAGCGCCTCCAGGCGATGACGGGCCACGGCCAGTTTCAGGGCGCGATCGGCCGGCTCGACCGGGCAGGTCAGGCCCGAGGCCAGATGGCTGCGCAGGCGAGGCTCGACCTCGGTCAGGGCCATGGGCGGACGGTCGGCCGACAGGACGATCCGCTTGCCGTCCTCGATCAGGGCCGTCAGGGTCGACAGCAGTTCTTCCTGGGTCGAGGCCTTGCCGCCGACGAACTGAACGTCGTCGATCAGCAGCATGTCCGCCCCGCGCAGGCTTTCCTTGAAGGCTGCCGTGGAGCGGTCCTGCATGGCGCGCACGAAGGTCGACAGGAACCGTTCGGCGGTCAGATAGACGACCTTGGCGTCGGGGCGCAGGCGCTGCGCCTCCCAGGCGATGGCGTTCAGCAGGTGCGTCTTGCCGTAGCCATAGGGGCCGCAGAATACGATCGGATTGAAATGACCATCGGCCCAGGTGGCGGCTTGACGGGCGATGGCCAGGGCGAAGGCATTGCCCTGACCCTCCACGAAGGTGTCGAACGTCAGGCGCTCCTGCAGGCCGGCAGCACGAACGGCACGCGCCCCGTCAGCAACAGGGGCCACAGTGGCCATCGGTATCACGGCCGCAGCGGGCGAGGGGGCGTCCCCACGCGCGACGGCGCAGGCCGGAGGGGCAGACCCCATCTCTGCCCGGCAGCGCACGTCCAGACGGCGCGACAGCCCGTCCAGGCCCAGCCACAGCTCGTTCATCCGGCGCAGGGCATTCTTGCGGACCCAGTCGCGGGCATAGACGGTGGGCGTGACCAGAACCAGCTGGCCGGACCCATCCAGGCGCACGCTCGACGGGGCGATGTAGGAACTGAACGGACCCTCGCCGATCTCGGCACGAAGGCGCAGCGCGGCCTCGCTCCAGATGCGATCCGGATCCGTCATCCCTGCGGTCACCCCCGCCATAGCCACGCCTCCCGTCACCTCAGCCACCCCGCGTTCCTTAAAAGACAGACGACGCCCTTCGGAGGCCGGAACACAGGGACGACGGTTCCCATCTCGTGAAGCGAGGGCTTCACAAGGGGGGTCGACCTTGTGGACAGACTGCTCCCGCCGACACGGAACCATGTCCCGCGCCGCCTTCATCCGTGTTGGGATGGAAGTGCGTTAGAGGCCAAAACTTACCCTCGGCGCGGGGTGGGTCAACGCTGATTCGTTCGGCCGATTGCAGTTAAATTTGTTGACTCCGCTAAAGCCAAATCGGGCTTGGGATTTTGGCTATTTCGCCACCGAGGCGAGCGCCCATTCACCCACGAGGGGTTAGCGGCGGACACGAATATGGCGAGAGAGCAGGAGCTCTCTCGCCATTGAATTCTCTAGTTTTTCCGACGACAGGTCGATGACGACCCATCCGAACGCGTCAGATCAAGCCGCCGAAATTTTCTTCAGCTGGGCGGCCAGGCGGCTGACTTTGCGCGAGCCGGTATTCTTGTGAACGACGCCCTTGGACACCGCCCGCATCAGCTCGGATTGAGCCTCGACGAAAGCGGCCTTGGCGGCACCGGCGTCGGCGGCGGCGATCGCCTCCTGGAAGCGGCGCAGATAGGTGCGGACGCGGGTGCGACGCGCACGGTTCACTTCGGTCCGCGCTTCGATCTTGCGGATCGCCTTACGGGCGCCGGGGTTGTTGGCCATCAGTCAAACCTATGGTGCGAAAACGCCGCGGACCACACGTCCACGGCGCAGAAATCTCAAGAGCGGGCGGCTATAGCGGAAAGGGTCGCGCCCGGCAAGCTGAGTCTTGGATACTCGCCTCGCCACCCAGGCGGCTGACGCAATCTGACGTCTGCATTGAACCTCTACAGCCTGCCAGCGACCCGCGTTATGAGTGTTGGCCATACAGGAGGGAGCTTAGAATATGCGGGCAGTTGGGTTGGTGGTGGCAATGACGGCAGCACTGGCCGTCGGGGGCTGCAGCGATGCCATGATGGCAGAGTATACGGCCGAGCTGATGGACCAGGGCGTCACCTATCGGGATCGCGCCCCTGAGGATCAGCGGATAGACTGCGCATCGGGCCAGGGGCGGGTGTTCGCGGTCAGTTCGATCCGCAACAGCCGCCTTATCTTCCATGTCGAGAACCGTGGCACCCGACCCGCTCGAGTGCAGATGCTGATCGCCCAGGAAGTGGTCCGGGACTGGACCATTCCCGCCGGGGGCCGTTCCAGCGAAATCGAGACGGCTCCGTCCCTGACGGTCCACTTCCTGGCGATGTGCTGAGGCTCAGCGGCCCGTGAAGACGGGCTTCCGCTTTTCGACGAAGGCGGCCATGCCCTCCTTCTGATCCTCGAAGGCGAACAGGCTGTGGAACAGGCGCCGTTCGAACTGGACGCCCTGGGTCAGGGTCGTCTCCAGGGCGGCGTTGACCATCTCTTTGTTGGCGACGATGGCCAGGGGGCTCTGGGCCGCGATCCGGGCCGCGATCTTGCGCGTTTCATCCAGCAGGGTGTCGTGGGGGAAGATGCGGCTGGCCAGGCCAGCCCGTTCCGCCTCGGCGGCATCCATCATCCGCGCCGTCAGGACCATGTCCATGGCCTTGGACTTGCCGACCAGTCGGGTCAGGCGCTGGGATCCGCCGATGCCAGGGGCCACGCCCAGATTGATCTCGGGCTGGCCGAATTTCGCCTTGTCCGAAGCGACGATGAAGTCGCACAGCATGGCCAGTTCGCAGCCCCCGCCCAGGGCAAAGCCGTTGACCGCGGCAATGATCGGCTTTCGGAACCGCACGATCCGGTCGTGGCCAAGGGCAAAGAAGTTGCCCTTGTACATATCGGCATAGGACTGGTCGGACATTTCCTTGATGTCAGCACCAGCGGCGAACGCCTTGTCGCCGGAGCCCGTCAGGATCAGACAGCGCACGCTGTCGTCCTGCTCCACCGCGTCGAGAAAGGCCGCCAGATCGGCGAACAGCGCCGAATTCAGCGCATTCAGCGCCTCGGGCCGATTCAGGGTCACCACGGCATAGCCATCCGCGTGGCGCTCGATCAGCAGGTTGGAATAGGTATCGGCCATGGCATTCGCTCCTGAAGGGTACGTCCCGTCTTACCCCACGCGGAACGACCGGGAATAGCGCTCCGCCGATGTTTCGGGAGCCGTTCGAAATTCCGTGCGTTGCCTGATTAGCGAAGTTTTCAGAACAACCTGAAAAAGCTAATATGCCGGTTCGGTACGGCGCGTCATGAGCGAGTCGGCCGGGGGAGGATGGTGTGATGCTATCGTTCAAGGCGCTGCGGCGCTGGTTCTACGATCGGGGCCTGGTTCTGGCCCTGGTTGGCAGTCTCGCCTTCTGGCTGATCGCCGGAAGGGCTCTGGTGGGCCTGCTGCATGAAGGCGGGGTGCTCAACCTCGGCGGTTGACGCTCCCGTTATCGCAAAGACCTTGTCGGCAGGCGGATAGCTTGCGAGCCTTGCGCTCGCGCTGATCCCACAAGGTCTCTGATGTCTGTCCTGCCGACCCCTGATCCCATCCGCTCGCGCTCCGCCCGGAACTGGGCCAGCTGCGCCTTTGCGGCCGTTCTGCTCAGCGCGGGCTCAGCCGTGGCCCAGACGACACCGACGGCGCCCCAGACCCCTGCATCCTCTTCCGAACCCGGCCTGGACGGCGTTTTCGCCCGCTGGGACACCGACAGCACACCGGGCTGCACGGTGGGCGTTCAGCGCGGCAAGGGTGCACCGCTTATCCGGGCCTATGGCCTGGCAGAGATGGAGCATGGCGTCCGCGCCCGCCCCGATACGGTCTATGAAGCAGGGTCGGTGTCCAAACAGGTGGTGGCCGCCTCCATCCTGCTGCTGGTCCAGGATGGCCGGATCGGTCTGGATCACGATGTCCGGGCTTATGTCCCCGAACTGCCCGACTATGGCACCCCGATCACCATCCGCATGTTGCTGAACCACACCAGCGGCCTGCGCGACTGGGGCGCTGTGGTCGAGATGGAGGGCTGGCCGCGCGGCACCCGCACGGTGACCAATGACGACACTGTCCGCATCACGGCCCGTCAGCGCCAGACCAATTTCGTGCCCGGCAGCGAGTGGCAGTACACCAATGCCGGCTACAACCTCTCGGCGGTCATCATCCAGAGGATCACGGGCCAGAGCCTGGCCGAGTTCACTCAGGAGCGGCTGTTTCAGCCCCTGGGCATGACCCACAGCCGCTGGCGCGACGATTTCAGTGCCGTCGTGCCGGGACGCGCCATTGCCTATGGCCGACGGGGCGGCACCTATCACCAGGCCATGCCGTTCGAGAACGCCTATGGCAACGGCGGCATGCTGACCACGGTCGAGGACCTGTTGAACTGGAACCGGGCGCTGGACGACGGCCGGCTGCCGCCCGCCATGGTCGAGGCCATGCAGGAGCGGGGCACGGCGGGCGGACGCCAGATCGCCTATGGCCTCGGCCTTTTTGTGGACCGCTATCGCGGGGTGACAGAGGTTGCTCATGCCGGTTCGACCGCCGGATACCGCGCGTGGCTGGGCCGCTATCCCGAGGTCGGGCTGTCGATCGCCCTGCTGTGCAATACGGCAGAAGCCGACGGCGGGGCCTTGGGCCGGTCGGTCGCGGCCCTCTATCTGCCGGATCGGGCTGATCCCGTGGCGGAGACCGGAGCCTTTGCCGAGGGGCGCACGCCGCCGGCGCCCGGCCTGTTCGTCGGCGAGGGGGCCGAACCGCCTCTGACCCTCGCGGTCGATGCGGAAGGCTATCCGACGCTGCGGGGGCAACGCCTGATCCAGACCGGACCGGATCAGTACCGGATGGGGTCGGCCACGGTGAGCGTACTATCAGAGGACCGTCTTGAGGTGACCACCGTCGATCGCGGCACGGTCACCTATACGCGCAAGCCCTGGTTCACGCCCGCCCCGGCCGACCTGGAATCCTTCGTGGGCACCTATGTCAGCGACGAGATACCGGTGCGGATGACGGTATCGGTCGTGGACAACGGCCTGACCCTGTCGCGCGGCAGCGATGCCCCACAGGCCCTGTCTCCCGCCCAGGCCGACACCTTCATGGGCGGCCCCGGCACCCTGTGGTTCCAGCGTGACGAGAGCGGCCGGGTCACGACCCTGCACCTCAATAACGGACGGATCCGCGATCTGCGTCTGGTGCGGGTGGAATAGGGGTCCTACCGCCTCTGGCAGGACGGACAGTAGAAGGTCGAGCGACCGCCCTGGACGATGCGCCGCACCACGCCGGTGCAGCCCTCGCCCAGGCAGGGCTGGCCCTCGCGGCCATAGACGTCGAAACGGTGCTGGAAATAGCCCTGGCCGCCATCGGCATTGGCAAAGTCGCGCAGGGTGGATCCGCCCGCCGCGATCGCGTCGTTCAGCACGTCGCGGATCACCGCCGTCAGCCGTTCCAGGCGAGGCTGGCTGATCCGTCCCGCTGCGATCAGGGGCGATATGCGCGCACGATACAGCGCCTCGCAGACATAGATATTGCCGAGGCCCGCGACGATCCTCTGATCCAGCAGGCTGACCTTCACATTCTGCTTTCGACCGCTAAATGCCTGGGCCAGATGCAGGGCCGAAAAGCCGTTGCCGAGGGGCTCGGGCCCCATGGCGGCGAACCAGGGGTGGGCCTCGATCCCCTCGCTGGGGATCAGTCCCATGAAGCCGAAACGTCGGGCATCGGCAAAGCCGATCCGGGTCACGGCGTCGCCGCGCACGGCACACAGGCTCATATGCTCATGCTTGCCCGCGATCGGTGCCGGTTCCTCGAACTCGCCGATCTGGCTGCCGTCCAGGGTAAACCGCCCGGTCATGCCCAGGTGACTGACCCAGGTCTCGCCCGTCGACAGCGGCATCAGCAGGTATTTGGCGCGCCGATCCAGGCGCGTCACCGTCGCGCCTTCCAGCCGTTCAACGAAGCGGTCGGGAAAGGGAAAGCGCAGGTCGGGGCGGTTCTGACGCACGCGTGTCAGGCGCGCCCCGGCCAGGACCGGTTCCAGCCCCCGGCGCACGGTCTCGACCTCGGGAAGTTCAGGCATGGACCGGGCTTAACGCCTCGGGCGGTCGCCGACCAGACGTCATGACCGCCTGTTCTGCAGCAGACGGACCAAGCGCAACACCACTGCCGCCAAACTTCCACCGCACCGACGCCGAACCGTGACCTCGCCGCCAAATGAGTCGGGCAGATCACCGCCAGGACATCCGATCGGGGGATACGATGAGCCGGGCACGGGCAGCGGTCTGGAACCTGACAGCGGTCGGGCTTGGGCGGCGTCAGGCCGTGACGTGGCGACGGGCCTGGACGATGCGCGAGCGCCGGTTCGATGCCCTGCTGATGGCCTTGGGCGCGACCATGGCGCTCAGCCTGTATTTCTGGGTCCTGCCGGGCGTGGACCTGGCGGTGGCCGAGGCCTTCCATTCACCCGAGACCGGCTTTGCCCTGTCGCAATCGCCCGTGCTGCGGGCCCTGCGCAAAAGCTCCACCTTGGCGCTCGTCGCGGTCTTTCTGACGGCGGTGATCCTGCTTGTTCGGGCCGGGCTGCGTGAGGACTGGCGCGGCGTGACGGCCGCCCGGCGGTCGTGGTGCGTCCTGGCCGGATTGGTGCTGGGCCCGGTGCTGCTGGTCAATGGGCTGCTGAAGGGACAGTGGGGGCGGCCCCGTCCGGTGCATCTGGAGGCCTTCGGGGGGGATGCGCCCTATGTCGAGGTCTGGCGCATCAGCGACTGGTGCACGTCCAATTGTTCGTTCGTCTCTGGTGAGAGCGCATCGGCCGCCTGGATGGTGGCTGCAGTGATCCTGCTGCCCCAGCCCTGGCGCGGGCGGCTGCTGTTGCCCGTTCTGACCTATGCCGCCGCCCTTTCGGTGAACCGGATCGCCTTCGGGGGGCATTTCCTGTCCGATACGGTGCTGTCCTGGGCGCTTGTCGCATCGGTGATGGCGCTGCTGTGCGCGGTGCTGCTTCCGCGCGTGGCCGAGGCACGCGTCCGCAGGCGTGGTCGCCGCGCCGCCGGAGCGCCCGCCCTGTCGTGAAGCCTGGGATGACCAAGCCTGTCGATCTTTCCTGGGTCGCCCTGGTGGCAGTCGTTCTGGGCGTGACCGGCATCCGCCTGTTCGGCTTGTCGCTGGCGCAGGTCGATCTGGGCGTCGACGAGGCACAATACTGGCTGTGGGCCCAGGATCCGGCCTGGGGCTATTATTCCAAGCCGCCCATGGTGGCCTGGCTGATCGGGGCGGCGCAGTCGGTCTGTGGTCCATCTGAGGCCTGCATCCGTTCGCCCGCGACCCTGGCCTGGGCCGGGACCAGCCTGTTCGTGGGGGCGGCCGCGCGGTCCCTGTTCGGGCCGCGCGTGGGCGTGGTGGCCGGGTTGGCTGCCCTGCTGGCTCCCGGGGCGATCTTTTCGGCGCGCATCATCTCCACGGATGCGCCCTTGCTGTTGTTCTGGTCGGCGGCCCTGCTCGCCCTGGCACGATTGAGGGCCGGCGGGGGCCTGGGATGGGCGGTGTTGCTGGGGACGGCCGTCGGTCTGGGTCTGCTGTCCAAATACGCCATGCTCTATTTCATCGGCGGACTGGTTCTGGCGGTCATCGTCGATCCGGCGACGCGCCAGGCCCTGCTGTCGCGACGCGGCCTGGTGGTGATGGGGATCGGCCTGATCGTCCTGATGCCCAATCTGCTGTGGAACCTGGGCCATGGGCTGGCGACGGTCCGGCACACGGCAGACAATGCTTCGGGCGGAGGGCTGACGCCGGGGATTGTCGATCCCCTGGCCTTTGCGGGGGCGCAGGTCTTCATTGCCGGGCCGGTGGTGTTTGTCGCCTTTCTATGGGCCGTCTGGCGCGGGATCAGAGGGCAGGTCGGTCCCAACGAGCGGCTGCTGCTGCTGTTCTCGTTGCCCATCTTCCTGGCACTGACCGTGGTGGCGACGCTGACGCGGGCCCATGCGAACTGGGCCGCCAGCGGCCTGATCGCCGCCTTCATCCTGGGCGCGGCGGTCCTGGTGCGGGCCGGGCGAACGGGCTGGCTGGTCGCGGGCTTCGCCCTGGCCCTCGCCTTTCAGGCCCTGACCCTGTGGGGCGATGTGAACGCGGACCGTTGGGTGGTTGCGGGCGAGACCCCCTACGCGCCGGTTCTGGGTTGGGACACGTTTACCGACGCCATCGCCGACCAGGCCGAGGCGAACGGCACCGTCACCCTCGTGGCCGAGCGCCGCAGCGAGATCGCAGCCCTGGCCTACTATGGGCGCGATCGGGCCGTTACGGCCAAGGCTTGGCCGCCCGCATCCGGCCAGCCCCCGCAGAGCCATTTCCAGATGACCCGTGCCCTGACCGGCCAGGAGGTCGGCCCCGTCCTGGCCATCAGTCCCTGTGCCGGGAGCGCCCGGTTCGCTGCATCCTATGCGCGCGTCATCGACCTGGGCCCAATGTCGACGCCTGTCGGGCCCATCGAGGAGCGCAGGGTGCATCTGTTCCTGCTCAGCGATGCCCGCCTGCCGTTGGTTGCCCCCGGGCCCTGTCCGGGGCGCTGAGACCGCGCGATTGCCGAACGGGCAATTCTCGGCTTAGGTCGGGAGATCAGCGTTTCAGGATTGCCGACGATGACCGATGCCTCGACCTCGCCCGCCACGAGCGGCCGCCGCCTGGAGTTCTCCTTCCGGGCCCTGGCACTGGGGGCCCTGCTGGGCATCGTCTTCACGGCGGCCAACACCTATCTGGGGCTGAAGGTCGGGCTGACGTTCGCCTCGGCGATCCCGGCGGCGGTCATCTCGATGGCCATACTGCGGGCGTTCAAGACCTCGACCATCTGGGAAAACATGACGGTCCAGACCGTCGCCTCGGTGGGCGGCGCGATGAGTGCCATCATCTTCGTCCTGCCGGGTCTGGTCATGGTCGGCTGGTGGCTTGAGTTTCCGTTCTGGGAATCGGTGCTGATCTGCGCCTTCGGCGGGGTGCTGGGCGTGACCTTCTCGATCCCGCTGCGCCGGGCGCTGGTGGTCGAAGGCGGCCTGCCCTATCCCGAGGGCGTGGCTGCGGCCGAGGTGCTGACCGTCGGTTCGCGCGGGGCCGAACAGACCGACAGCGCGGTGCGAGAGAATGCGGCAGGCCTGTGGGTGGTGGTCACCGGGGCGGTGGTGTCGGCGGGCTATGCCCTGCTGGTGGCCGGCCGGGTGTTCGCCGGCGAGGCGGCACGCTTCTTCAAGCTGCCGGCGGCCCTGGGCGGCGGTGCGACGGGGCTGGGCTTCGGCATGCAGTTCGCCCTATTGGGCGCGGGTCATCTGATTGGGCTGGCCGTGGGCCTGGCGCAGTTGTTCGGACTGATCCTGGCGTGGGCCATCGCCGTGCCGATTCTGACCAGCCCGGACACCATCGCCTGGCTGACGGCCAACGGCATTCCCTCTATCGCCACGACCCTGGAGCCGGGGGCTGCGGCCGAAGAACTGGCCGGGACGGTCTGGGCCCGCGAGGTGCGCTTCATGGGGGCGGGCGTGATCGGCGTGGCGGCCCTGTGGACCCTGATCAAGCTGGCCGGGCCGCTGATCGGCGGACTGGTCTCGGCGCTGGCGGCCAACCGCCGTCGTCAGGGTGGAGAGGTGCTGGACCGCACCGAGCAGGACATCCCGATCGGCCTCGTCGGCATGATCTCGCTCGGCTGCCTGGTCGGGATCGCAGGTCTGCTGGCCTGGTTCGCCCAGGGCAACCCGACCCTGGCCTCCTCGACTGCCCTGCTGGTCGGCGGGGGGCTGATCTATGTCATCGTCATCGGTTTCGCCGTTGCCGCCATCTGCGGGTACATGGCCGGACTGATCGGATCGTCCAACAGCCCGGTGTCGGGCGTCGGCATCCTGGCGATCGTGATCGCCTCGCTGCTGATGCTGGGCGTGCTGAGCCTGGCCGGACTGCCCGCCGACCCATCGGTGGTGGCCTTCGCACTGATCGTGACGGCTGTCGTCTTTGCCGTCGCGGTCATCGCCAATGACAATCTTCAGGACCTGAAGACGGGCCAGCTGGTCGGGGCCACGCCCTGGCGTCAGCAGGCCGCCCTGATCGTGGGTGTGGGGGCAGGGGCCTTGGTCATTCCGCTGATCCTGAACCTGTTGAACCAGGCCTTTGGTTTTGCGGGCGGCCCGCAGGGCATCGCTGACGAGCCCCTGGCCGCGCCTCAGGCGACCTTGATCTCGGCCCTGGCCAAGGGCGTGATCGAGGGCGGGCTGCGCTGGGACCTGATCGGCCTGGGGGCCGTGATCGGCGTGGTCATCATCGTGCTGGACATCGTGCTGCGCGCCGCGACCAAGGACCGGATGAAGCTGCCGCCCCTGGCCGTGGGGATCGGCTTCTATCTGCCGGCTGCCGTCACCACCATGCTGGTGATCGGGGCGATCTGCGGATGGCTTTACGACCGGGCGATCAAGACGACGCGCTTTGCGGACGTCGGTAGGCGGATGGGCGTGCTGCTGGCCTCCGGCCTGATCGTGGGCGAGAGCCTGTTCCTGGTCATGACGGCCGGGGTCATCGTCGGCACCGGCAATGACGCGCCCTTTGCCATGTTGCCGGAAGGGTCGACCTGGCCGGCGATGACGGCGGGCATTGCGACCTTCGCGGTGGTTGTTGTGGCCCTCTATGCCTGGACCCGCAGCCGGTCGGCCAAGGTCTGAGGCTGAGGTCTGCCTCGCCCCGTGATCGCGGGGCGAGGCGGCGTCCCTACTGCGGGCGCTGCATCGGTGTGCGGGCGCGGGCGGCGGCGCGCTGGGCTTCCAGCTCGGCGGGCGGAAGCGGCACCAGGCCCCGGTCCTGCAGATAGCCGCCGCGTCCCGCCGAGGCGTCGGACAGATACTCGGTGATGAACTGCTCCAGACCCGGCGTCACGCCGATATGGGCCAGCTTCACATAGATGAACATCGACCGCGCAATCGGATAGTCGCCCGAAGAGATGGTCTCCAGTGTCGGATAGACGCCGTTGACGCTGGCAGCTTTCACCTGATCGTTGTTCTGCTCCAGAAAGGAATAGCCGAACACGCCCATGGCACCGGGCGTGCGGGTCAGGGTCTGGACGATGGCGTTGTCGTTCTCACCGGAGTCGACCCAGACGCTGTCCTCGCGCACCGTATGGGCGATGGCCTCGAACTGGTCGGCGTCGCTTTCGGCCAGGGCAGCCAGTTGAGGCAGGGCCTCTGCCGAGGGGGTCAGGCCCAGTTCGACCCAGGAGTCGCGCGTGCCGGACGTCGGCGGCGGCCCGTACATCAGGATCCGTCCAGACGGCAGGCCCGGCCGGACCTGGCTCCAGTCGGTGTTGGGGTTGGCGATGAAGCCGTTCGGGCCAGGGATCTGCTTGGCGACGGCCAGATAGAGGTCGGCCCCTTCAAAGGCATAGTCCTTGCCGTTGCGGGCAATGGCGACGACCAGGCCGTCATAGCCGATCTTGATCTCCAGAATATCGGTGACGCCGTTGGCCCGGCACATGTCGAACTCGGACGCCTTCATCTGGCGCGACGCATTGGCGATGTCCGGCGTGGCCGGACCGATGCCGGCACAGAAGGCCTGGATGCCGCCGCCGGTGCCCAGCGATTCGACACGCGGCATGGCGCTGTCGGTTGCGCGCGCGAAATTCTCGGCCACGCGAGTGGTGAACGGAAAGACCGTCGAGGACCCTGCTGCCCAGATGCCCGAGCGGGTGCTTCCCTGGCCGCCGTCACAGCCGGACAGGGCAATGACGCTCAGGGCGAGCAGGGCCGGGGCGCAGACGCCGGTCGACAGGGTGCGGATCATCGGGGGCCTCGTCTGGAACAGGTCGAGACCCGCTTAGATCAAAGCTGTGTGACGTTACAGCAACCGTTTGCGCATGATCTGCGACAGGGTGTCGATCAGGGTCACGGCGACGATGATCACCACCACGATGGCGGCCACTTCGCGGAAGGCGAAGGCGTTCATCCGATCGAACAGCACCTGGCCGATCCCGCCCGCGCCAATCAGGCCCAGCACGGTGGCCGCGCGGCTGTTGGATTCGAAGCGGTAAAGGGCAAACGACGTCCACAGCGGAGCCACCTGGGGAATCACGCCCCAGACGATCTCATGCAGGCCCGACCCACCGGTGGCGCGCACGCCCTCGACCGGACCCTTGTCGATCGACTCGACCGCTTCGGAGAACAGCTTGGCCAGCACGCCGGCGGTGTTCAGCGAAATGGCCAGGACACCGGCCAGCGGGCCCAGGCCCACAGCCACCACGAACAGCAGGCCGATGACCAGATCGGGAATGGACCGCAGCATGTCCATGACCCGGCGCACCGGCCAGACAACCCAGGCAGGGGCGATGTTGCGCGCGGCAGCCAGACCCAGCGGAATGGCCATGAAGACGGCCAGGAAGGTGCCCCACAGAGCGATCTGGATGGTCTGGAACATCTGCTTCACGAACAGGCGCCAGTCACCAAAATCAGGACGCAGCAGGTCGCGGCCCAGGGCCTCCATACTGCCGGAGTTGCTGGCCAGTCGCGGCAGGTTGGGCAGGTCCACGTCGGTGAAGCTGATGATCAGGGCGACAGCGATGCCGCCCCACAACAGGACATCCATGGCCCAGGCGGCCGCGGACTTGCTGGGCGGCTTGGGGATCGCAGAGGCGGCGGCAGTCGAGGCTACGGTCAAGGCCGCACCTGACGGCGGGCACGCAGGGTGCTCAGTTCGGCTTCGGCAGCGGCTGCGCCGGCGGTGTCGCCCTTGGCGCGGGCCTCGGTCAGGGCCTGGTCGGCCACCATTTCGCGGACGGGGTCCAGATAGGTGTCGTCGGCGGCACGGAACTGCGAATAGTTCAGACCGGCCAGGACCGCGCGCTGGCGCTCGGCCTCGGCTCCCTCACCCTGGCCATAGCCCAGGAAGAAGGCGCGGATCTTTTCTTTCAGGACCGGGTCCAGGTCGGCGCGCAGCACGATGCCGGACTCCGGGATCGGCGGCGAGAACCAGATTTCCTCGATCTGGCTGGCGATCTGCGGATTCTGACGCGTCATGAAGACGGTGTTGACGGTGTTGGACGTGGCCACGTCGACCACGCCATTGGCGACGGCGAAGGCGTTGGCCTGGTGGTTGGCCGACCGCACGGTCTTGAAGCACTGGGCCGGGACGACGCCACGCGCGTTGAACAGGAAGGTCAGCGGGGCCAGGGTGCCCGACGTCGACTGGGCATCGCCGATGCCGAAGTCAAAACGCCGCCCGCAGGCCATCACGTCTTCCAGAGTAATGCCCGATCCGCGGCGCACGATCAGGGTCGAGCGATAGCTGTCACGCCCCTCGATATCGACGGTACGGGCAATCACCTCGGCGTCGGCGCGGTCGATCGCTTCCAGCATCGGCTTGGCCGAGAACCAGGCGACCTGGGTCTGGTTGCCGCGCATCGCCTCGACCAGGACGGTATAGTTGGAGCCGAAGAAGGGCTTCACCTCCACCCCGATCGCCTTGGACATGTCTTCCAGCAGCGGTTCCCACAGCGGGCCAGAGGACGCCTGGCCCTCGGCCGACAGGATGGAGAAGGTGATCGCGGTCGGGGCAGCGCCCGCAGACTTTTCCTCGCCGCCGCAGGCCGCCAGGCCCAGCAGCGACAGGGCGCCAGCCATGGCCACCAGGCGTCGGCTCAGGGTTTGGGTGTTGAAAGCGGTCATGCCTTGGTTTCCCAGAACGCGTCCTCGAACTCGGGACCGTAGATGTCGATCAGGATACGGGTGTCCAGCCCGGTCGCCGGGCCGTCATAGACGATCTTGCCGGACTTCAGTGCGACCACCCGGTCGCAATAGCGAATGGCATAGTCGACCTGGTGCAGGGTGACGATGACGCCCAGGCCGTCGCGCTTGTTCAGCTCGACCAGCAGCTCCATGACCTTGCGGGCGGAGACGGGATCGAGGGAGGCCACCGGTTCGTCGGCCAATATGCCCTGTGCGCCCTGGACCAGGGCGCGGGCGATGGCCCCGCGCTGTTGCTGACCGCCCGAAAGGGTATTGGCGCGCTGGGCCGCGTAATCGGACACGCCGACGCGGTGCAGGGCTGCCATGGCGCGGGCCTTGTCCTGCGACGGCCACAGGCCCAGTGCCCCGCGCCAGCCGGGAATACGGCCGAGGGCCCCCAGCATGACGTTCGAGAACAACGACAGGCGGCCGACCAGGTTGAACTGCTGGAAGATCATGCCCAGCTTGCCGCGCGCCCGGCGCACGGCCCCGGTCACGCGGCCGTTCTGCTGGACGGTTTCGCCGAAGACGTCGATGCGGCCCTTACCGGGGTCGATGGGCTGCAGCCCGGTGATCGACCGCAGCAGCGTCGACTTGCCAGAGCCGGACGGGCCGATCAGGGCCACCATCTCTCCGGCAGCGACATCAAGGGATACGCCGTCCAGTGCCTTGCGGGCACCAAAGGTCTTGGACACGTCGCGAACGGACGCGACAGCGGCGGATGCGGTTGTCATGGACACGCTGTCAGCTGTTGCAAGGGCGCGCCGCATGGCCCGTCTGCGGGCCGTCGGCAAGTCTTAATGACACAGCGGTGTCGATTTCGTCCAGCGGTGGCGATCACTGGCCCAGGATGCCGACTCGCTCTATCTGCAACCGAAAGTTGCAAAAGGAGCGATCATGACTGACGTAGGGTTGCCGCTTTCGGCGTTCAAGGCACTGGCAAGGTTCACTTTCAAAGAGGGGGCCAAACAGGCTGGCAAGGGGGCTGCAACCACCCTTCTCTGGACCTTGATCGGCGGCGAGAACGCTCGCTTCGACGCGCTGGACGAGAAGTTGGACCTGCTGGTCAAGGGGCAGGAGGTGCTGAAGTCCCAGCTGGCTGAACTGCGGGCCGATGTCGGCTATCGCATCCCGCTGGAGCGCATTCACACCGAAATCCACGGTCTGCATCTGGCCATGAAGCGCGAGCCCGAGGCGCGTCAGCTCAAGCGCATGATCAGCTTTCTGGAGCCCGCCTCACGCGGCTCGGCTCGCGAACTGGCGGATGATCTTTCTCAAAAGCTGTTCGGGTCCGGCCAGACGACCCCGGACGGGTTCTGGAACCGGGGCGAGCCGATCCATGGGCCCAAAACGACCGGCGGTCACATCCGCGAACTGTCGGACGAAATGTTCCGGCGCCGGGCCGTCGGACTGAAGGACTATGTCGACAAGCTGCTGGCCGCCCATGTGGACATGTCCGGCTATTTCGGCCTGCTGGCCACGGCCATCATCGCGGTGAACCAGTATCTGGTCGAGCGGGGCAATCCGTTCCTGCGTCAGGCCAGCAAGGAGGAATACGCCCCGAACAGCGTCGACAACCCCGCGCTTCTGACACGCCCGGGCCTGGCGGGGATGGCCACAGACTGGCTGATGGACGGGATCGCCCACGTCTGTCCGATGGCCTTCGACCTTTATGCCGAAATCTACATCGGCAAGGGTTCCTTGCGGTTGGGCCTTACGACGGCCCGCAAACGGATGCTGGAGTGGGACACCGGGGCCGATCGCCATCCGATCGCGGTCACAAGCGGTATTTGGGCCAGCGAGAGCTATCGCGGACAGAAGCCGGTGTTCGCCGATCATGGCGAGCGGACCCGCACGGCCCCGAATCACTGGTGGCAGATGATGCCGGCGGAAGGGGCGGGCGCGCCGGCGGATGCCGTGCTGCTCCGGGCCATGGATACGGACAAGTTCCTGGGGCACTACAGCTTCAAGAGCTACAGCCACCAGACCAAGGCGGGGCGTCAGGTCAAATATTCGGACGAGGTCGGTCTGGGCGGAAGCCGGACCGACCCGAAGTCACGCTGGAAACCCTATATCAGACGGGACTCCAGCGGGACGGTCCTGCTGGTCCTGGAGCATGTGGGCCAGACCCGATGTTTGCTGGTCAACGGCCTGGATTCCAACGGGAACCGGCAAATCCACCTGGATCAGAGCGCCGCAGACCGCGGCGACTGGCCGGACTATGCCTTCAGCATATCCTTCTGACGCGATCGACTTCCGTCCGAAGTCGGACAAGCGCGCGGCCAAAGGCTCAAATGTCGCAAAAATACCGCTTTACATGACAGTCCCGTGACCCTACATCGCGGCTTCCGGCGGACCCCGTAGGTCTTACGTTTGCGCTGCTAACGCCGGCTGGGTTCAACAATTACAGGGGTTTACGTGAATTGCGCACGTACCAATTTCCCCTGGACCTGGTCCGCGAGCGGTCCCCTGAACGCCCCGTCGCCCTCGTGCGGCCGCGTTCGGTTGCCGTAGCGGCGCGCTGGTTCCAGGACAATCTAAAGGCTGACGTCTTCTATGCCGTGAAGGCCAACCCTTCGCGGTGGGTCATCGAGGCCCTGAAGGACGCCGGAGTGAAGGGTTATGACGCCGCTTCGATCGCCGAGATCGAACTGGTGCGCTCGGTCGATCCCGATGCGCGGATTGCCTTCATGCATCCGGTCAAGAGCCGCACGGCCATTACCAAGGCCTACTTCGACTATGGCGTTCGCACCTTCTCGCTCGACTGCGAGGATGAGCTGCAGAAGATCCTCGACGCCACGGGCGGTGCGACGGACCTGAATCTGCTCGTTCGCATGGCGGTCTCGGCCGATGGTGCGGCCTATTCCCTGTCGGGCAAGTTCGGCGTCTCTCCCGATCAGGCCCCGTCTCTGCTGCTGTCCGTCCGCCGGGCGGTCAAGGACGGTCTGATGGGGGTATGCTTCCATGTCGGGTCGCAGTGCATGCGGCCGACCGCCTATCAGGCCGCCATGGCCCAGGTCGGTCGTGCCATCAGCCGTGCGGGCGTGATCGTGGACATCGTCGACGTGGGCGGTGGCTTCCCCTCGGTCTATCCGGGCATGGTCCCTCCGGACATGAGCGAATACGCCGACGCCATCCATCGCGGCTTCAACGAAATGCCCGTGTCGGAAACGACCGAGCTGTGGTGTGAGCCGGGCCGCGCCCTGGTCGCCGAAAGCTCGTCGATCCTGGCGCGTGTGGACCTGCGCAAGGGCGATGCTCTGTATCTGAACGACGGGTCCTATGGCTCGCTGTTCGATGCGACCCACTCGCGCTGGCCCTTCCCGACCAAGCTGGTCCGGGACGGAGCGGCCTCGGCCGATCTCAAGCCGTTCCAGTTCTATGGGCCGACCTGCGATTCCATCGACCACATGCCGGGTCCGTTCTATCTGCCGGCCGATATCCGTGAAGGTGACTTCATCGAAATCGGCATGCTGGGCGCTTACGGCGTGGCGATGTCCACGGGCTTCAACGGCTATGGCGAGCATGACATCGCCGCGGTCGAGGATGCCCCGATGGCGTCGCTCTATGGCCTCGCACCGCGCTCCATCCCGACCGTGCGCACCACGGCGGAGGAGCAGGCTCGCAAGGTCGTCCGCCTGTCGCGTCCCAAGGGCAAGGCCGGTCAGCGCAAGAAGTCGCGTCGCTAAGACCCGGTCGGTTTTGGTGGGACGGTTCGCGCCGTTCCACCGACCCTGGCAGGGACCTCCGGATCAGTCGCGCCCTGCAAACTGGGCATCAAACCGACGACGATCGGCCGGGTGAAGGCCTTCACGCGCGCGTTCGGCCGCCTCCAGCGCCAGCGACCGGGCTGCGTCCGATACCGCCGATTGGCACGCCGCGAGCGACTGCAACCCCTTCTGCACCCGGATCGCCACGATCGGATCGTCCAGGCCATAGCGGATGATGGGGCCGAACACGTCCTGAATCAGGACCTGCGGGTCGAGGCTCGGCCGGGTGACCCTGTCGTTCTGAGCATTGGCGTCCGCTTCCGGATCGGCCCGGCGTGCCCAGTTGTCGAGAAGGCGCACCGCTACCCCGGCCACCTCCGCCGCCGTCCCCGGATCGTTGATGCCTGGAGACAGGGCCCGCGCCGCAATCTCGCCCAGGACGATCAGGCCGAAGCGAGGATCCTGATCGAAGGTCCGCGTCCGCGCGATTGAAAACGCCGACTGCAAGGTCTCCGTCGTCTTCTCGTCCGGCTTGCCGAAACTGATCCGCCCCAAGGGCTCCCCGCGGCGGCGAAAGCTGCCGACCGGGGCCAGGATTTCGATGCGTCCATCCTTTTCTTCGGCGAGACGCTGAAGATGGGGCAGGTCGATGTTCTGGATGTAGCCGGTCGCGGGCGCCTCAAAGATTTCACCCTCGACGGGCGGGGGTGCCGGCGTCGGCGGCTGCGAAGCCAGACAGTCTGCGGTGCGCTGTTCGACCAGTTCGATCATGTGGCCCACCCGGGCCAGGTTCGACAGACGGCTCATCCAGGCCAGCAGGCGAAACGCGACCAGGCAGACGACAGCCAGACTGGTCAGATAAAGAACGGCGCGTCCTTCGGCCCCATAAAAGCGGGCGTGAATGGCCGTGACCGCGACCACGGCATAGAGAAAGGCCCCGACGAAGGTGGCCAGCGCCTTTTGCGTCGATTCATCGGAGGTGATCAGTACCGCGACGCGAGGTGAAGCCGCCTGCGACACGGCGGTATAGGCGCTGACCCACGCCCCCAGGGAAAAGGTCGCCACCGCCAGAAGGCTGGAGGCCAGAATGGTCAGAATGGCCTCGACGGACTCTCCCCCAAGCCGGTCCGCGACTTCGCGCGGGACCAGGGGGGCCACCAGTGCAGCGGTCAAGGCCGCCGCAACGCCAAAGCCAGCATATAGCCCGGCCCGAAACCAGATCTGGGTGCTGAGCACCCGCCAATAATATCGCCAGCGGTTCATGAGGCCCCCTTAGTCTGGTCCAGAAGGCGTCACATGGCGTCCTGTTCCGGTAAAGGTTGGCTTTGGTGGCTTCGCTGCTTGAATCTCGCCGCTTTCGCACCCTATTAGGCGCCTCCCGGCGGTCGCTCCGTCCCGACCGGGTCCTTGTGGATCGACGGGCGCTCAAACCAAAGGGAAACCCTTGCAATGAACGCTCCCGTTCAAAAGAATACCAAGGCCGAGCTGCTTCAGAACGTCGTCGAACACATCGATATCACGTCCTTCGACGCGCGCCCGATCATCGACAGCATGCGCAAGATGTCGTTCTCGAGCCGGGACACCGCCCGCGCTGCCGACATCTTCAACATGGCGCTCGAGGACAAGGACTGCTCGCCCTGGCTGATCCTGGCCGGTTCGACCTCCGCCGGCGGCTGCATGCATGTGTACCGCGACATGGTGAAGTTCGGCATGATCGACGCCGTGGTCGCCACCGGCGCCTCCATCGTCGACATGGATTTCTTCGAGGCCCTGGGCTTCAAACACTATCAGGCCGCTGGCGAGGTGGACGACAACGTCCTGCGCGACAACTACATCGACCGGATCTACGACACCTATATCGACGAGGAAGAGCTCCAGGCCTGCGACCACACCATCCTGGAAATCTGCAACCGGCTGGAGCCGCGCGGCTATTCCAGCCGTGAGTTCATCTGGGAAATGGGCAAGTGGCTGTCGGAGGGCAACGCCAAGAAGCCCGGCAGCCTGATCCAGACCGCCTATGAAGAAGGCGTGCCGATCTTCTGCCCGGCCTTCGTCGACTCCTCGGCCGGCTTCGGCCTGGTCAAGCACCAGAAGGAGCGGATGGCCGAGGGCAAGCCCTATCTGATGATCGACGCGGTCGCCGACTTCCGCGAACTGACCGACATCAAGATCGCGGCGGGCGTGACCGGCCTGTTCATGGTCGGCGGCGGGGTGCCCAAGAACTTTGCCCAGGACACGGTCGTCTGCGCCGAGATCCTGGGGATCGAAGCCGAGATGCACCGCTATGCGGTCCAGATCACGGTCGCCGACGTCCGCGACGGTGCCTGCTCGTCCTCGACGCTGAAAGAAGCCGCCTCCTGGGGCAAGGTCCAGACCACGCACGAGCAGATGGTCTTTGCCGAAGCGACCACGGTCGTGCCGCTGATCGGATCGGACGCCTATCACCGCGGCACCTGGAAGAACCGCGACAAGCGCCGCTGGGCCAAGCTGTTCGGCAAATAGGCGCAGGATGCGGCGCGGACCGACTTGTCGTAATCTGATCCGATGAGTTCGTTCGCGCCTCACCGCCTGTCGGTCGCCCCGATGATGGACTGGACCGACCGGCATTGCCGGGCGTTCCACCGTGCGCTGTCGGGGCGCGCCCTGCTTTATACCGAGATGGTCACGGCACCCGCCGTCATTCACGGCGATCGCGAGCGGTTGCTGGGCTTTGACGGCTGTGAGCATCCCGTTGCCCTGCAACTGGGCGGGTCGGACCCGGACCAGTTGGCCCAGGCGGCCCGGATCGGGGCGTCCTTTGGCTATGATGAGATCAATCTGAACGTCGGCTGCCCGTCCGATCGGGTTCAGTCCGGCCGGTTCGGTGCCTGTCTGATGCGCGAGCCGGAACTGGTCGCCGACTGCATGGCGGCCATCGCCGGGGCGGTGGATGTTCCTGCAACCGTCAAATGCCGGATCGGCGTGGACGATCAGGACCCGCAGCTTTCCCTGTTCGCCACGGTCGATGCCTGTGCGGCGGTCGGCGTGACGACCTTCGTCGTCCATGCGCGCAAGGCCTGGCTGCAGGGCCTGTCGCCCAAGGAGAACCGGGACGTGCCCCCGCTGGACTATGCCTTGGTCCGCCAGCTGAAGCGCGAGCGCCCGCATCTGACCATCGTCATCAACGGCGGCATTACCTCGCTTGAAGCCGTAGACGCCCATCTGGACGATGCGGACGGCGTCCAGCTGGACGGGGTCATGCTGGGCCGCGCGGCCTATCACGAACCGGCTTTGCTGGGGCAGGTCGATCGGCGCGTGTTCGGAGAGGCGACGCCGGACGTCGATCCGTATCAGGCCATTGAACGCTACAAACCCTATATGGCCGCGCGTCTGGCTGAGGGATGGGGTCTGCACGCCATGACCCGTCACATGCTGGGTCTGATGCACGGACGGCCCGGGGCGCGCAGCTTCCGCCGCATCCTGACGGTCGAGGCATGTCAGCCGGGCGCGGGTCTGGAGGTCGTCGACCGGGCCGTGGAAGCCGTGCGCGAAGCCGAGGCCCGGCTGGGACGGGATCCTGTCGAAACCGATTCCGTCGGACGGGCCGCCTGACCGCCCTGACCCTTTCCGACGCGCTGGTCCTGCTGGCGGCTATGGCCGGGGCAGGGGTGTTTGCGGGCGTCATCGCCGGACTGTTCGGCGTCGGGGGCGGGACGGTCATCGTGCCGGTGCTGTTCTATGCCTTCGAGGTTCTGGGCGTCGGCGGCGAGAGCAATCTGCATGTGGCGGTCGGCTCGTCCCTGCTGACCATCGTCGCGACTTCGTGGCGCTCGCTGGCGGCCCATCGTCAGCACGGTGCCGTGGACGAGGCGGTGCTGAAAACCTGGATCCCCTGGGTGGGTTTCGGGGCTCTGGTCGGGGCCTTCGTCGCCGGGATCACCTCGATGGAGGGTCTGGCCATCGTCTATGGCATCTGCCTGGCCCTGATCGCGGCGCAGATGGGGCTGTTGCCCGAGCGTATTACTCTCCGGTCCGACCTGCCTCAGGGCTGGGGCCGGCGCGGGGCGGGGACCGGCATCGGTCTGCTGTCGGCCATGATGGGGATCGGCGGCGGCAGCTTCGGCGGCATGCTGATGACCCTGTGCGGCAGGCCTATCCATCAGGCCGTGGCGACGGCCTCCGGTTTCGGCATGGCGATCGGGGCGGCTGCGACGGTTGGCTTCGTGATCTTCGGCTGGGACGCGCCGGGACGGCCGCCGTTGTCGCTGGGTTACGTGAACCTGCCAGCAGCCTTGATCATGGGGGTGCTGACGGCCCTGACGGCACCGTTCGGCGCGCGTCTGGCCCATCGGCTGGATCGGCGCGTGCTGCGCAAGGCCTTTGCTTTTTATCTGCTGCTGACCGCCCTGTCGGTGGTGCTGAAGGCGCTCTAGGGCCGCAGGGTCAGGCCGGTCGGCGTGGCCTCGAAACGCGACAGCCGCCCCAGATAGCTCATGCCCAGTAGCGAATGGGGCAGGCCTTCCTGGACCACCAGGGCCTGGACGGCATCTACCCGAGCCCCGGCCACGGCGACGCTGGCCAGTTCGATCGGCGCGGCTGGGACGGTGCCCGACGCCGTCTGGACCGATCCCGTGAAATCGCTGTCCGTCAGCGGGAAGCCCAGGCGAGCCGCATCGGCACGGGTCAGGGCGACGACACTGGCCCCAGTGTCGACCATGACGCGGACAGCCCGGCCGTCGATTTCGGCCTCGGCCCAGAAATGGCCGTCGGCGGACTTGATGATCTGGGCCGCGCTGCCGTGGGCCGTCGCGACCATCGGAGCCATCGTCGCCGCCTGCGCCTCGCCCCGGTCGCCCAGTCGGTTCAGCCACAGGGCAGTGGTCAGAGCCGAGGCCACGGCCAGGGTCATGACGAAGGCGGACGAGGCATCGAAACGGATCATGAGCAGCACACACGCGACTGAAGGCTGCTTCTGCGGCCCGAAGCGACCCTGGCACGCACCGATTGGGATCGGGTGAATCGGCGTGGCTGATGAAGGGTTAAGTCCTCTGGGGCCCGCCCTCCAACTTGGCGGGATCAATCTGATCACGCCGCGCCGGAAGCTCCGCCATGACTGCAGCGCGCTCGTCAGCGGTCATGCTGCTCCAACTGCCGATTTCGGTCAGGCTGCGAAGGCACCCCAGACACAGGCCGGTCGCGCCGTCCACGATGCAGACCTTGATGCAGGGCGTGACCACTGCGCGCGGCACAGCGGACAGGTCGATCGGTCTTTTCGGCGACGGTTCGATAACAAATGCTCCGGTAGCGGATCAAAAAACTTGCAAATCCCGGCCGAATGAGCGACAAGGAGGACGACGCGAAACGACTATGACGGTGAGATTCCCGAACAGCACGACGCGTCTCTTTTCATCGTTCACGCGAAAGGAGACGCCAAGATGAACGACAAGGAGCGCAACCTCCAGCACGCCATGATGTCCTTTGCCCTGTGGGGCGGGATGCTGGTCAATCCACGATCCACGCGCGGCAACGGCCCCGTGGTCAGCCACCCGTCGAACTTCGTGCCCTGGACCCTTCGCAAGCCCCGGGACTGAAACCGAAGTCGCGACAAGAGGCGCTTCGCTCCGGCACAATTTCAATCTAGTGTCCGGCGCATGACTCATCTGCGCCCCATGCTTGCGATCGCTGTTGTGCTGGCTCTCGGTGCCTGTGGAGAGTCGCCGCCGCCGCCGGCGGATGCACCGGCCGAAACGACGACCGAGCCAGCGACGCCTTCGACGGAGACACCGACCTCGGCGACCACGACGCCCACTGCCTTGGACGCCGAGGGTCTTCGTCTGGTCTCCCCGACCGGTTCCACCCTCCTCATTGCCTTCGGCCAGCCCGCCAAGGCGGCGAACGAAGCCCTGACCGCTGGCCGCGGGGCCCCGGCTCAGCAGGGGTTGAACAGCGAGTGCGGGGCCGGACCCCTGGTCTATGTCGGGTGGTCGGACGGCCTGACCGCCTATTTCCAGAATGACGCGTTCGCGGGTTGGGCCGTCAATGCCGCCGGTCCCACCACCATGAGCGGCATCGGCGTCGGCTCGACCCGAGCCGAAATGGAAGACGTCTATGCTGGCGTGACGGTCAGCGAGACCACCCTGGGCCAGGAATTCGCCGCCGGGCAGCTTTACGGCATCCTGGACGGGCCGGGGCCGCAGGCAAAAATCACGGCCCTTTGGTCGGGAGTGAGCTGCAATTTCCGCTGAATTCCATCCGAACACGGCGGCCGAGGCCTTTGGAACCTTGTCCGGGCGTGACCTGCTTCAGGCGATCATCGAGGGCCGTCTGCCGCCGGTCGCCATGGGCCTGACGCTGACCTATGGACTGGTCGAGGTCGGTGACGGCATGGCCGTATTCGAGGGGCAGACGGGGCCGCATCTGCTGAACCCCGCCGGAACGGTCCACGGGGGCTGGGCCCTGGCCCTCATTGACAGCGCCACGGCCTGTGCGGCGCACTCCACCCTGCCCGCCGGGGTCGGCTACACGACCCTATCCACCACGGGCAACCTTACCCGACCGATCCTGGTGGATACCGGCCGCGTGCGGTGCGAGGGCCGCGTCATCAATGCCGGCCGGCAGATCATCACGACGGAGGCGACGGTGCGTGACACGGGTGGGCGTCTGCTGGCCCACGGTACCTCGACGGTCATGGTGCTGAAGCCCCGCTGAAACCCTGCGTTAATCGAACGGGCGCAGCCTGATGTCTTCCCTCCGGGAGACGCACGATGTCGACCATCCAGACCAGCAGCTACCGCCGCCAGCGCGACCATTTCGAGCCGCAGGATAACGATCCCCACGAACAGCGCCGCCTGCGCGGCCTGATGGAACAGATCGACTACACCGCCTTCGTCTCGAACCGGGAAGTCATCGGCCATATGCTGGCCCAGGCGGACACCGCCAGTTTCCAGAAACTGGCCGTGCTGACCGCCACGGCCCGCGCCAAATGGGCAGCAGAGGCCCTGCGCCTGGCCGAGTCCGGATCGCCCGTCACGCCGGATCAGACCGCCCGCCTGACAGCGCAACGCACCGCCTATGA